>NZ_CP067100.1:5194930-5504156 GCF_016616235.1 Bradyrhizobium diazoefficiens
GCCAAGGGCTCTCGTAACCGACCAATTCAACGTCAGGAACTCGCTAGAGGCGCCGGCGCGGCAACTCCTTCTAACCTGCCTTCCGCCTCAATGCGGTTGTCCTCGTGCGGTGCTGCCGCATCCACTGGCCGGGATTAATCTCGATGCGAGTATCCCGGTCATGCCGCCAACTGATTGCCGTCGCCCATCCCTAGTCGAAAAATATTCAATATCCGGTCTCCCGGAAAGCTCTCCTGCGCCAACAGGCGGTGAGCGTCCAGCAAATATCGGTGGGCTTCACGATCGGCACTCCGCTCTCGTAGAATGCGCTCCCTCTCGCCCATGCTCAACAATCTCTGGTTTACCTGGGCCAACTGTTGCGCAATCGAGGGGGACACGTGCTTGTTATGAATTGATTCCCACATCGTTTCCTCCAGCCCGGTGGACTTTGCGAAGTAGCTTACGTCATTGAACGGAATTAACAACAGACTTTATATGTTCCTTATTTTTAAATTTCGGTTTTTATTCACGAATTGTTTCCATTGAAAACATGCTGAAATTAACTCCTGCACGCGTCGGCCGCAGCGGACACTAGGCGCTTCCCCGAAAAGCGCTGAGCCAAGGAAGCTTTGAGCACGTCGATCAAGACCCATATGGTGCTGCGGCTCCGGCGGCCCACGCCTGGTTCGAGCGCTTCAGTCGCTGTCGCTTCATCCTCGTTTCGGTATCCGCGGACCCGATGGCGGACGGCGATGTTGCTAGTGCGGGCCATCCGAGGCCGGCATCTGCTGATCCTAGTCAGACGCTCGCTAGGTGCGCGTTCGCCGGCATGCCTGCGCCGAATTGGGATTGGCTCGCTTTCCACGCTATCCTTTTTCTGCACAGCACAATTGAAGTGGATTGGGCCAGCACAGCTATTGACAGCACCGAAAAAGATTCGGCGAGAGTCGCAAATCAGACCGACAGCTGCGGTTCTGATCTGCACACTGATCTCAGGCTGGGTTGAAGCTCCCCCAAATCTAAATGTCGCGGAAGAACGACTGCTCGCCTCGCCTCATGTTGAATATTTCTTGGGTCTATTGCGAGTGGAGTGAAGCCAGTGAGAGCGTTGGCAGATTGGCCCATCAAGGAAATCCTTATCGTTTCCCTCGAGTGGCGCGCCTCGCGCCGCCACCACCGCATCCGCTCAGCTTGGTCTGTCGTTAGAGCCGCCCCGGCAGCTTCGATGGCGGCAGGATAATCGACACCCGCGGCTGCCAAGCACCAAACCCGGCAGTCAGCCCAGAATTCGCTGAAGCAGCGATCCGGTTGGTTGGATAAAGCGACGTCACGGGCAGGCCGCCCCTTGCTCGGACGAACGACCTCAGTGCGCGATGCCCCCCAAGTAACTCCGCACTGTCGAAAACACGCGGTCCAACCGACCGGTCCATTTTTGTTCGATAACAAACAGCATTTAAGGGAGGCTCGCATGGGGATGATTATGGTCAAATGCCCGGAGACAGGGCGCGCAATCCCGACCGGGATCGAGTCCGATCGGGAGACGTTTCTGCGCAGCGTCGTGTTTTACGCCAATACCCGTTGCCCGCTCTGTCGTGCCAATCACAACTGGTTCGCGCGCGAAGCCTGGGTCGAGGAGACGGTCGCCCGGCCAGTGGCACTCATCAGCACCGCATCGGCGTATTGATGCGTCGTGCATTTGGGGTGGGGAGGCCGGGAGCCAAAAACCAGATCGTCATCACGTAAAATCCAACGGGATTGAGAGCTACTTGGCGCGCTTGCCGAGTTGACCTGGAGCGTTGCCAGCGGCGTGCGCCCGTTCGATTGCGATCCTGGCTTCGGACAGTTCTTGGGCGTACATGCGATCAATCCTTGCCTGCATCATGGCATGGCATTCACATGCAAGGCTATCGAGCCGAGCGCGGTTGATTTCGATCAGGCCACGTCGGTCCGACTTGATGGCGCCCGCAGTCCGCAGTCGCGCCATTGCCAGCGTAACGGTGGTGCGGCGAACGCCGAGCAACTGAGCAAGCGCTTCCTGCGTTAAGGGAAGCACGCCGTCGGGAACGATATGGTGTAGCTGCAACAGCCAGCGGGCCATCCGACGCTCCACCGGATGGAGTGCGTTGCACGCCGCGACGTGCTGAAGCTGCAGCAGCAGCGCACGCGAATGAACCTGCACGATTTGCCGAATCGCTGAGCTTTGCATGTAGGCGGAATGGAAATGGGCAGCACTAATGTGTGACGCTGTGCCTGCTACGCGAGCAACCGCGGTGACCGGCGAGCGAGACGGGCCGAGCACCGAAAGTGAGCCCACGGCACCCTCCCTTCCCACCAAGGCAGTCGCCACGGTCTGCCCATCCGGCATATCGAGCATGAAGGCGACCGCTCCATCATGGGGAAAATAGACGTCGCGAAGCTCGTCGTCCGAATGCACCAGAACCATGTCTGCTTCGAACGAGATCCGCTGCAAATGCGGTGTAAGCAGCTCGCGATCGGGCGGCGGCAGCGCCGCTAGAAGTCTATTCTGAACGCATGTCCAGCGCTCTGCCACGAACGTATCCTTGAATGGACGTTCAGTAGCGTGTGCCGATATCGAGGATGATGCAAGCCTCGCCGAGAAAATCTTCCAGTTAATTCACGAGCTCCGATCGTCCCCGTATAACTCCGGATTCCACCTTTTTGAGAAAATCGTCACGCTTCCGGCCGCCGCGCATCGACGCACATTCTGGAAGGTGCGTAAAAAATCCGCGCAGGGTCGTAAACCGAACTGACGGCGCGATGGTCAGCACCATAGTTTATCTTCAGGTTCGTCCTACGGAATCGAGATTCCAGTCATTAATACACAAGTCCGTATTCGGGGTGTTGCAGTGAGTAACCGGCCTTATAGCCGCTTGGCTAGTCTGCGCCGCACGGCGCTCGAGCTCATTCAACAGCTTACGCAGCTGCAGAGGCTCAGGGAAAGGGTGCGCAGGGCGGAAGAGCGAAGCGGGGGGCAGAGGCGGAAATCAGCGTTGTTCCCGCGCGTGCGGAAAAAGCGGTCCGGGGCGGCCCGCCTGCGAGCTCAGTGGCAGTGATGGCGACATGAGAGGCGCAACCGCCGTCTTCATCTTCGCTGGCAATTCCAGCAGTTTTGAAGGGTGATCGGTTCATAGCTCGAAGCGCGAGCCCCCCATTTAGGTATGCCGACATAGGCATGTCGGCATCGCGATCGTCTTTCAACCCATTCCCTATGGGTTAGCTGTGGCAGTCGCATCCGGCGGCTCGGGTGACTCGAGCAACGCAATTTGTTTGGTTAAAATAAATCGTTGAATATTATATAATAAACTGGTTGAATTTGAACTATAAAATACCTGCACGAACGGGCATTAGGGAGACACCACATTAATGTGGCCAATGGGTGCAGAACGGCTTGGGCGGTGGCAATCTCGCGGAATCGGCAACGTCCTCGAACCGGCTCCGGAATTGCTTTCAGTCCGGTTGCACGTTCGCCACAACAAGGTGCGGCTTGCACCGGATTCCTCAAGGCATCCAACCACCCGGGCACAAGCCAAGCCGATATGGATTGCAGCGGCCATCCTAGTAGGAATGTGCTTATCGACCACCAGCGGTCTTTCGGAACAGCAGAACCTGCGGCTAAGTCCGCCAGCGCTAGCATTACCAGCAGCGACAGCAGACTCTGATCCGGCGACAAGCGGAGGCAAGCAGGCGGCGCAGTTTGGACAATCCATCAGCACAACCGCCGTGCAGCTTGCACAAGCCAAAACCAGCGATACTGAGGACTTGCGGCAGGCTCTCGCCCAGGAGCAGCGGAAGGGACAGGCCCTGACGCGCGATCTTCGAATGTCCCAGCAGGAGCTGGACACCGCTCTGCGACTACTACAGCAAGCACGCGAGCAATGGAGCAGCATTACGGAAGCAGCCGAGAATGACTCGGAAAAACTTCGCAAATCGTTGCAAGAGGAGCATGCGCGCGGGCTGCGGCTCGAACAGGAACTTGCCCAGACGCGACGGGATCTCGAATTGCAAGCGGCGCTGACGTCTAAAACCGGCAATGAACACAGCAAACAAAAGCAGGGAGCAGAGAGCGACCTGCAGGAGCTGCAACGGATTGCGCAGCAGGAGCGAGATCGAGCGAGCCGGTTGGAGCAGGATCTGGCAGTCGCCCGCCGCGAGTTGGACACGCAGTCAGCACTGGCCACCAAGGTTAGCGCCGACGCGATTGCTGCGAAGGAGGCGGCTCAGAACGGCCTTGCGGAGCTGCAGAAAGCTTTCCAGCAGGAGCGCGATCGTGCCACGCGGCTCGAAGAGGACCTTGCGACAACACGACACGAACTCGAAAGCCGATCCTCGGAGCTCGCGGAAGCGAACGAGGAAATGGCGCAAATCAGGCGAACGGCAGACAGTACTGCCGCACGATTGAGGTTCTCACTGAAGGAAGAACACGATCGAGCAGAAGGGCTGGCGCAAGAGCTCTCGCTGACGCGCACCAAACTCTTCGCGTACGAGGCCTACGCCGCGGCGAATGACGGCGGAAGCAAGGAGCTGCGACAACTGCTTGAGCAGGAACGCAGTCGATCGAGCCGACTTGAACGGGAGCTTGTGACAGCGCGCCAGACCCTTGAGAGGACTGCCCCGACCGGCGCCCCCTCTCCCGCTCTTGGGGTCGTGGCGACTGACCGCGCACCGATTATCGAAACCCAGGCGGCGGGTTCGGTTCAACCCGCGGCGAACGCCGGGGGCGCCAAACTCGGCCATGAACACGCAGCGGAGGTCCTGGGGCTGACCGCCCGCGCAACCGGACTGCTTCGGCAAGGCGACATCAGTGCGGCGCGAGCCGTGCTGGAGCGTGCTGCCGAGCTGGGCAGCGCTCAGGCGCATTTCGCACTCGCCGAAACGTATGACCCAAACGTCCTTGCGAAATGGGGCGCCTATGGAACGCGCAGCGACGCGCTCAGGGCTCGTGAGCTCTACGCCAAAGCCGAAGCAAAGGGAGTGACGGAGGCAAAGGAACGATTCGACGCGCTTGGGCAATAGCAGCGGCATCACGCATAGCCAGGATCCTCATGCGCCGACATCGATTGATCGAACCGAAGGATATCTTCAGGCGAAGCTTATGGCGGATTGAAAGTGAGTTCGAGAGGGAGCTCGTCAATGAACGGAACAATCGAAATACGCTCATTGGTCCTTGCCACGCTTCTGGCCCCGCTGCTCATCATCGCCGAGCCTTGTCCGGTGATCGCGCAGACGCAGAATTCTCGGACGCTCCAGATACACCCGGCTAGAAGCGCGGCCGAGCATGCAAGGCCGGAAATTGCGGCAATGAACGCCTGGACGGTCGGACTTGCCGGAGGTCTGTTGGAAGGAGCTCCCATTCGGCTCGCCGCCGAAATGGCACGCGTGGTCGATGATGGAAGTAGCCTCCACGTGTTGCCTGTCGTGACACGCGGCGCAGCCGAAAACGTCAATTCGTTGCTGTATTTGCGGGGTATCGATGCGGCAATTATCAATTCTGACGCGCTTGAAGAATACAAGAGGGAGGTGCCGGACATCCAGCGGCGGATTGCCTATGTGCTCAACCTGTTTCCATCCGAACTGCACATCTTCGCTCGGCCGGAAATTCAGACTTTGAGCGATCTCGCCGGAAGGAAGGTCAACTTCAACACCCAGGGCACCGCAGCGGCCTATTCGGGCCCGCTGATATTCAGTCGGCTCGGCCTCGAGGTAGAAAAGACCTTCATTCCCCATCAGGTCGCACTCGAGCAGATGCGCAGGGGCGAGACGGCCGCTGTCGTTTTCGTTACGTCGAAACCGGTGGATGCCTTCGTGCGCGGCCGTTGGGAGCCGGGCTTCAAGTTCCTGGCGATCCCCTACGAGAGCAAGTTCGAAGATTACTATCTGCCATCTTCGCTTGAAGCAGCTGACTACCCCAACCTGATCAAGCAGGGCGAGCGCGTGACGACCATTGCCGTGCCGACCGTCCTCGTTGCTTTCAACTGGCCGGTGAAGTCGAACCGCTTTCAGCGAGTGGCGCGTTTCGTGGATCGCCTCTTTTCGCGGATCGAAATGCTGCAGGAACCCGGTTTTGATCCCAAGTGGAAATCGATCAACTTGGCCGCAACGGTGCCCGGACTTGCGCGCTTTCCCGCGGCGCAATCCTGGCTCGATCGACTGCCGCGTTCGACCCAGGCATTGCGATGACATCAGTAGCCGTCGCTCTCGCGATCACGCTCCCGATCACAAATGGGGTCGATCTAGCGCAAGGCGCGGAGGATCCCATGCTGCAACTTCGAGCATGCTTCCTGATGGAACGTACGGAACGTCAGAACTGTCTGGACCGATTGTCTCGCACGATAGCCTCTCAACACGGTCCCGCGGCCGGACGAGAGAACTGGATCATCAGCGAAACCACATCGCCGGTGGACTACTCACCGATTATCAGTGCAACGACATCATCTCGGGGCGGCAGTACGGGACCCGCTATGAAGCTTTCGATACGGTGCAGCGGCAAGCGGACCGACCTCGTGGTGAACGGACCCGAGATCTCGGGCCGCGACGACTACGTGATCTCCCTGCGCGTCAACGATCAACCGGCGCTCCAGTTGCCGGCAATCACATCCGCGTCCGGGACCGGTGTAGCTATCGGAGGTGATGTTGTTCGCCTGTTGCAATCCATCCCGGATAAGGGCGAGCTTGCCGTGCACCTCTCAAGCGGGGCGGGAAATAGCACCGACGCAGTATTCGCGCTCGGCGGCTTCGAGAGCGTGCGTGAAAAAATGACCGTCGCGTGCAAATGGCCGCGCGCGGTCGCGAAACCGAAGACGAAATCCGACGATCGATGACGAACCCAGGATCGGAGACGCAGAATGAGCCAATTTCAGCTGTTTGTCAGAGGAGCATCGGCGGCAGTCATTTGGCTTCTGCTCGGGCTATCGAACGCCACGGCCGAGGACCCCGGCGTGCCCCAGACCCAGACAATCTCGCCCCCCGCGATGCCAAGACATAGCACAGTGGTGAAGCATACAAATTCATCGCCGGGCGCTGTGCCCCAGAAGCGATCTGCGCTGGCACGCATGGCAATGCCGTCCGCTGCCAAGAAGGAGCACCGGTTGATCCTCCAGGTCAACACCAACGACTCGGCCGCGATGAACCTTGCGTTGAACAATGCGACCAACGTCGCGCAGTACTACAAAGAACTCAACGAGAATGTAAAAATCGAGATCGTCACGTTCGGTCCGGGCCTGCACATGCTTCGGAAGGACACTTCGCCGGTAAAGGCTCGAATCGAGGAAATGGCTCTGGGCATGCCGGAAGTGTCGTTCAAGGCTTGCGGAAACACTCAAGAGAAGATGCAAAAGGCCGAGAGCAAGGACATACCGATCCTTCCGCAGGCGCAAGTCGTAAAGTCGGGCGTTGTGCGGGTGATGGAACTACAGGAGCAGGGATGGACCTATGTCAAGCCGTGAAACGGACCCGAGCGCTCACAGACCACATCATGGATTGACGCAGGAAATCGTGACCGTTGGCAGCGGGAGCGCTAACAAACCACACTGATCAACTACCTCCAGCATGAAGTTGGCTGGGCGCTCAAGCCGATCAGAGCTGCAGCTATGATGCCGACACTCAGCAGCCGTCAAGCGCGGCATCAAGCGAAGATCGTTCGCCGAAGACGACTCAAGGATGAACCAATACGACATTCGGTACGGCACGGCGGATCAAGAGTAAGCTTACGTGCTGATCCCTCTTCACTTTTCGAGACGTCCCGGTCAAATCCATCATGGGGGCTGTAGAAATTTCCACCGCAACCTGTTCATTTCATTGATCTATTTTAGCTCCGACCAAGCCTATGTGTAGTTGGACCGACTGAGAAATTCCGTACGACCCTGCTCCCGAAGATTGCTTCTTTTAGGATCATATAGGTGCGGATTGGAAGCAAAAACCGCGATTCGGATTCTCAGTGCACACGTGGTCCGCACGAGGAGCCTCGATTCCCGAGTGATGGGAGGCGTCGCTGAAGCCGGCGATTTCGCCCGCAGCCGACCGGCGCCGCGTTAGCGTGGTACAATGGCCGTCGCTTCGATCTCGAGGCGTGCGGAAGACTCCACGAGACGCACGACCTGAACGAGCGCCATGCTGGGATAGTGGGCACCGATGACGTCGCGATAGATTTTGCCGAGCGGCTCGAGGTTGGAGACGTATTCGTCCATGTCCACGACATACCAGGTCAGGCGCACGAGGTGATCCGGACGCGCGCCGCCCTCGGCCAGGATCGCGACGATGTTTTCGAGCGTCTGCCGGACCTGCGCAACAAACCCACCGGCAAATCGGCCTGCAATGTCCCAACCGACGACACCGCCGGTCACAATCAGGCGTCCCCCTGCTATGATGCCGTTGGCATATCCTTTTGGCTGCGGCCAACCGCTGGGCTGAAGCACCGGCAAACTGCCGGTCGCGGCAGTCGCTCCGGCTTCTGGCTTTGCGATCATACTCATGCGGAATTCTCAATCCCCCACCGCGGCTTCAAGAGCTCGCGCGCGACAATCAGTTTCTGGACCTCGGTCGCGCCCTCGTAGATGCGTAGCGCGCGGATTTCGCGGTAGAGGCTTTCGACGATTTCTCCCTTGCGCACGCCGCGACCGCCGAGCATCTGCACTGCGCGGCGATAACGCGCTGCGCGGTCTCGGTGGCCATCAGCTTTGCCATCGCTGCCTACGGGCGAGCGCCCCTTCGGCGCTCGCCCGCCCGATACGCACAGCGCGAACCCTCGCGCGACAGGCAGATCGATGCTGCTGCCGGCTCTCCAGGCCCGACGACTGTCCACGCGATCGAGTTTCTCGACCAGGCGGGCTCCGAACGGTCGGTATGGACGACGGCGGGGAGACGTCAGATATTGGGCCGATCAGAGAGCTCTGAATATTCTCAAGGGAGGCGCACCGTGCTGAAGTCAATCGACCCGGTTCTGAATGCCGACGTGCTCTACGCGCTGCGGTCCATGGGGCATGGCGACGACCTCGTGCTCTGCGATACGAATTTCCCGGCCGACTCTGTCGCCCGGCGGACCGCCCTCGGAAAGCTGCTCCGCATTGATAACGTCAGTGCGGGCCGCGCCGCGCGCGCGATCCTGTCGGTGCTACCGCTCGATTCCTTTGTCGACAAGCCTGCGTTGCGCATGGAGATCGTGGGGCAGCCGAACGAAATCCCGGCCGTGCAGGCCGAGGTGCAGAAGGAAATCGACGCTGCCGAACGCCGCCCGCTTCCACTGGCGTCGATCGAGCGGTTTGCCTTCTACGAGCTTGCGAAAAAGTCCTACTGCGTGGTCCAGACCGGCGAACGGCGCTTCTATGGCTGCTTCATCTTCAAGAAGGGGGTGATCCCGCCTGATGCGACATGAGCCGCCCCAAGGCATTCATGGCGGCACGGGCTGCGCTACGCATTCGGCGCAAATATGGCGGCGAGGCGACATCCCTCGCTGGAGCCAGCGAGCGCATGATGGCCTACTGCAGCGCAAGAACGACAGCATCGTTTGCATTGCATGACCGCGTCCGCTTTGCGCGGATTCGTTGACTTTGATCGGTGCCGTTGCATACTCGACGCGGCTTCTCGCACGACAGCCGCGACATCGGCGAGCGTCACTTCTCCATGGTGCTTAGGCGGCCCAATCGGACCTGATCACGACTATGACATAAGCAGCGTCAAAAAACGGGAGGATTTCGTGGTGACTCAGCAAGAGCATGATCAGCATCCCGCAATGCACCCGAGCCGGCGCACGGTGCTCAAGAGCGCGGCCGGAGCCGCCGCACTTGGCACGAGCGGCGCGCTTGGCAGCTTCTCCGAGCTTGCTTTCGCCCAAGCCAATTTGCGCGCCGAGATCACGAAAATTCCAGGCGTCGGCAAGGGTGCTCCGACCGACGCCGACTGGCAAAAGGTCGGTGAGCTCTGCCTTGGTCCGACCAAGGCCAGCATCAAGGAGGGCGAGTTCAAAGGCGTCGAACTCTCCTTCATGGGGCTGAACAACCAGAACTTACATAACCTGTTGTTTCGCGGCTTCCTGAAGCCGTGGGAGGCCTATACGGGCGCGAAGATTTCCTGGATCGATCTCGCCCAGGCGGACTACAATCCGCGCTTGCAACAGGCGATCGCGACCGGAACGGTCGATTTCGACATTCTGGAAATGGGAGCGCCGTTCGAGGGCGACGTCTGTGGCAAGGGACTGGCGTCGGAGATGCCGGACTGGGTCAGGAAGCAGATAGATGTTGACGATTATGTCGATTACCTGAAGCCGCCGGTCGGAACGTGGAATGGCAAGACTTATCGGGTCACCATCGACGGCGACTGCCACAACTTCAACTACCGCACCGACGTCTTCTCTGACGCAACCCTTGCCAAAGCCTGGAAAGACGCGGGAAATTCGACCGAGTGGGGCGTGCCAAAAACCTGGCAGCAGGTGCAGGCGGTGACGAAATTCCTCAAGGGCAAGAAGATCAAGACCCAGAACGCGTTCGGCTATCTCGACGCGCCAAAGCCCTGGGGCGGGTTCGGCTTCTATTTCCTCGGCAGCCGCGCCTCGGCCTATGCCAAGCATCCCGATGACAAGGCCTGGCTGTTCGACATCGATACGATGAAGCCACGCATCAACAATCCGGCCTGGGTCCGCGCGATCCAAGACGTGATCGACGCGTTGCCGTTCGAGCCGGCCGACCAGCTCAATGCCGATCCGAACACGACCGGCTTCCAACAATTCCTTGCCGGCATCGGCTCGATGGTCCCCTGGTGGGGCGACATCGGCCAGGTGGCGAAGGCGAGCGACACCTCCGTAATCGGCGATATCGTCGGCTTCGACATCCTGCCGGGCTCGGACGACGTCTACAACTCCAAGACCGGAAAGTGGGACAAGCTCCCGAGCGGCCCGAACCATGCGCCGAATTGCGCCTATCTCGGCTGGGGCGTTTACGTCATGGCGCGGGTCAATGGCGACGAGAAGAAGCATAAGGCGGCGTGGAGCGCGGCCGCGCATCTCGGCGGCAAGGATCTGTCGCTTTGGATGGTGATGTATCCTTCCGGCTTCCAGGCTCACCGCACCAGCCACTTCCAGTACGACGAATGGGTGGCGGCGGGCTACGACCGCAAATACATCACCTCTTACCTGAACTCGCAGCTCGCCTCCTACAATCATCCAAACCGCGCCGTGGAGCCGCGCATCCCCGGCATCTTCCAGTACTACAGCATCGCGGAAGATGAGCTCACCAAGATATTCGCCGGCAAGGTTGACGCGCAAACCGGCGCCAACAACATCGCCGCAGCCTGGGAGAAGCTGACCGACCAGATCGGCCGCGAGCGACAGATCGGGCTCTACAAGGCCTCTCTCGGCGTATAGCGGCGCCTGCGCGACGCCATCCACCTTCGGCTGGCACCTCCGGCGCCAGCCGAAGACTTGCCGGGCGACAGAGCCGGCATAGAATGCGGCTCATCCCGATGCAGAATTCCGTACCCGTGAGCGAAGACCTGCACCACCAGCCCGCGGCGAAGCGCGCACGCGGCAGCAGGAAGATCGCCGGTCGCGCCCTCGTCCTGCTCGCTTCTCTCGGCTTCCTGCTTGTCCTCTTCATTCAGATCTTGCATACGACCGGCGCGCTGACTGCCGGATTTTCCGATTGGCGGCCGATCCTCATCGCCTATCTCGTCTGGGCCGTTGCGTTTGGCGTCGGACAGGTTCTGACCCGCGGCGAGCGCGGCCAGCGCGCGCTGTTCCTGCTGCCGGCAGTGTTCTTCACCGTCGCCGTCGTGGTCTTCCCGACGCTCTTCGGGATCTATATCGCCTCTCTCGACTGGAATCTGAGCTCGATCGAAGGGCCGCGCTTCAGCGGCTTCGACAATGTCAGGGGCATGCTGAACGACACCTACTACTGGAATGCGCTCGGCAACATGGTCTTTTACACCGCCGCGGTGCTCGGCGAATACGCGATTGCGTTCGGACTGGCGCTCTTGCTCAGCGGCGAGATCCGGGCGCGAAAATTCTTCCGCGTGGTCTTCCTGCTGCCGATGATGCTCAGCCCCGTCGCCGTGAGCTGGATGATCGGCAAGTCACTGCTGGAATATCGCTTCGGACCGGCGGCGACGCTGGCGCGCTATCTCGGCTGGGATAACCCTGCATTCTTCGCCTCGCCGTGGATGGCGCGCTTCAGCATCCAGGCAATGGACGCGTGGGTGTCGATCCCGTTCATTATGATCATCCTTCTCGCAGGCCTGCAGGCGATGCCGAAGGAGGTGCAGGAGGCCGCCAAGGTCGACGGCGCGAACAGCTGGCAGTCGTTCTGGCACGTCACGTTTCCGATCATGCTGCCGGTCAGCATCACCGTCCTCATTATCCGCATCATTTTCAAGCTGAAGCTCGCCGACCTCGTGATCAACGTCACCGCTGGCGGGCCGGGAGGCGCGACCGACACGGTGTCGAGCTTCATCTACCGCGTCTACCGCGACCGCTCGAACGTCGGATATGGCACGGCGCTCGCTATGGTTTACCTGCTTATGATCATCGTGCTCCTGACCGTCCTGTTGCGCCTCTCCAAGCGTTGGACGCAGAAGGTCGTCTAGGGCTTCCAAACGGAGTTTCTCGATTGACTAGATCGACCTTGGCATTGAAGTCCGTCCAGAGGCGTCCGGCGGCCCTTCACGCAAAGCGGACGCTAAGCCGCGTACTGATCTACGCAGCACTCCTGCTCTGGACGATCATCTGCTTATTCCCGATCTACTGGACCGTCACGACGTCGCTCAAATCGGCGGTCGATGTGACGCAAGCTCACTTGGTTCCCTGGGTCGATTTTCAGCCGGACTGGAAGGGATGGCGCTCGCTCGGCCTGTCGCCAGATACACTGTTCGTAACTTCGACGGCACGCTCCGAATTCGTGAACCGCTTCGTCAATAGCATCATCACCTCGGTCGGCGCATCCTTGCTCGCACTGATCCTCGGATCTCTGGCAGCCTACGGCCTGAGCCGCTTCCGCTACAAGTTCGCCTGGATGCGCAACGATGACATCTTGTTCTTCTTCATGTCCCAGCTGATCCTGCCGCCGGTCGTGCTCGCGCTGCCGTTCCTCGTCCTCTACAAGGCATTGGCCCTGCTCGACACACGATTTGGCCTTGTCTTGCTTTATACGCTGACGGTGCTTCCGATCGTCATCTGGATCATGCGCGATCAGTTCAATGCGATTCCAATCGAGCTCGACGAAGCCGCCTTCGTGGACGGCCTGTCGACGTGGGGCGCCTTCCTGCGGATCATTCTGCCGCTCGCCGTCCCCGGAATGATGGCCGCATTCATTCTCTCCCTGGTGCTGTGCTGGAACGAATATTTCTTCGCGGCGCTGTTGACGAGCACCGACGCGAAGACGCTCCCCGTGATGGTGGCGAGCCAGACTGGCTCGCAAGGCATCAATTGGTGGTCGATGGCGGCGCTGTCGACGGCGGCGATCGCACCGCTCGTCCTGGTTGGCATTTTCCTTGAGCGCTACATCGTCAGCGGCTTGACTACAGGAGCCGGAAAGTAGCCGGAGATCGTGGTTTTGGTACCCGGGGAGCAATACCGCGCCACACTATATTTTTCGTTCTGAGTTGGATCGGCTAAGTTCCCCGATTGTGCGGCAATAACGTTCCCGACGTCAAAGAACAGAGGTTGCCGTCGGCGCCTGCGCGCCGTCATCCGCATGCTCTGAGTTTTGGTCGAGCACCGCACGTCCTTCGCTCTCAACCTGCGCCGGCTCAGTTACATCAAGCGAGCTTGTTGGGGTTCCCACAAATGCGACGGAGAGGCGGCGAGCCCCTCCGTCTGCGGCTGCAATGCGAGGGCGTTCAAAACGGCGAATCCGGGAAGTAAAAATCTTTCGCATTCGCCTTGATGACCAGTGTCGCGTCGAGAATGTAGCTGCCGCGAACCGGGGCCTGATTGTAAAAGTTCGCGGCCGTCAATTCCATGGCCGTTGCAACCATGGCCGGCGGATAAAGCACGTCGACCGGAATCAGCTTGTCGCCGTCCATGACCTTCTTGACCATGTCCTTCGAGCCGGCGCCGGCGATGACATATTGAATGTCGGTCCGCTTGGCCTGATCGATGGCCTGAAGCACGCCGACTGCCATGTCATCATCCTGGCACCACACCACGTCGATCTTGGGGAATTTGGTCAGGTAGTCCTGCATGACCTTGAAGGCATCGTCGCGATTCCAGTTGCCGAACTGCTTTGCGAGAACCTTCACGTTGGAGCCGGAGATCGCCTTGTCGAAGCCGTCCTGGCGCTGCTGGTCGATCGGGATCGGCAGACCGCGAATGACCACGACCTGAGCATTGGGCGTGTTTTTCTTGATGTATTCGCCTGCGGTGGCGCCGAGCGCCGGATTGTTGCCGGCGACATAGAGATCGCGAACCGAATTGTCGTTGGTGCTGGGTGCCCGGTCCACGAGCGCAACGAAGATGTTCTTGTTCTTCACCTCCTTGATGGCATTGACGAGGGGATCGGGATCGGAGGGCAGGATGACCAGCGCGTTGATGCCCCGCGTCACCAGATCCTGGACAGAATTCGCCTGCGTTGCCGGATCGGGAGCCGTCTTCACGATGACGTTCAAGCCCGGATGTTGCGCCATCAGCAGCTTTGCCATCCGCTCGGCATGAAACACCACGCCGGCGGTCCATCCATGGTCGGCGGCGGGAATCGAAACGCCGATGGTCACCTTCTTGTCTTCGGCGTGAGCTACGCTCATCAAAGCCGCCATGACGACGCCCAAGCACAGTATTCGCTTACGCATTTCTTCCTCCCAAGAGCGGGTCTTATGATCAGCGACCGGCGACCCGATAACCCGGCCGTTTACGATTTGCGTACCAGGGAGCGTTGGACCAGCATCGCAACGATGATGATGGCGCCCTGGATCGCGCCGATCAGATATTCGCTGACGAAATTGGAAAGCAGCATGATGTTGCCGACGATCTCGAGAATGAACGCCCCGCACATCGTGCCCCAGACGCGACCGACGCCGCCGCGCAGCGCGGTGCCACCGACCACGACTGCGGTAATGGCCTGCAGCTCCCACATCAGCCCGGTGGTTGCGGAGGTCGATCCCAGCCGCGGCACGTAAAGCAGACATGCCACGGCGACGCACAGGCCCTGGATGACGTAGGTCATCGTGCGCACGCGTTCGACGGAGATGCCCGAATAGCGCGCCACATCCTCATTCGATCCCACCGCCAGAACATGGCGGCCATACCGCGTTCTGTGCAGCACGAAGGTGCCGACGGCAGCCGTGACGACGATGATGACGATGGGCACCGGAATTCCCAGAACCGAGCCGAAGTAGGCCGGGCGATACAGGGATTGGATATCGGAAGACCGCAGCGTGATGGCGCCACCCTGCGACAGCCAGGTCGTAAGACCGCGATAGATCCCCATGGTGCCGAGCGTGGCGATGAAGGGCTCGATGCCGCCTGCCGTTGTGATCAGACCGTTGGCAAGGCCGCAGGCAGCACCAATGACAATGGCAAGCGCCATCGCGATGGCGAGCATCGTTGCCGGATCGGCGACAAGGCCGCTGTTCAGGAACATGATCGTCAAGCTGGCGACGAACGCGACCATGGAGCCGACGGACAGATCCAGGCCACCGGCCGATATCACGAAGGTCGCACCGACCGCGATGATGGCGATGAAGGCGCTGCGGGTGAGGACGTTCAGCAGGTTGTCGATGCTGATGAAGTTGGGATTTGCGATAGCTCCGAGTATCAGAAGGAGGGCCAGCGCCAGGAAGGGGGCGACGGCGCGCAGGTCAATGTCCTTCCAGGACTTGTGTACTTTTCCAGTATCTGCTGCGAAGTCTGTCATTTCAGTTATGCAGCCTCCCCGGATTTGACGCCGGTCGCGAGCTCGACGATCTCGTTCTCGTTCATGTGCTCGCCTGTCACCGCGCCGACGATCCGCCCGGACCGCATCACCACAATGCGGTCGCAAATGCCGATCAGTTCCTGCATTTCGGACGACACCACCATGATCGAACGCCCTTGCGTAGCGAGTGCCGCGATGAACTTGTAGATCTGTTCCTTGGTGCCGATGTCGATGCCCCGTGTCGGCTCGTCGATGATAATGATGGAGGGGTCGGTCATCATCATCTTGGCCAGCAGCAGCTTCTGCTGATTGCCGCCCGAAAGCTGGCCGGCGAGCATGTCCTTGCGGCTGGCGCGGATGTCGAACTCGCCGATTGCCTTGTCGAGCACGACGCGCTCCTTGGCCCGGTCGATCTGAAGCCCGCGCCGGAATTTGTCCAGCGAGGCGAGCGTCAGGTTGACGCACAAATCCTCGGCGAGCAGCAGGCCCCTGCCCTTTCTGTCCTCGCTGAGATAGGCGATACCGGCCTTCAGGCTGGCGTCGACATGCGGAAATTGCACCGGTTTGCCGTTGATGCGGATGACGCCGCGGCCGGGCCGCAGGCCGACGAGACCTTCCATCAGTTCCGTCCGTCCGGCGCCGACCAGGCCGGCAAAGCCGAGGATTTCGCCTTTCCCCAGCTGGAACGAGGCATGCTGCGCGAAGCCGGGAACGGAAAAATCCTCGACCTCCAGGATGGTTGTCCGGGCGGCCATTGCGTGGCGATCAGGGTAGAGCTTGGCCACGTCGCGGCCAACCATCAGACGTGCCATATCGACCGGTTGCAATTCGCGCGTCGAATGGGTGGCGACAACGCGGCCGTCGCGCAGCACGGTGATTCTGTCGGCGATTTGCTTGACCTCCGGCAGCCGGTGCGAAATGTAGAGGACGCTCACGGCCTTGGCGCGGATATCGGCGATGACCTTGAGCAATGCCCTGGTTTCGATTGGCGTCAGTGAAGCGGTCGGCTCGTCGAAAATCACCACGCGGTGAGGAACCAGGAGCACCCTGGCGATCTGCACGAGCTGACGTTGCGCAATCGAAAGACGTCGCACCACGACATCAGGATCGACATCGGCACCGAGATTACGTATGGCCTGGCGCGCCCCCTCGTTCATAGCGCGATCGTCTACGACGATGCCCTTGGGCAGCTCCCGGCCGAGATACACGTTCTGCGCGACCGTGAGGTCGGGCGCGAGAAGGATCTCCTGGTGAACCAGGACGATGCCGCGACGCTCCGCGTCAACCGGCCCCGTCAGCGTCGCGGTTTCGCCGTCGATCTGCAATTCGCCGCGGGTCGGCTGCAAATGGCCGGCAAGCAGCTTCATGAGCGTCGACTTGCCGGCGCCGTTCTCGCCGATAATCGCGTGAACCTCCCCCGGATACACCGTCAGGCTGACATCCTTCAGCACCTCGACCGGACCGAATGACTTCGACAGCCCGACCGCCTCCAGCACCGAGGCTCGGGTGGTGACGGACAGATCGGCGTCGAGCGCCTTCATCCGACCTTGGTCCATACATTGCCGGCTTTCGAAGACGCGACAGCCGCCTCGATGAAGCGCATGCCGGCCAAGCCGTCATGGACGGTGGGATAGATCGTTCCGGCATCGGGCGCAGCGCCGGTCCGCGCCGCGCGGATGGTCCGCGCAGCTTCGGCATAGATCGTGGCAAAGCCCTCCAGATATCCCTCGGGATGTCCACCCGGCAGGCGGGAGACGCGGGCAGCTTCCGGCTGCGCGCCGGCGCCGGCACGGGTGAGCAATTGCTTCGGCTGACCGAAACGGGTGAACCACAGATAGTTCGGGTCTTCCTGGCTCCATTCCAACCCGCCCTTGGTGCCGTAGATGCGCACCTTGAGGGCGTTTTCGTTGCCGACCGCCACCTGGCTTGCCCACAATAGGCCGCGCGCACCGCCCTTGTAGCGCAACATGATCTGGACGTGGTCATCGAGCAGGCGGCCAGGCGCGAAAGTGGTGAGCTGCGCCAGGAGCGCTTCCGTCTCCAGTCCGGTGACGAAGGCAGCGAGATTGTAGGCGTGGGTGCCGATGTCGCCGATGCAGCCGCCGGCTCCCGACCGCTTTGGATCGGTGCGCCATTCGGCCTGCTTGCTTCCCGAAAGCTCGGCGCGCTCAGTAAGCCAGTCTTGCGGATATTCGACCTGCACGACGCGGACGTCACCCAGCTCGCCTTTGGCGATCATGGCGCGCGCCTGCCGTATCATCGGATAGCCGGTGTAGTTGTGGGTGAGAACGAACACCTTGCCGCTCCTTTCCACGAGATCGACCAGCCGCTCCGCCTCCGCCACCGTGGTCGTCATCGGCTTGTCGCAGATCACATGGATGCCGGCCTCGAGGAATGCGCGGGCAGCGGGCGCGTGCACATGGTTCGGCGTCACAATCGAAACCGCCTCGATGCCGTCGGGGCGTGCGGCCTCGGCCCTCGCCATCTCCTCAAACGATCCGTAGGATCTTTCGGTCGTGATTCCGAGTTCCGCGGCCGACGCCTTCGCCCGGGCAGGCTCTGAAGACAGCGCGCCTGCGACCAGTTCGAACTGCCCGTCGATCCGCGCCGCTATGCGATGAACGGCGCCGATGAATGCGCCTTGGCCGCCGCCCACCATGCCAAGTCTGATGCGGCCGGCTGTGCTGTCGTATCCGCTTGCTTCAATCGCCATGCGAACCTCCTAGGCCAGGCCGAGCATCTTGCGATTGGCTAGCTCGTCGGTGCCGGCCCCGGCAAAATCGTCGAAGGCGCGCTCGGTCACGCGGATGATGTGGTGCTTGATGAACTCCGCGCCTTCGCGCGCGCCATCCTCGGGATGCTTGAGCGCGCATTCCCACTCCAGCACCGCCCAGCTGGCGAAATCATAGGCGGTCAGCTTGGAAAAGATGCCGCCGAAATCCACCTGTCCGTCGCCCAGCGAGCGAAACCGACCTGCCCGATTCACCCAACTCTGGAAACCGCCATAAACGCCCTGTCGGCCAGTGGGATTGAATTCCGCATCCTTGACGTGGAAGGCCCTTATGCGCTCGTGATAGATGTCGATGTATTCGAGATAGTCGAGCTGCTGCAGCAGGAGGTGAGACGGATCGTAGAGCAGATTCGCCCGCGCGTGGTTCTTCACCCGTTCGAGGAACATCTCATAGCTGACGCCGTCATGCAGATCTTCGCCGGGATGAATCTCGTAGCAGACGTCGACGCCGCACTCGTCGGCATAGTCGAGCAGCGGCGTCCAACGTCTCGCCAGTTCGTCGAACGCTGCTTGGACAAGGCCGGCCGGCCGCTGCGGCCACGGATAGACATAAGGCCAAGCCAAGGCGCCGGAAAAAGTGGCATGCGCTTTCAGGCCGAGATGTTTCGATGCTCTCAGCGCGCGCTTCACCTGGTCAATCGCCCATTCGGTACGTGCCGGTGGGTTGCCGCGCACGTCCGGCGCCGCAAAGCCATCGAAGGCAGCGTCATAGGCAGGGTGGACCGCCACGAGTTGTCCCTGCAGATGGGTGGAGAGTTCGGTGATCTCCAGGCCGTGCCGTGCCGCGACACCGCTGATTTCGTCGCAATAGGTCTTTGAATCGGACGCCTGCTTGAGATCGAACAGGCGCACATCCCAAGTGGGGATCTGTACGCCCTTGTAGCCGAGCGACGAAGCCCATTCACAGATCGCATCGAACGAGTTGAACGGGGCATCATCCCCGGCGAACTGCGCCAGGAAAATGGCTGGGCCCTTGACCGACTTCATGAGTTTTCCTCCCGGACTCCCGATAGGGTTTTGCTTACGATGTTGTCGAAGTTCTTTGAGGTGCGCAACTCATTTTAACAACTTGAAGTTAGGGCAGATTGTCCCGCAGAAAAATATCGATCCGGATGCGTTCCTGGTCAGGGCTGATGGGCTCACCCGAACAATGCGCGAGCAGGATGCGCGCTGCAGACCGGGCCTCGTGGCCGGGATCCTGGTTGATGATGGCATCGAGTGTACCGCGGACCAGGAAACGCCGTGTGTGCTGGGTCAGCTCGTGCGCGATCCAGACCACTTCGCGCGCGCGGCCCGAGTCCTCGAGGGCATCGGCGATCCCACGGTTTCCGGCACCGCAGCAATAGATGCCGCGGAGATCGGCGTGGCGCGCCAGCAGCGCGGCGGTGAGCTCCCGCGTGCGCGCGCTGTCGTCGCGGCCCTCCATCACCGGCAGTGTGCGCAAATGTGGATATTCGCCGGACAGGATCTGGTGGAAGCCGAACTGCCGCTCGGTGTGATCGCGCAGCGACAACGATCCCGCGATCACGGCAACGGTCCCGGCGCGGCCGGCGAGGAACCGTCCCATCAGCGTTGCGGCAGTACGCCCCGCGGCCGGGTTGTCGATCCCGACATAATGCAGGCGGCGCGAGCTCGGCGCATCCGACACAAGGGTCACCACCGCGACCCCGCGCCCCGCGAGTTCGTCGATCGCGGCGCGAACCCTGGGATGATCGAGCGCGACGACCGCGACGCCCTGATAAGCGGGCGACAGGTTTTCCAGCGCGCCGGCGAGCACGTCCGGATCGAACACGTCGACATGGAGGATATCGATGAAGCCGCGCTGGCCGGCGAGCCAGCCTGCGGTGCGCTGGACCTGCTCGGACAGATTGGTCATGAAGCTGTTGCTGCCGGTCGGCATCACGAAGGCGAAGCGGAACGTCTGCCCGCGCGCGAGCCGCGCGGCCGCGACGTCGGCACGATAGCCGAGTTTTGCCACCGCGGCCTCGACACGCGCGACGGTCCTGGCGCGCACGCCCTCGCGCCGGTTGACGACGCGGTCGACGGTGGCGAGCGAAACGCCCGCCGCGCGCGCGACGTCTTCGAGCGTGGCGCGAACCAACGGCTGGGTCGCATCATCCCTCATTCGCGTGCGGCCCATAGCATGCCGCGGGTCATCAGCGTCCGGATCTCCGGTACATCGAGCTCATAGGCACGGTGGCCGAGCGAGGAATAAAACACCCTGCCCGCGCCGTAGCGCTTCTTCCACACTAGGGGCATCACCACGCCCTCGATCCAGGGCGCGTGTTCGCCGCTGAAGGTCGTCGTCGCCAATACCTCGATGGCAGGGTCGACGTGCATGTAGTACTGCTCGGAACGATGCTCGAAGCTCTTCAGACCCTTCATGATGGGATCGTCCGGCTTGGTCAAGTCGACCCTGTAGTCGATGATGTTACCGGGATGGGCGACCCACTGCCCACCGCACATGAACTGGTAGTCGACGGACTCGCGAAACGCATCGCACATGCCGCCATGATGGCCGGCGAGCCCGACGCCGCTCCGCACCGCCGCGCAGAGATTGAGCGCTTCCGCCTTCTCGATCGTCGACATCGTGTAGATCGGGACGATCAGCGACAGATCGTGGATCGCGGGATCGGCAAACGCCGCCGTGGTGGTTTCGATCCGCACTTCGAAACCTTCCGCCTTCAGCCAGCCACGGATCATCGAAGCACAGAGATCAGGATCGACGCCGATCGAACGGAATTCGCCCTCGACATGGCCGTGCGTCAACGCAACCGGCTCCCATTCGCCGCCGGTCTTCGCCACCTGTACCTCGCCGCCGAAGCGGTTCGGGTCCGGCACCAGCATGCTGCCCTTGTCGCCGTAGATCTCGATCGGGGCGTGCCGATGCTTGGGCACGTCGAAGCTCATCGCGATCGAGACCACTGCGCCGCTTTCGAACTCCAGCGTGCCCGCGACATGGGTCGCGACCTCGACCGGAATGAGCGCGCCATTCATCGGCTGGCTGGTGACCAGCCGCTCAGATCTCGCGCGCGCGGTTGAGCCCATCACGCTTGCGACCGGACCGAGCAGCTGCACGAGATCAGTGATGTAGTACGGGCCCATGTCGAGCATCGGTCCGCCGCCGCGCAGATAGTAGAAACCCGGCGCTGGATGCCAGCGCTCATGGCCGGGGCAGCCGAAGAAGGCGCTGCCCGCCACCGGCGTGCCGATCGCGCCGTCGTCGATCAGCTTGCGCGCGGTCTGGTGCCCACCACCCAGGAACGTGTCGGGCGCGCAGCCGACGCGCAGGTTCTTCTGTGCGGCGAGATCCATCACCTTGCGGGCTTCTGCAACGTTGATGCCGAGCGGCTTCTCGGAATGAACGTGCTTGCCGGCGTTCAGCACCGCGAGGCTGACGTCGGTGTGGGCGAGCGGCACCGTGAGATTGATGACGATCTCGACGTCATCTCGCTTGAGCAATTGGTCGACCCGCATTCCCGGCAGCCCGAACGCAGCGCCCTGCCGCTCCGCCACCTCGCTGCGCATATCGGCGAGCGCCTTGATTTCCATCACCGGGAAGCGCTGGGCCGCCTTCAGATAGGCGGTGCTGATAGTGCCGCAGCCAATGATTCCGATTCCGACTTTTCTCATTGTGGTCTCCGCGAGGTCCCGTTCATCCTTTGACCGCGCCCGCAGTCAGCGTGATGAAGGCCAGGATCAGATGCCACTCGGACGAATATTCGCCCTGATAAACCATGATGCCGAGCGGCCAGGGATAGAGCGCATCGGTGTTGAGCATCACCAGCGGCAACAGATAGGCATTCCAGCTGTTGACGAAGGTGATGGTGCCGACGGTCGCCAGGATCGGCCGCGACAACGGCAGCGTCACGTAGCGGAAGAACTTGATATAGCTGCAGCCATCGACCAGCGCGGCCTCCAGCAATTCATACGGGATGTCCTTGAAGAAGCGCCGCAGCAGCAGCACGCTCATCGCAAGGCTGAAGGCTACCTGCGGCAGTGCAACGCCAAAATACGTATCGAGCAATCCGAGATCGCGCACTTTGATGAAGAGCGGCAGTACCGCGGTCGCCGCCGGAAACAGCAGGCCGAGCGTCAGGTAACTCAGCAGCATCGAGCTGCCATAGAACCTGATATGGGCGAAGGTGAATGCCGCCATCGAGGCGACGAGCAGAGTCAGTGTCACCGTGAGCGTCGAGATGATCAGCGAATTGCGCAAGAGCTGCCAGTAGCGCGCGGAGAACAGGATGTCGGCATAATTCTGCCACTCCCATTGACGTGGCAGGCCGAACGGATTGACGCGCAGTTCGCCGAGAGACTTGATTCCTCCAAGCAAAGTTGCGAGCAACGGCACCAGCACGAAGACGGCGACGAGCGCGAGGAACAGCGCCTTGAGCAGCACGGCTGGATCGAGCGGCATGTGGCTGGTCTCGATGCTACTCATCGCGCATGAACCATCGCTTGTATGTGAACGCAAAAGTCACACAGATCGCAAACAGAATGACACCAATGGCACTCCCATAGCCGACCCGCATGCGGGAGATGCCGTTGTTGTAGAGGAAGCTCACCATCGTGTTCGAGGAATCCGCGGGGCCCCCACGCGTCAACGGCATGACGAGATCGAACAGCTGCAGCGAGCCGACGATGGCGAAGAATACGGAGAGGCGGATCGTCGGATAGAGCAACGGGATGACCACATGACGCAGGGCTTGCGACCGCGTCGCACCGTCGATTCGGGCGGCCTCGATCAGGCTCTTGTCGAGGCCCTGGAGCGCCGCGATGAACAGCATCATGTGGAAGCCGAAGTACTTCCAGACGACCACGATCAACACGGCCAGCATTGCCGTGTCGGTCGAGGCCAGCAGATGCGGGGGCTCGGCGCCGAAGCTGCGCCAGATCGAAGCAACGAGGCCATAGTCGCCGTCATAGACGAAAGAGAAGATCAGCCCGGTCGCGATCTCGGCCAGGATGTAGGGCATGAAGAACAGCATGCGCAGCGCCACCGCGCCACGAAAGCGTTCGGCGAGCATCAAGGCCAGCGTGAGTGCGAGCGGCAGCTGGACGGCAAGCGAAACGGCGATGATTAGCCCGTTGTTGCGCAGCGCGAGCCAGAACGCGCGTGTCTCCAGCACGAAGCGGTAATTGTCGAAGCCGATCCAGTTGGTCGGCTTGCCGAACCCGTTCCAGTTGAAGCCGGAATACCAGGCGGCCTCGCCGATCGGCAGCACCACGAACAACGTAAACAGCAGCAGCGCTGGCGGCAGGAACAGGATCAGCACCGTGAAGCGGCCGTCCCAGCTCGGGCCGCGGACCGCGAGCGGCGAGAATGATGTCTTCGCAACCCCCATCGCCGACACGTTCGCGACCGGTCGTGCCACGGTCAGTTACCTTGCTTCCGCGCTGCTTCGATCGCTTTCGCAGCCTCCTGCGGGCTCATGCTGCCGCCGGCGATTTCCGCGGTGACGTCATTGACAACGCGCCCGACCGAGGGGCCGAGGCTCTGATCATAGAAGTCCTGGTGGTAGTTCGATTTCGCCAGATTGGCCGCGATCAACTTCATGAAGGAATTGTTGAGACCCGCGTCGGCCCCCTGCACCACGGGAATGATGAAGTTGCCCGCAGCAAGCCGCGTCTGCACCTCCTTGGAGACGAAGTATTTGAGGAAATCGACAGCCTCCTTCGGCGAGCCCTTTGTAGTCAACCAACCGGTGATGCCGCCGAGCGTATCGGTGGGCGCGCCCTTGCCGCCGGCCACGACGGGGAAGTCGAACCAGCAGATCTTGTCGTCGCTCAACCCGACCTTGTCGGCAGCGAGCGCGCGCTGCAAATGATAAACCGTGCTGATCGCGAGCGTCATCGCCGCCTTGCCGTCGCCGAAATAACCGACCGCCTGCGGGTTCTTGAAACCCAGGAAGCCGTTCTGGAACGGCTGGAGATCGACCAGTTGCTTGAACAGCTCGCCGGCCTTCTGGAAGGTCTCGCCGGCGAAACCGCCGTCCTCGCCGCGCAGCGCAGCCTCGAACGCCGCCTTGCCGCCGATACGCACCGCAAGATGCGTCCAGTAGAAGTGCAGCGGCCACTTGTCGGCGCCGCCGACCACGATCGGGGTCACGCCGGCGGCTTTCAACGCCTTCACGGCAGCAAGCAGATCGTCCCAGTTCTTGATCCCGGCGGGATCGACCTTCGCCTTCGCCATTAGCTCCTTGTTGCAGAGGAAGCCAACCTGCGACAGCGCGGTCGGCAGACCATAAACGCGGCCATTGCTGGTGAACGCGGCAAGCGCCGCCGGCGTCAGGCTGTCGCTGTAACCCTTCACCTGATCGGTGATGTCATCGAGCACGCCGGCCTCGATCTGCGCCTTCAGGACGCCGCCGGCCCAGCTGTAGATGATGTTCGGCCGGTCCTTCGATTGCAGGATGGTGGGCAGCTTGGCCTTGTAGGCCTCGTTCTCGAGGAACTGCATCTCGACCTTGACGCCGGGATGGGACGCCTCATAGGCGCGCGCAACCTCTTCCCAGATTTTCACCTGCGCCGGATTGACTTCGATGTGCAGCCACTTGACCGTCGTGTCGGCTGCGGCGGCGCTGGCCAAAAGCAGGCATGCGGCAGCGGCGAGCCCCAGCTTCCCGAGGAGTCTCATATCTTCCTCCCAACCGGCTTTTATTCTTTGGCTGCAATCCTGCCCTCGATTTTTGAGGTACGCAACTAGAATTCTGACCTATGGACCTCATGCTGGACCACCACGGTCGACGACGAACGAAAAGAGCCTGAAGGCGATGAGCGGCGAGATCGACGATCTCGGCAGCGCGCAGGTCGAGCACTCCGAACCGTCGCCAGAGTGCGCCCGCTTCCGCCGGAGCGAGTCTAGATGCTGCGATAGCGCGCGATAGAGGAGAGATCAGGCACTATCCCGAGCCCGGGCTCCTGATTCAGCTCAACCGCGCCTTCGCTCACATTGAGGACCGGACCGCAACACAGATCGCGCAAAGGATTGTCGTTGGCATCGACTTCCAGCCAGCCGGCGCCTCCGATGCCGGCGAGCAGATGCGCCGAGGCAAGCAGTCCGATGCCGCCGCCGAGGTAATGTGGGCAGAAGGTCTTGCCCGATGTCAGAATGTCGCGCGCGAGGCCGGCGCAGGCACTAAGCCCGCCCCATTTGGCGATGTCGGGCTGAACCACGCTCAGTACGTCTTCGGCCAGGACTTGTTCAAAGTCTTCGGCGCTGGAGATGTTCTCGCCCGCAGCGATCGGCATCATCGCGTTCGCCCGCAGCCTGCGCCATTCCTCGCGCGGCCGGTCGGCGCGGATCGGCTCTTCCAGCCAACGCAGATCGAACCCGGCAAGCCGCGGCAGCATCTCCAATGCCTGATCCACCGACCAGCCTTGATTGGCATCGATGGCGAGCATGCCTTCGCCGACGATCGCACGCAGTGCTGAGACGTTGGCGAGATCGGTCTCGGCACCGAACCCGACCTTCAGCTTCAACGCACGATGGCCGCGCTTGAGGGCGGCTTCGGCCGTCTGTGCGGCGCCGCCGGGATTGATGCCGCTGGCATAGACCTTGATCCTGCCCGACTGCCCGCCGAGCAGCCGCCACAGCGGCATGTTCTGGCGTCGGGCGAAGAGATCCCACAGCGCAAGATCGATGCCCGAGATGGCCTGCGCGAATGGACCCGGCTCGCCACATTGCAGCGCCAGCACCTCGGTGCCCTCAGTCATAGTCTCAAAGGCCTCAGCGGGCCCGTCGAACTTGCGTCCGACGAGGCTGGGCGCGAGCACCTCGTTCACAAGCCGGGCGCGATGCTCCGCGCCGGGAGCTGGAAAGTTGGACCAGGCCTCGCCCCACCCCTCGACGCCGTCCTCGTCAATCACGCGAACGAAGACGGCGGGCCGGTTCAGCATCTTGCCGAACGAGGTCACCACCGGCGTTGCCAGCGGATAGCGATAGCAGAACGCCTCGATCGCGCGGATGGTGAAGCTGTCAATCATGTTGCAGATCCTGCGAGCTGGATGAGACCTCGCCGGACTGCTACCATTTCAGCAGGCGCGCGCGAAGCCGCCTGCCCGCGTGATATCGGTGAGCGCCGGAAAGCGCGCCTTCAACGCCGCCGGCCGCACCGCGTTCAAGCGCTAGGTCAGCAGGAGGACATTGCCCACCCGTTCAGATGAACGGCTTTCCGCCTGTCACCGCGAGGGTGGCGCCCGAGGTGTAGCTCGAGAGCGGGTCGGCCAGCATGACATAGGCCGTTGCAAGCTCGGCCGGCTGGCCGGCGCGCTGCATCGGCACCTGCTTGCCGAAATTCTTCACTGTTTCCTCTGGCATGGTCGACGGGATCAGCGGCGTCCAGATCGGCCCTGGGGCGACCGCGTTGACCCGAATGCCCTTCCCGGCCAGCATCTGGGCGAGCCCGCCCGTAAAGTTCTGGATGGCGCCCTTCGTCGTGGCGTAGGCGAGCAGGCTCGGATTCGGCATGTCGGAGTTCACCGAGGCCGTATTGATGATCGCAGCTCCCGGGCGCATATGCGGTACGACAGCCTTGGTCAGATAGAACATGGCGTGAATGTTGGTCTCGAACGTCCGCTGCCACTCCTCGTCGCTGATCTCCTCGACATCCTTGAACGTGGCCTGATGGGCCGCATTGTTGACGAGGATGTCTATGCCGCCAAGCTCTTCGACTGCGCGGCGCACGATGGACCGGCAGTGATCGGGACTGCGAATGTCGCCGGGGATCAGGACGATTTTGCGGCCCTCCCGCTCGACCAGCGCCTTGACCTCGGCCGCATCCTCGTCCTCGTTCAGATAGGCGATGAGGATGTCCGCGCCTTCACGGGCATAGGCGATCGCGACCGCGCGGCCGATCCCGCTGTCGCCACCTGTGATGATCGCCTTCTTGCCGGCGAGGCGTCCGGCACCTTTGTAACTCTCCTCGCCGTGATCCGGTCGAGGGTCCATCGCGCGCGTCGAACCGGGCATCGCTTGCTGCTGCGAGGGAAAAGGAGGCTTTGGGTATTCAGTCATCGAACCACTCCGAGGATTTACTCCCGCTAACGGAGGGCTCCTGCAACGGTTCCTGGCTTTGCAGGAACCTCTCGGCCGCAGAGACATTGCCGCAACGAAACATCGGCAGTTCGGGATCTGACCATGCCGGAAGCGCTGCGCGTGCTTGGACGCGCGGCATACCCGCACTCGTCACCACGCTGAAGCAGGCATCATGACTCCAACACATCGTTCAGGGATCTCCTTGCGTGAGGCGCCATTGCTGGCCGTGACCATCGTGGCCATTGTCATCATGGGATTGACGCTCCTCGCCGGCGGCGCCTGGCTCGCAGCCCTTGGCGGCTCCATCTACTATCTCGTCGCCGGGATCATGCTTCTGCTCACGGGCTGGCTGCTCGCGCGCCGTCGTGCCGAGGCGCTCTGGGTCTATGCTGCGCTGCTCGCCGCCACCATGGCGTGGGCGATCTGGGAAGCCGGTCTCGATTTCTGGTCGCTGGCACCGCGCGGCGACGTGCTTGCGCCGCTCGGCGTATGGCTGCTGCTGCCCTTCATTGCCTCGCGCCTCGGCCCCCGCTCGCGGGCGGCACGATGGGCGCTCGGCCTCGTGCTGGTCGTTGCAGCCGTCGTTCTCGGCATGTCCCTGACCAGCGATCGCCACGATCTCGCGGGCACGATCGCCACTGGCGACACGACCGGCGCCATTGCTTCTTCCGCGCCGGCAGGCGCGGCCGAGAACTGGACCGCCTATGGCGGCAGCGGCTTCGGGACGCGATACTCCTCGCTGAGCGAGATCACCAGGGACAATGTGAAGGATCTGACGCTGGCCTGGGAATTCCGCACCGGCGACCACAAGGGGCCTGACGATCCCGACGAGATCACCAACCAGGCAACTCCGCTCAAGGTCGGCGACCTCCTCTACACCTGCTCCCCGCATCAGATCGTATTTGCCCTCGAGGCTGCGACCGGGAAATTGCGCTGGAAGTTCGACCCGCAGGTCCAGCACAACAAGGCCTTCCAGCACATGACCTGCCGCGGCGTGTCCTATCACGCCACCAAGCCCGGCGCCGTCACCACCGACGGCGCGCCCGCTCCGGCCGACTGTCCGGCGCGCATTTTCATTCCGACCAATGACGGACGGATGTTCGCGCTGGATGCGCAGAGCGGTAAGCCTTGCGAGAGCTTCGGTGATCACGGTCAGATCGATCTCAAGCAAGGCAGCGAGATCCAGACGCTCGGCTTCTACGAGGGCACCTCGCCGCCGGTCGTGACGGACAGGATCCTGATCGTCGGCGGCGCTGTCATCGACAATTATTCCGACCGCGTGCCGTCGGGCGTGATCCGCGGATTCGACGTCTATTCCGGCAAGCTGATCTGGGCGTTCGATGCCGGCAACCCCGACCCGAACGAGATGCCTTCGCCGTCGCATCATTTCACCCCGGGCTCCCCCAATTCCTGGAGCATCTCCGCGGTCGACGAGAGCCTCGGCCTTGTTTACGTGCCACTCGGCTCGAGCTCGCCGGATATCTGGGGCGGCGGCCGTTCGCCTGACGAGGAACGTTATGACTCGGCGCTGGTCGCGCTCGACATCAACACCGGGAAGCTGCGCTGGTCGTTCCAGAACGTGCATCACGATCTCTGGGACATGGACATGCCGTCGCAGCCGAGCCTGGTCGATCTGCGCTCGAACGAGGGCGTGACGCCGGCGATCTATATCCCGGCCAAGACCGGCGACATCTTCGTGCTCGACCGCCGCGACGGGCATCAGCTCGTGCCCGCGCCGGAGAAGCCAGTGCCGCAAGGACCCGCGCCCGGCGACCGGCTGTCGCCAACCCAGCCTTTCTCGCAATTGAGCTTCCGCCCGCCCGGCATGCTCACCGACGCGCAGATGTGGGGCAGCACGATGTTCGACCAGCTGGCCTGCCGCATCAAGTTCAAGCGCCTGCGCTATGAGGGGCCGTTCACGCCGCCCTCGGAACAGGGCACGCTGGTGTTCCCCGGCGATTTCGGCATGTTCGAGTGGGGCGGCATTGCAGTCGATCCCGAGCGTCAGATCGCCATCGCGAACCCGCAATCGATTCCGTTCGTCTCCCGCCTCGTCCCGCGCGGCAAGGACAACCCGGCCGCACCGAACGCGGCGCATCCTCCGGGCACCGAGCTCGGCGTACAGCCGATGTACGGCGCCCCCTATGGCGTCGATCTCGGCATCTTCCTTTCACCGCTCGGCATCCCCTGCCTCGCGCCGCCCTGGGGCAACATCGCAGCCATCGATCTCAAGACGCACAAGCTGGTCTGGCAACATCGCATCGGCACGATCCGCGATCAGGCGCCGCTGCCGCTGCCCTTCAAGCTCGGCGTCCCCATGCTGGGCGGCCCCATCGTGACCGCGGGCGGCGTCATCTTCATCACGGGAACGATGGATGATTACATCCGCGCGCTCGACGTCCGCGACGGCCAGCAGCTTTGGCAGGACCGCCTTCCTGCCGGCGGCCAGTCGACGCCGATGACCTATGAAGCGGGCGGCAGGCAATACGTCGTCACGGTCGACGGCGGCCACGGCTCGTTCGGCACCAAGCTCGGCGACTATGTTCGCGCCTACGCGCTGCCGGAACGGCGTTAGCTGACGAACTCACCCTCCTGCGGGTACACCGAGGTGCAGCAGGTGTGTCGATCGCGCTGCGCGTTCGCTGAAAATCGGAAAACAACCCCATGCACAGTAGCCATGGGGTTGGACCACAAAGCGTTTTCTGATTTAGCGAAATTAGCCTTGACCCGTCGGGCAAGACAGTGGCAATATGCCATTATCCCCAAGTGTCCGGACGGCCCAGCCCGGCCTGACGAGGCGCCTTCCCAGGTCCTGTTCGCCTCAATGCGGCGGCGGGATCAGGGCGCGCAGGATGTCCGGCTTCCAGGCCTGGCGCGCGCTGTCGAACGCCGCGAAGTCGTGGTCGAACTGCCAATAGGCCCATGACCAGCCGCGCTTCTCGGCGCTTCTCGCCATGAACGACAGATATCTCAGGCGGCTGTCGGACGGCGCACGCTCGTACACGCCGAATTCACCGAGATAGACCGGGCGCTTCTCTTTCTCGGCCCAGAGCTTCATCTTGTCGAAGTCGGCGGCAGCCTTGGCTTCGTCGTCCGCGCTGCCCCAATCGAGCGGCCCGATCCGCGCGAACGTTCGAGACCACGGCGCGCCCTGATGCGTGAATCGGATCGGCGCGTAGTAATGGAACGTGACGATGAGATTCCTGTCGTCGGCCGGCAGAGCCAGCTGGTCGATGGGGATCTCGTCGATGTTGAGAACGGCGGCAACCACTTGCCGGTCGGGATTGGTGCGACGAATAATGGCGAGACATTCGTTGAGCAGTGAATTCCAGCTGCCCGACGTCATTTGCCCGCCGGGCTCGTTCAGGACCTCGAAGACGAGCGCGGGATATTTGCCGGCATAGCGCTCGGCGATCTGCCGCCAGAACGCCCTGAGCTTGTCGCCGCATACCGAAACGTCGCGCTGGCAAAGGTGGGTGTCGTGCTCGTCGACGATCGGGATGAGGCCCCTCGCGAGAATTTCCTCGATGACGGTGTCGAGCCGCCCGAGGATGACCTCGTCCAGGACATTCCCGCTGCCCATGAACTTGAAGCCGAAGAAATTGATCCTGACATGCGAGAATCCGGCCTTCTTGATCGCCGTCAAATTATCCAGGCGGAACGGCGCGTTCTGACCGCCTTCCCAGATTCCATCATAGCCGAGAATGTTGATGCCACGCCCCAACCTCGTCATCTCGGCCGCATGGGTGGCGCAAGAGAACAGCGACGCAAGGAAAAGCGCCGTTGCTGCAAGATAGGAACCTCTCGGCCAGCGCGCATGGGTGGCAATCATCTTGCTTCCATTTCCAAAGGCTAAACGTCCGCCTGCGGCACCGGCCTGCATGTCGCGAAGAAGAACGCCACGAGCAGCACCGACGTGAACATCGTCGAACGCAGGAACATCGTCTCGGTAAAATTGGACTGAAAACTGAGGACGACAAATCCGATGATCAGCGCGCAATTCGACCGGTCGATGGATCGCGCGGAAATGAGGTGGAGGACCTTGGTCGAGAACAGGAAGATGCTCGCGGCGAACAGCACGTAGCCCAGAAATCCCGTCTCCATCAGGATCGCGATGTAGCCGCTGTGATAATTGTCGAGCACCCACCCGTGGTTCTGCTCGAAATAATCGTAGATCGAGGGGACCGTCCAGAAGCCGTTGATGCCGAATCCGAGCAGCGGCGCATCGTCGAGATGGCTGATGGCGTACTGCCAGATGAAAGTGCGCTCGGTGAAATCGATGCTGGCATCGCCGATATGGATGGCATCATACCCCGTCACATAGAAGTAGAGGATCAGGGCAGCCGCCAGAATGCACATGACGACCGGCAGGATCGCATAGAGTCTCATGCAGCCGACCGACCACATCGAGGTCACCAGCAGCGCGCAGGCGGCCAGCGCGACGGCACCGGCGCCCCGCGATTCCGACGCGAGGACGCAAACTGCCGCCAGGAGGAAGACGGCGAGGAAGGCAATCCATCCCTGTCCGGTCATCTTCCGGTAGCAGGCAAAGAACATCAGATAGGCGCCGACGAAGCCGAGTGTCTGCTTCGATTCATAGATGCCCTGCCATTGACCGTCGTGCATCCAGCTATGATCGACCCCGATATCGGGCATGGCAAGCGCGAAGAACGCCGATGCGGCGACCGACATGAAAAGCCCCGCGGTGACGGCCCCCACGATCTCGTCGATGTCGACACGCGTGATCAGACAGAATGCGCCGAATGTCGTCATCGCCAGCGCCGCACTCTTCATGAAGGCCGCAGCGCTCAGGCTGGACCAGAGCACCGAGACGACGGCGAAGGTATAGAATGCGAGCAGCGCGATCAGATCGGGATTGAGCTGCAACCGCAGACGCGGGCGCACGAATGCGCTTGCGTAAATGAGGACGGCCCACATCAGGATCGCCACCGCCTGTTGCAGATTGCTCAGCTGTTCCGGCAGCAGCGCGGTGTGGAAATTACCCATCGACGCGACCACGTTGATGGTGATCGAGCAGAGGATGGCGGCTCGGGCAAGCTTCTCGACGCCGACGCTGCGCGTCTTCCAGTACGCGCTCTCGAGCGCCTCAGAATCCACCTCGGTCTGCAGGCTGGCCATGAGACGACTTTCCTAAAGCGCAGTTAATAATCTGCTAGTGCGGCGCGACCACCGCAGCCGCTCGGCCCAAGCGCTTAAGAGTCCGTTAACGATATGAGCTTTGCCCGGTCTATTAATGCAAATCGCACGCCTTCGGTGTCTCGCCCGTAACTCCCCTGCTATAAAGCGCAGACCCGGCTCGATCGATCCTGCCGATTATCTGGTTTCTGGTTGCGCATGAACAGGCCTAGCATCCATTTCGATATCGCCGTCGAGCAGGCCTTCGACTTCCTGTCACCGGAATATGCAGAGCTGTTCGACGGCTCGGCCGCCACCGCCTTCCAGCATCCGCTCTGGCTGCACAGTCTCTACACGAGGCTCGCCTCTCATGCCGGGGCAGATGCTCTGGTCGTCGTGGTCCGCCATCGCGCGACGCGCGCCCTTGCGATGGTGTTGCCCTTGCTGCGGGTCCGGCATGGACCGATACGGACCGTCGAATTCGCCGACCTCCGCGTCTCCGACTATCTGGCGCCGGTTTGCAGTCCCAAGGTATTTTCCCAGCTTCTCGCAGACGAGAGCGCCTGCGCGGAGATCCGGTGCCTGGTTGGTCCGTTCGACCTGCTCCGGATGACCAAGCTTCCCGACGGGCGGCTTCCGATCGAAAATCTGCTGGATGCGCCCCGGCGCGTCGCGATGGACACCAATGCCTATGCGACCGTTCTCGTCGCGCCGTTCGACAAGTGGCGCGCCAGTGCGATGGATCGCTCTTACCAGAAGGAGCTCGCAAAGAAATATCGCCAGCTCCAGAAGAAGGGCGCGCTGAGCTTTTCATGCTGCAATGACAGCGCCTCGGTGCTCGAGGCACTGGACGTGATGCGGAAATTCCGCGGTCCGCGATTCCAGTCGCAGGGCGACGGAGACCTGCTCCAGCGCCCCGAATATTACGGTTTCTATTCCGACGTGGCCGTCCGCGGACTCGGCGATTTCGTCCGGCTCTACGCCATGAAGATGGACGGCGAGGTGATCGCCGCCGTGCTCGGATTGTGCCATCAGGGCAGCTTCCTCGTCATCATGAGCGCCTTCGACATCGCCGGATACAAGAGCCAGTCGCTCGGCGCACTGATGTTCGAGCAAGTAGCAAAGGATTGCATCGAGCGCGGCGACCAGATGCTCGACTTCACCATCGGCGACGAGCCGTACAAGAAACTGTTCGGCGGGCAGCCTTCGCCGATGTGGACGGTCACGCAGGCCGGCAGCACTGCCGGCGCGATTGCCCTGTTCGCGCTGAAGCAGGCCCCCTGGCTCAAGCTGGCGGCCAAGCGCGTCTCGGAGTTCAGGCTGTTGCCGACCCGCAGCTCGACGCCGGCGCGCTGAGAGGCGCGGCGCTGTCAACTGCTCAGGCGCGTAGCGCGCTGCGGACCTGCGCGAGCCAGCCCGGCCGCATTTGATCGACCCGATGGGCAATACTTCGCCGCAGAAAATGCAGCCGCCGCCGCATGTCCCAGCTGATATCGTTGCGGGACGTCAGCGCCTGGCGAAAGCGCGCCATCTTCAGCGATTGCTGGTCTGCCGCGACCTTGTCGCGGTCGACATAGAACTCGGATATCTTCTCCCTGCCCATGCCCGAGGTCGTTATCCAGCGCGGCACATATTCGGTGCAGAGACGCTCGACATCGACCAGCAGACGGGCAACGCCGGTGCCGGCGGCCGGACAGTTGGTCTGGAACGCATCGCCGATGAGCACGACACCGCCCTGGAGATACCCTTCGACAACGGAGAGGTCCATCACCCAGTTCTGCACCCGGTCCGTCACCTGGAAATCGCCGAGATAGGGCTGCAATCCCGGCAGCAGCCGCAGCAGCGTCGCTTCCGTGTCGCGGCGCAGATCGCGCATCACCGGATCGGTCGGATCGCGGAACATGAAGAGATTCGCCCGCATGCCGGCGCGCACCGGAAACAGGCTGAGATAATCGACGCCGTCGGCGGTGCGCTCGCCGTAGCAGGTCAGCGCCTTGAAATCGAACGGCGCGCCATCGCGGCGCGCAATCGTGAAGCCGAACGAGACCGAGTGGCGCTCGGCCAGCACGCGCCGCCTGATGCCGAGCTTATAGCCGAGAGCTCCCGCCATGCCGGTCGCCAGAACGACGAGACGCGCAGTCAGGCGCCGCCCGGAAGCGAGCACGAGATGCTGGACATCGTCGCTGCAGCTCACTGCCGTGACCTCGTCGACGATCAACGCGGATGGATCGGGAATCTGGCCGCGCGCCATGGCGACGAGATCGGCGTAAGGAAGCCCATAAGCCTGGCCGACGCTGACATCGACCACCTTGCCTTCCCTGATATTGAGCACGCGGTCGTATGGAGACGCGACGCTCTCGAGACCGTGGAGGAAGCCCAGCCGGCGGAACATCTCCAGCTGATGGCCGCCAATCTTCTCGACCCGGAATTCCTCGGGATAAACCGCGCGCTTGTCGACCAGCGCAACGCGATGTCCGGCCCGCGCGAGCACGGCCGCCGCGAGCGACCCCGCAAGGCCGCCGCCGACGATCGCAACGTCGACAGCCGTGGCCGCGGCGCCGGCTGCTGCGTTCGGCCCGCCCGCGGTTTGATCCGCCGTCATGGTTCAGGCTCCCACGGTTAACGGTGGTCCTATTTGCAATTCTCTCGTGCAATTCTCCCGCCTGATCTCGCATCGCAGGACCAAACGCGATGATTTCCGCGGATCGAGGTTAACGAACCGCAGGGTCGATCCTGCCCGATGATGTCGCGGCACGCGCTTTGCCCGGGATATCGGGCTGACCCCGGACTCTGCCTGGGGCTACCCCCTTCCGGCAACCATTTCGGCATCCAAACGGCCGAGGCTTTGCTTGATCCGGGACGATCGGGACGGCCGTGTATCACGATGAAGCAGCCAGCGTCGTCGCGACATCGTCGCGGCCAGCAATATCCTGAAGGTCTCGCATTAACACTCGCGGTTTTTCGACATGCTAGGTTGCCGGCGGTATCGGAGCGTGTCCCTTCAAGGGAGAGTTGTCCCTCGACTTCCATGATCGAATCCATCGTCCAATTCATGCGGCGCGACGTGACGCGCGGTGTTGCCGGCACCATCCTGCTCAAGGTTGGCAGCGGCGCGCTGGCGTTCGCGTTGTTCTCGCTGGCGGCGCGGACGATGTCGCCCGACGGGTTCGGCATCTTTGCGACCTGGCTGTCGATCGCCCAGATGGCATCGGTGGTGGGCCTGGTCGGCCAGGAATCGCTTCTGGTCCGATTCCTCAACGAGTACCGGGTGGCAGATCAGCCCGGCCTCACCAAAGGTGTGCTGCTATCGAGCTCGAAGATTTCCGCCGTCGCGATGCTGATCGCGATCGGCGCAATCGCGATCGTCGCGAGCCTACGGGGCGACGGGTGGCTGCTGATCGTCGCGGTCTCGCTCTACACCGCCGTGAATGCCGGGCTGATGCTCGGCAGCCAGATCGCACGCTCCCTGGTCAGTATCCTCATGGGCGAAGGAAACCGCGAGTTTTTCTGGCGGGTCAGCGTCGTCCTGTTTCTGATCGCCGTCCTGGCCGGTCATCGCCGGCTCGACCCCGCCGAATTGATCGCCGTGATGACGATTGCCATGTCGATCGGCCTCGGCGCGCAGATCATTGCGATCACACGCGCGCTGCCGGACTTCCGCGGCACCGCGGCGCGCTCCGAGACGCCCCGCTGGAGATCGAGCGCGCTTCATTTCTGGGTCGCGTCCATCCTCGAAGCCGCGAACCAGTATTTCGACGTGATCCTGGTCTACTGGATGCTGGATCCGGCCACCGCCGGAATCTATTTCGCCGCCTCGCGGCTCGCCAACATTTTCGCCATGCTCTCGGCCGCGCTGTACAGCTTCGGCGCGCGCCGGCTTCCCTCGCTATACTTCAGCAAGAACCATGAGGAGTTCGAGCGCACGTTGCAGCTCATGGCGGAAGTGACCGCGCTCTGCGTGACCAGCGGACTTCTGCTGATCTGGATTGGCGGCCCTTATCTTCTCAATCTGTTCGGGCCGCACTTCGCCGCGCAGCACTGGGTCCTGATCGTGCTCGGAATCGGAACGGCCTTCCAGGCGGCGGGCGGTCCAGCTGCGGCGATCCTGCAACTGACCGGCTACGAGCGAGAATATGTGCCGGTGGTCGCCGCCAACGTCGCGTTGCGGCTGGTCGGATTTCTCATCCTCATTCCCTGGCTCGGCGTGCTCGGCGCTGCGATCTCAGCCACTGTGTCGCTGGCGCTCGCGACCATCGCCCTCAACATCCTGTGCCGCCGGCGGACCGGAGTCGATCCGTCAATTCTCGCGCTGCTGCGCTTCTCTGCATCCAAGCGCGGCACCTATGCGGTCCGCAGCGTCGATTCCGCCGAATAAGCGCCGGTTCAACCGGCCAGGCCCACCACCTCGCCCCGGCGCGGCGCCGATGGATCAGCCGGGACGTGATTGACGACGATCCCGGTCGGCACGCCGTTGAACCTGGAGAGCGCAGCCGTTGCCCTGCGCATGGCCGCTGAATCGACGGCGTCCTCGCGCGCGACCAGAATGACAAGATCGGCATGAGCGGCCAGAGCTGCCGCCTCCGGCTGCAACGCCAGCGACGTCGCGTGAACGACGATCAGATCGAACTCCGAACGAATGTCGTCCGCGGGCGACGGCTCGGGCCGGTTGCCGGCGCCGAGAAGCTCATCGACGCTGCGAAAATCCGCCGTGGTCATGCCCTCCGCCAGGGCGTTGGCGTGGGCAGCCTGGACACCGCCGAGGTCGGGATCGACCCGGATCAGGACGCTCAGCTTCCCCGTGTTCACCGCCCACCGGTTCAGCGAGCGCGCGACGGTGTTGCCGCCAGCGCGCTTGCCGACCGACAGCACGAGGGCGACCTTGCCGTGGGGGCCCGGCGTTCTCTCCAGCTTCTCAAGCAGCGGGCGAAGATAGGGACCGAGATCGAGCTCGGCCGTCGCGGACACCGGACCTTGCCAAATGTTTCTGGGACCTTCGCCCGACGTCAGCTCGGGAACGCGGGCCCATACCGGCGGACGTGCCCATGCCCCCGGCTGGCGCTCAGCCGGCTCGGGCGCGTGAACCTGCGGAACGGGCTTATCCGACCCGCGTCCTGTTGCGGCAACGACCGCCGTTGATGTCAGCAACGAGCAGATCGCGAGCGCGGCGAGCAGCAAAGGCAGCGGCGGAAGGGTCGAGCGCAGCGGCGGAATCGCGGACGAGGCAATCTTGGTCTGCGAGCTCTGCAACAGGCGCTGCTCGTTCGTGGTCTTGGACCGCGACAGGAACTGCTCGTAGATGTTCCTGTTGGCCTCGGCGTCGCGCTGCAGCTCCTGCAGCTTCACCAGGGCCTGACCATCGACCAGGAGCTGCGATTCCGCCGCCTTCATCTGGCCTTCCAGAGCCTTCTGCTGATCGCGCTGCGCCTCGTATTCCGATTTCGCGGTGTCGATGCCCTTGCTCCGCTCGACCTCGATCTGCCGGTTGAGATCGTTCAGCTGGCTGTACGACATCACGAGGTCGGGGTGGCGATCGCCAAGCACCGCGCGCTTCTGCGCAATCTGATCGTTGAGCGCCGACCGCTGGGCGCGCAAAGCGCTCAGCAGGTCGTGCTTGACCGGGCTCTCGACGTTCCCCTTCACGTCACGCTGTGCCTGCTCGTAGCGGGCTTTCGCCTCCTCGGTCCGCGCGCGTGCGGCGGCGACCTGCTGCGACAGCTCGGTCACGCGCAATTGCTGGGTGGTGGAGTCCTTGCCGGCGTTGACGATGCGGTGATCGAGCTTGAATGCGGCAACGGCGTCCTCCGACGCCTTCAACCGGTCGTTCAATGTCTTCAGCCGGCTGCTCAGCCAGTCGGCGGCCTCATCGGTCGCCTCGGTACGGATGCTTCTTTGGCTGGCGACGAACGCCTCGGCGATGGCGTTGGCATAATAGGCTGCCCGGTCCGGCCGGTTTGAGGTGAAGCGGATGGCGATGACATAGGTCAGGCCGCGACGGGAAATATCGATGCGGTTGCGGAATCTCTCGAGAACGCGCGCGGGGTCGGTGTGTCCCCCGGAGATGTCCTCGTCGTCTCTCACCTTGAGCTGCTCGATCAGCGGCTTGAGAAAGCCGTCGGACTTGGCGACTTCGACCAGGCTCTGCAGCGCAGCGCTGTCCTGCCCGATGCCCGGCAGCACGTCCTGCTCCGTGGTCACGCGCTGCTCGCGCGGATCGACGACGACCAGCGCAGTCGCTGCGTATCGCACCGGAATGACCAGGAGAACGGCGACGCCGAGCGCGAAGATCGCGAGCGCGAGCGTCAGGATACGGCGAGCATTGTCGCGGATGAAGGCAAGCGCGCCGGCGGTCGTGAGCGCACCGCGCGCGGCGGCTCCGCGCGCCTCACCATTCGACGCATTCCGGCTCTGCCACGACGCGGAGACACCGGTCGATCCGGAACTGGTCGGGTCTGCGCGGCGACCGAACGTCATGGAATTTACTCGGATTCAACTGGCGAACACTGTTCAGTGGCCTGCCCCAACGTAAATATCTATGGTTAAGCGGCGGTTACCCGCGCCTTGCTCAACTATGACCAACTGGTTAACGCGCTCGCATCATTTCTTGCGGAAGGATGCGGAATTCCCTCGGGAATGATGCCCTTCCGGCAAGCCGCGCATTAACTCCGTTTGTTGCTAGTCGATGTCTGCGCGATGCCCGCATGATAGGTACCGAGTTAAGAAAGTGAAGATTTCCTTACCGGGTCGGGATCCGTGCTGCATTACCAGCCAAACAAGGCGTTGGGCGCGACGACAGCGACAGCACTCACGCAGTCGGACGGCAGCGGACGCAACCTGCATGTCCTTCTCATGCAGACCCAGGCCGAGAACGCGGGCGCGCAGGAGATCTCCAGGCTGCTCGGCGCCGGGCTGACCGCGCGCGGCTACCGCGTCACCAATCTGTTCTTCTTCCGCAAATCGGAGTCCTTCGACGAGCCGCCCGAGACGCTCTACTGCGCCCCGCGCCGGCCCGGCAATCCGCTGGCGCTGCTGCGCATGCTGCGGACGCTCGGCGGTCATATCAGGGCGACGAAGCCCGATGCCGTCCTGACGTTCCAGCATTTCGGCAACGTCATCGGCGCCGGCGTGACGCGTCTCGTCAGCCGCGCGCCCGTCATCGCCAATCAGGTGTCATCCGCGCTATCGATGAGCTGGCCGGTCCGCACCGCCGATATCGCCATGGGCAGCCTCGGCTTCTTCGACTGCATCACGCTGAACTCGAAGGACATGGAGCGCGAATATTCGCACTACCCCGCGGCCTACCGCTCGCGCATGGTGCATGTCCCGCACGGCTTCGACGACAAGGCGCTCACCCTGCCGAAGCAAGCTGCGCGGCAGACATTCAACCTGCCGCCGGACCGCACATTGCTCGGCTGTGCAGCGCGGCTGCACCCGCACAAGCGGCTCGATGCGGCGATACGCCTCCTCCCGGATCAACCGTCCTGGCACCTTGCCCTCGCCGGCCGAGGCGGCGACGAAGCGCGGCTGCGACAGCTCGCGGCTGATCTGAAAGTCTCGGACAGATTGCACCTGCTCGGCGAAATCGCCCCGCGCCGGATGGCGGACTTCCTCGCCTGTCTCGACGTCTTCGTATTTCCGACGCAAGCCGAGACCTTCGGCCTTGCCGCGGTCGAGGCCGCAAACGCCGGTGTTCCCTCCGTCGTGACCGATCTTCCGGTGCTGCGCGAGGTGTTGTCCGTCGAAGGCAGGCCGACGGCCTTGTTCGTCGACGCCGCCGATCATGCACAGCTATCGGCCACCGTCTCCAGGCTCCTGACTGACCAGGCATTGCGCGACGAGCTGCGACAAAACGCCAAAGGCCTAAGATTGCGCTATTCGGTCGATGCAATGGTGGACGAATACGTTCGAATTCTCGGCCAGGTCATCTGACCGGCGCACTGGGCTAGATGGGCTCGACATGATCATCGAGTTTCGCTGTGAACGTGACCATGCGCGACAATGGATGGCGCGCGACACGCTGCCGATCGACGGCGGGGATGTCCCGGTCCAGATCGCATGGACGGCAACGGCGGAGCCGCGGCCCGCAGGGCTCGATGCACTGTTTGAGCTCGAGCGCATGGTGCTGCACAAGGGCAAGCAAAGCGGCGCCGACAGGCTAAAGCTCAGTCCGGAACGGACGCAGACGCGCAGCGGCGCGGCCGACGTGATCGTCGATTTCACGGGCGCGGCGCGGGATCCGAACTGTCCGGCCGGGCTGTATCTTCGCCCCCTGTTCAATGGCACCGCCGGCGAGAATGCCGCGCTTGCCGCCATTCTCGCCGGCGATCTGCCTGTCATCGAGATCGTCAACGAGGTCGACGGCGCCGTGCTCGATCGCGGCCATCCGTCCGCAGAGATCGCGGCCGGCCTCAGCGGCGCGCTCGAAACGGTGATGGCGAGAACCCTGACCATGGTGGCGGCCATCCTGTCGGAACGGCCGCGGATCGTGCCGCAACTCGCGCGTCCTGCCTCAGGCGGTCACAGCAAGCGGCCGGCAGCCTATGTCCTGCGCGGTCTTGCGGTGTCGATCGCCAAGGAGGTCTACCGCCTCTGCTGTTATGCGCCGCATTGGCACGTCGGATGGCGCTTCAATGACGGTCCCGGCGTCTGGCAGACCGGAGATCTGTCCGGACCGCGTTGGACCGTGCTCGGCGATCCCGGAAACCATTTCTATGCCGATCCCTTCCCGATCACCTGGCGCGGACGAACCTTCGTCTTCTTCGAGGACCTCGATCACCGCGTGGGAAGAGGCATCATCTCGGCGATCGAGTTCGACGATACCGGCCCGATCGGAGAGGTCGTGCCGGTGCTGGAGGAGCCCTGGCACCTCTCCTATCCGTTCCTGATCGAGGACGACGGCGAATTGTGGATGATTCCGGAGAGCTCGCTCCACGGCGACGTCGCGCTCTACAAATGCGTCCGGTTCCCGGACAAGTGGGAGCGGCACGCGACGCTGCTGTCGGGCCTCGAGCTCGCCGATTCGACCATTACGCGGCACAACGGTCTGAACTATCTGTTCGGCGCCTGGCGCGACGGCACCGGCGGCTATTCGGATTCGCTCGCGATCTATTACGCCGACCACCTGCTCGGGCCATGGCGGCCGCATGCCAGCAACCCGGTCCTGATCGACCGCGCGAGCACGCGGCCGGCGGGGAATTTCGTCGCCCTCGATGGCAAACTGTGGCGGCCGGTGCAGGACTGCGCCGATGGCTACGGCGCAGCGCTCGGCCTCGCGGAGATCATCGAGCTGTCGCCGACGACGTACAGGCAGATCGTCCGTCACTCTCTCAAGCCGGGCCCGGCTTGGCCCGGCAGGAAGCTGCACACCCTGAACCGCTGCGGCCGGCTCGAGGTGATCGACGGATCGCGGGTTCAGCCCAAGGCCCGCGCCTTCACGAGGAATCTCCCGTCGGCGCTTTTGTCTCCGCGGACCAGCGCCTCTCCCGCCAGCTAGCCCGGGCGGCCGAACAGACGGCGTGGATCAAACGCCGTCCGTCATCTCATCGTCGAAGCGCTCCCGGCAGCTGCGCCGTTCTACTGAGAACGATCCGAGGTCCAGCCCTTGTACTCGGCGACATTGTCTCTGGTCACGAGCTTGGACGGCAGCAGCTCGACGGTCGAGGCCGGCTTCTGGCCGTTGAGAATACCGACACCGACCTGCACCGCTCGCCGCGCCATGAAGAACGGATCCTGCGAAGCCGAGGCCTGGATTTGCGCCGACTGCGGATCCTTCAGTGCGGCCTCGATATCGGGCGCGCCGTCGACCGCGGTGATGATAATGCCCGTGCGGTTCTGCTGGCGCGCCGCAAGGTCGGTGCCGATCGCCTGCGGATCGTTGATGGCGAAGATGGCGTCGATCTTGGGAAAGCGCGTCAGATAACCCTGCGCGACGGTGAGACCGCCCTCGCGCGAGCCCTTGCCGTCCTGGTCGCTGGACAGCACCTTGATGCCGGGATTTTTCGAAAAGACGTTCTTGCAGCCGGTGACGCGGTCGATCACCGCGGAGACCTGCGGCCCGTTCTCGATGATGACGTCGCCCTTGCCGCCCAGTTTGTCGACAATGTACTGGCACGAGATCTCGCCGGCCTGCACGTTGTTCGTGGTCACGGTGGCGTCGGCGCCTTCGGCCGCGGTGTCGACGGCCACGACGACGATGCCTGCGCCTTGCGCCTTCTTGATCGCCGGCCCGATCGCTTTGGGATCGCCGGGGTTGAGCAGGATCAGGTCGACGCCGGCGGCGATGAAATTGTCGATCTGGGTGACCTGCTTGCCGAGGTCGTATTCGAAACCGACGGTGGTGATCTTCACGTTGGGATTGGTCTTCTTCGCCTCGAACTCGGCGCCCTTCGACAGTGCGACGAAGAACGGATTGCCCATCGATCCCAGCGAGACGCCGATCGATTTGAGCTCCTTGGCAAAGGACGGCGCGGTGCTGAGGGCAAGCGCCGTCGCGGCGCCGGCGAGCATGATCGTCTTCAACATGGACTTCCTCCCTGGTCTGTCTTCATCCCCGGCACGGCAGACCAGTTGCCGCAACGGAATCTCGCATTGAGCCGCGCGCACCCGGCTGCGTCGGCCTGTCAGGTCCTGGCCGAGCCTTGCAGCCGGTAGCGATCCAGCGCCACGGCGCCGATGATCACCAGGCCCTTGATGACATATTGCCAGATGTCGGAGACGCCGATGAGAATGAGGCCGTTCGACAGGACGGCGATGATCAGCGCGCCGACCAGCGTGCCCCAGATCGAGCCGATGCCGCCGACGAAGGAGGTGCCGCCGAGGATCACGGCGGTGATCGCGTCGAGCTCGTAGGACTGGCCGAGCTGCAGGCCGTTGGCGGCATAGAGCCGCGCCGCCTGCATGGCGCCGCCGAGCCCGGCGAAAAGTCCGGAGACACCGTAGACGAAGATCAGCACGGCCCAGACCTTGATGCCGGCAAGCCGCGCCGCGCTTTCATTGCCGCCCACCGCATAGATGTGCACGCCGAGCACGGTCCGGCGCAACACCAGCCACGAGACGAGGATGACCAGCAAGGCGATCACCGAGAGCCACGGGATCGACGCGACGCCGGGAACGAGCGTCAGCGAGCCATTGCCGATGAAAGCATAGGGAATCGACGGATTGAACACGGTGGTGTCGGCCCCGAGCAGTCGCGCCAGACCACGCACCGCGGTGAGCGAGCCAAGCGTGACGATGAAGGGCGGCAGACGGAGCAGCGCGATCAGCGCGCCGTTGACGATTCCGAAGCCAAGGCCCGTGAGCAGCGCGGCCGGCAGCCACAGCATCCCGAGCTCCGGCAGCTTGGACAGCGTCAGCCCCGCCATCGCGGAGGCCGCCAGGATCGAGCCGACCGAAAGGTCGATGCCGCCGGTAAGGATGACGAAAGTCATGCCCGCGGCGAGCACGGTGTTCACCGCGGCCTGCTGCAACACGATGCCGAGATTTTGGCCGGTGAAGAAGCGGCCCTCGGACAGCAGGTGGAAGCCGATGCAGAGGATCAGCAGCACCGGCAGCATGCCGAGCGCGCTGATCAGCACCCTCATCCGCTGACGCTTTGTCTCGGCGGCGGCACCGTTGGTCGTCGTCGCGGCGGGCTGGGCCTTCGAAGCGGCATTGTCAGGCATCGATTTGCTCCATCCCCGTCGCGAGCGTCATGATGTCTTCCTGGTTCAGCGGCGCCGCCTCGCTTCGCCTGACCTCGCCCGCGATGTGCCCGCTACGCATCACGACGACGCGGTCGCAGATGCCGATGATCTCGGGCAGGTCGGACGAGATGACGAGAATCGCAGTGCCGGCCTTGGCGAGATTGTCGATGATCGAATAGATCTCGGATTTGGCGCCGACGTCGACGCCACGCGTCGGCTCGTCGAGGATCAGGACCTTCGGCGCGATGGCGAGAAGCCGCGACAGCAACACCTTCTGCTGGTTGCCGCCGGACAGGCTACCTGCGGCGACGCCGACATTGGCGGCGCGGATGCTGAGTCCCGCGAAGGCCCTGTCGGCGCGCGCGCGCGCCTTGTCGCGGTCCAGGAACCCGCCGAACTTCGCGTCCCGGCCAAGCACCGCGAGGTTGATGTTGTCCAGGCACGACATGTCCAGGAACAAGCCGAGCGCCTTCCTGTCTTCGGTCAGGTAGGCGATGCCGGCCTCGAGCGCCTCACCCGGCGTGCGGATCTCGACCGGGCGTCCCTCCAGCTCGAGCCGACCCGAGGTTTTGGGCGCCGCCCCGATGATGAGATGCGCAAGCTCGGTGCGGCCCGCGCCGATCAGGCCGGCGAGGCCGACCACTTCGCCCGCATGCACGGTGAGCGAGCAGCCTTTGACACGCCGGCCGTCGGCCATGTCGATCGCTGCGAGCACGGGATGTCCCCGCCCCGCCTCCGGATCGTGATCCTTCTTGTAGAACGAGGAGACGTCACGCCCGACCATCAAGCGGACGATGGTGTCGGCGCGGATGTCCTGCTTGTCGAGCGCCCCGACCAGGCGGCCGTCGCGCAGCACCGTGACGCGGTCGCCGAGCGCGTAGACCTCGTCCATGCGATGCGAGATGTAGATGATGGCAAGCCCCTCAGAGCGAAGCTGCCGGATCAGCGCGAACAGCCGCTCGCTCTCGGCGGCCGACAACGAGGTGGTCGGCTCGTCCATGATCAGGATTTTCGATCGCACGTGCAGCGCACGGGCGATCTCGACCAGTTGCCGCTGGCCCATGGAGAGGTGCGCCACCAGGGTCGATGGCAGGAAGTCCGCGCCCAGTCGCTTCAGGATGGGGCCGACGCCCTCGCGCATGGCGCCGCGCGCCAGCAAGCCCGAGCGCGACATCTCGCGGCCGAGATAGATATTCTCGGCAACACTGAGATTGGGAGCCAGCGACAATTCCTGATAAATGATGGAGATGCCCGCGGCGCGGCCGCCGAGCGGACCTTCGATCCGCACCGGCCTGCCCTCGATGCGGATCTCGCCGCCGGGATCGGGCCTGTAGGCGCCGGACAGGATCTTCATCAGCGTCGACTTGCCGGCGCCGTTCTCACCCATCAGGGCATGAACTTCACCGGCATAGACGGTGAGGTCGACGGCACGCAGCGCCTTGATGCCAAAGAAGGATTTTGAGACCCCGCGCATCTCGAGGATCGGATCGTTCATCGTGCCTCCCGGTGCACAATGCGTTTCCCACCCGCGTCTCAATCATTTTGTCAGCGCGGTTCACGCATTAAACAAAAGGCCGCGGCACAGAGCAATACCGAACAGAGGGAAATGCAGCGTCGAGCGATACTAGTGGCGCGGCCGATACAGTTCGCGCCATGCGGGAAGCCGTTCGGCATAGGCATCGACCAACCTGGCGTCGGGTTCGAACGTCTCGACGCGCTGCGGCCGGGTGCACACGTCGGCGACCGCCTCACCGGTGACAGCAAGCCGCCCCAATCTCGCCGCACCGAACGCGGCGCCTGTCTCACCGCCGGCAAAGCGATGGACGGGGACATTCAGCACGTTGGCCAGCACCGAGAGCCAGAACCCCGACCGCGAACCGCCGCCGATGACGTCGGCTTCCGCAATCGCAATGCCGGCATCCGCGAGCACGTCGCGGCAATCGGCAAGCGCGAAGGCAACGCCCTCGAGCACCGCCTGCACGATCATCCCGCGATCGGTGCCGTGGCTCAAACCATCGAGCAGGCCGCGCGCGGCGGGATCGTCGTGCGGCGTCCGCTCACCCGCAAGATAAGGCAGGAAGCTCACCGGCGACGGCGCCTGCGGGCGAAATCCAAGTGGCGCCAATAGCTCGGCCTCGGTGACGCCGAACAGGCGCGCGGCCCAGGCGAGACAGGAGGCAGCCGAGAGGATCGCACCGGCCTGAATCCACATGTCGGGAACGGCGTGACAGAATGTATGCACCGCGCGGTCCGGGTTGGCCGCGATCCTGCTGGTCGGCGCCAGCAAGGCACCCGAGGTTCCCAGCGACACGAACGCGCTTCCCGGCCGGATCGCGCCGATGCCGACGGCGCCCGCTGGATTGTCGCCGGCGCCGCCCGCGATCACCGGCCGCCTGGTCATCCCCCAGCGCTGCGCGAGCTCGCCGCGCAGTGTCGTTGCGGGCGCGCATCCCTCGACCAGGCGCGGCATGTGATCGCGCGACAGGCCGGTCGCCGCCAGCGCCGCATCCGACCAGTCCCGGCGCGCAGCGTCGAGCCACAGCGATCCCGATGCGTCCGAAACATCTTCGACGGCCTCGCCTGACAGCACCAGGCGCAAATAGGCCTTTGGCATCAGAACGAGTTTTGTCGCTGCAAAGATTTCAGGCTCGTGCGCCGCGATCCAGAGCAGTTTTGGCGCGGTGAATCCCGGCATCGCCTTGTTGCCCGTCACCGTACGCAAGGCGGGCCAGCGCTGCTCCAGGATACGGCACTCCGCGGCCGCGCGTCCGTCGTTCCAGAGGATGCAGGGCCGCAGCGGCTTTGCGCTGGCATCGAGCAGCGTGGCACCGTGCATCTGGCCGGACAGTCCGATGCCTTCGACTGCCGCCAGCGCGCCAGGATGGCTCGCCTTCAGCGCGTCCAGCGTGGCGAAGGCCGCATCGATCCACTGCGCAGGGTCCTGCTCGGAATGGCCTGATTGCGGCGAGGCGGTCGCGAGCGGCCGGCTCTCGCTTGCAATCACGCGCTGGGCGCTATCGACAAGAACGGTCTTGACTGCCGAGGTGCCGAGATCGATGCCGAGATACATGGATGCGTCCCGCTCATTTCGCCGCGTCGATCCAGATCCCGGGCTCCGAATGCTCGCGGATGTGGGCGACCAGGAAGTCGGAAAAGACCCTGATCTTGGCGGGCAGCCTGACGCGGTTCTGATAGGCGATGTTCATGGTGAGCAGCGGCAGCTCCCAGCCGCTCAAGACAGGCACCAGCCGGCCGGCCGCGATATCGCTCTGCACGATGTAGAGCGGCTGGATCAGGATGCCGAGCCCGGCACGCGCCGCGCCGCAGATGATCTGGCCGTCATTGCTGTCGAGTGTCGGCGCGACCCGGATCGTCTGTGTCGTGCTGCCCTGGCTCAGCCGCAACGAATAGGGATCATTGGCGAGGTTGTAGATCAGCATGTTGTGGCGGGCGAGATCGGCAGGATGCTCGGGACGGCCGTGCTTCTCCAGATAGGACGGAGCCGCCGCGAGCACGCGGTGCATCTGGCCAATGCGGCGGACGATGATGTTGGAATCCGGCTCGTGCTCCCGCGTGCGGATCGCCACATCGATGCCGGCCTCGATGAAATCAAGATAGCGATTGGCGCTGATGATCTGCACGCTCAGATCGGGATAAAGCGCGCGGAAGGCCGGCAACATCGGCGCGAGATAGATCATCGCGAAGGACAGCGAAGACGTCACGCGCAGCATGCCCTTCGGCGACAGCGCGCGGTCGGAGACCGCGTCCTCAGCTTCGGCGAGCTCGTTGAGCAGCGTGCTGCAGCGCTGCAACAGCTCCTGGCCTGCCTCGGTCAGCCATTGCCGGCGCGTGTTGCGCTCGATCAGCCGAACCGCAAGCCGCTCCTCCAGCGCGCTGAGATGGCGGCTGGCGGCCGCATTCGACATCCGCAGGATCTCGGCGGCCTTGGACAGACTGCCGAGCTCGGCGGTTCTGGAGAAGACTTCGAGTTGGAGCAGCCGGTCCATTTTTGCATAAACAGGAAAAGAGACTTACAAAGTTTGACCTTTATTTCCGATTTGCGCAAGGCAAAATGGCGCCAACAAAAGACAATGGCAGGCGAGGAAATAAGGAAATGTCGGGCCCGATCAGGCACATCGTGATGTGGCGGCTGCGCGGGGAAACCCCAGCGGAGCGCTCCGCCGCCCGGATCAAGCTCAAGACCCTGTTCGAGGGGCTCAAGGGCCGGATCGACGGCCTGACCCATATTGAGGTCGGCCTCGACGTTAGCGATGTCGATTACGCCTGCGACGTGGTGTTGTTCTCCGAGTTCACCAGCCAGGCGGCGCTCAGCGCCTATGCCACTCACCCGGAGCACCTGCGCGTCCGCGAGGCACTGGGCGACTTGCGGATCGGGCGCTTCCAGGTCGATTATCCCATCAAAGAGACCGGCGCATGATCGGTTCGTTCACCTTTGAAAACCTGCCCTGCCGCGTCGTGTTCGGCAGCGGAACGCTGGCTAGCGCCAAGGCCGAGGTCGAGCGGCTCGGCGGCAAGCGCGCGCTGGTGTTGACGACGCCGCAGCAGGAGGCACAGGGCAAGAGCCTTGGTGCCGCGCTTGGTCCGGTCTATGCAGACATTTTTCCGGGCGCCACGATGCACACGCCGGTCGAGGTCACCGAACGCGCGCTCGCGGCGATGAAGGCGTGCCAAGCCGACTGCGTTGTCTCGCTCGGCGGCGGCTCCACCACCGGCCTCGGCAAGGCGCTGGCCTTGCGCACCGGCGTCAACCAGCTCTGCATTCCCACCACCTATGCCGGCTCGGAGATGACCCCGATCGTCGGCCAGACCGAGAACGGCCTGAAGACGACGGTGCGCGACACAGCGGTGCTGCCCGAGACCGTGATCTACGATGTCGACCTCACCATCAGATTGCCGGTAGGCCTCGCCGCGACATCGGGCATCAACGCGATCGCCCATGCGGCGGAAGCGCTTTACGCCCGCGACACCAATCCGGTGACATCGCTGATGGCGGAGGAAGGCATCCGCGCCCTCGCACGCGCCCTGCCCGCCATTGCCGCCAGCAGCGACGACCGCGAGGCCCGCACCGAAGCGCTCTATGGCGCCTGGCTGTGCGGCGTCTGCCTCGGCACCGTCGGCATGGCGCTGCATCACAAGCTCTGCCACACGCTCGGCGGCACCTTCGACCTGCCGCATGCGGAGACCCACACCATCGTGCTGCCGCACGCACTGGCCTACAATGCGCCGGCCGTGCCGGATGCGATGGCGCGCATCGCGCGCGCGATCGGCGCGGCCGATGCATCGCAAGGACTTTTCGACCTTGCAAAGGGACTGGGCGCGAAGCTGGCGCTGCGCGATGTCGGCATGCCCGAGAGCGGCATCGACAAGGCCGCGGATCTCGCCGTCACCAACGCCTACTGGAACCCGCGCCCGCTGGACCGCAATGCCATCCGCGACCTGATCGCACGCGCCTGGGCCGGCGAGCCGCCCGGCACCGTCACAGCGGCGGCGTGACACGATGCGGCGCACGCTGATCAGATCGGCCACCGTCATCAGCATGGATGACGCGATCGGCGACTTCGAGGCTGGCGACGTGCTGGTCGAGGGCGACCGCATCGCCGAGGTGCGGCCGTCGATCGAGCTCGGCAGCGGCGCGTCCGACACCGAGATCGTCGATGGCAAAGACCGCATCGTCATTCCCGGCCTGATCAACGCCCACATGCACACTTGGCAGACGGGCTTGCGCGGCTATGCCGCGAACTGGACGCTGCTGGAATATTTCCGCCGCATGCATGCGGGCCTCGCGACCGTGTTCCGGCCCGAGGACATTCACATCGCGACCCTCGTCGGCGCGCTGAACCAGATCAATTACGGCACGACCACCCTGGTGGACTGGTGCCACAACAACCCGACGCCTGATCACACCGACGCCGCGGTCCGCGGCCTGATCGAGAGCGGCATCCGCGCCGCCTTCTTCCATGGCTCGCCCAAGCCAGAGCCGAAACCGGGCGAGCCGCATTTCTCGGAAGTGCCGCATCCACGCCGCGAGGTCGAACGGCTGCTGGCGGGACCCCTCGCCGACCGCGACGGCCTCGTCACACTTGGGCTTGCGATTCTGGGGCCACACTATTCGACGCTCGACGTCGCTATGCACGATTTCCGCCTGGCCCGTGAGCTCAACCTGATCGCCTCGATGCATCAGGGCGGAGGTCCGGCCAAGACGCCCGGCGGCTGGGAGAAGCTGATCGAGGCCGGCCTGGTCGGCGCCGGCATCAACATCGTCCATGGCAACGACCTGCCCGACGATCTCCTGGACCGGATGGTCGATCTCGGCGTGTCGTTCTCGGTGACGCCGGAGAACGAGATGATCCAGGGCCACGGTTTCCCGATCACTGGACGGCTGCTCAAGCGCGGCGTGCGGCCGACCATTGGTATCGACCTTGAATCCGTGCTGGCCGGCGATCTTCTCTCCGTCGCGCGCGTCGCGCTGTCGATGCAGCGGGCGCTCGACAATGCGGAGCAGCGCAAGACCAATGGCACCATTCCCGCGACGACCACGATCCCCGTGCGCGAGGCGCTGCGCTGGATCACCACGGAGGGCGCGCGCATGCTCGGCCGCGGACATCAGATCGGCTCGCTGACGCCGGGCAAGCTTGCCGACCTTGTCATCATCAACGCCAGCGATCTCAACCTCTTTCCGGTGCACGATCCCGTCGCCACCGTGGTGATGCAGACGAGCCTTGCCAATATCGAGGCGGTGATGATCGGCGGCACCTGGAAGAAGCGGAACGGCAGGCTGCTGGTCGAGGGGCTGGACGCGAAGAAGGAGCTGCTGGCCCAATCCGGCCGGCGGCTGGTGCAGGACATCGAGCGACAGGGACGCGCCGCCTGACGCGGCCAAGGACAACAACAATGACGGACAGCGCAAAGAACGTTGCTTTCATCGGAATCGGCAAGATGGGCCTGCCGATGTCAATGCTCGTCGCCAAGGCCGGATACGCCGTCACCGCGTTCGACCAGAACTCGGCGCGGACCGACGAGGCGCGCGCGCAAGGCATCGCGATTGCCGCTTCGCCGGCCGAGGCGGCGAACGGCAAGGCCGTTGTCATCACCTCCCTACCCGATGATGTCGCTCTGCGAGGCGCGCTGCTCGGCCCGACCGGCCTCATCGCCGCGATGGCTGTCGGATCTGTGCTGATCGAAACCAGCACCGTCAGCGTTGAGGCTTCCACCGAGGTTGCGGCCGCCGCACAGGCGCGCGGCATCGCCTATCTGCGTTCGCCGGTCTCCGGCAATGCCAGCATCGTCCACACCGGCGCGCTGACCTGCTTCGTCTCGGGGCCGAAGGACGCCTTCGAGACCGCAAAACCGCTGTTCGCTGCCTTCACCCGCGCCCAGACCTATCTCGGTCCGGCGGAGGAAGCACGCTACGCAAAGCTTTCGGTCAATCTGATGATCGCGGTGTCGGCCGCGATGATGGCGGAGAGCCTGGCGCTGGCGCGCAAGGGCGGCATCGCCTGGCAGGACATTTTGAAGGTGCTCGACGACAGCGCGGTGGCGTCCCCGATGGTGAAGTACAAGACTGCACCGCTGCGGACCCGCGACTTCGAGTCGACCTTCTCCTGCAAACAGATGGCCAAGGATCTTGATCTCATCCTCGGTGCCGGCCACGCCGTCGGCGTCCCGCTTCAGCTCGCCGCGCAAGTGCGCGAGACCTACGGCTCGCTGGTCGCACAGGGCGACGGCGAGGCCGACTTCATCGCGACCGTCAAGCACCTGGAACGTCTGTCCGGACTTGGCGAACCCAAACTCTGATCGCGGAGATACAGATGCGTAACTTCAACGAGAACACGATCACCGACGCAGTGCTGGAGCGGATCGCGGGCGCAACCGATCCTCGGATCAAGCAGATCAGCGAGGCACTGGTGCGTCACCTGCACGCCTTCGTCCGCGAGGTGCGGCCGACCCAGAAGGAATGGGAGTACGGCATCGATTTCCTGACCCGCACCGGCCACATGTGCGACGACAAACGCCAGGAGTTTATCCTGCTGTCGGACACGCTCGGCGTCTCCATGCTGGTCGACGCGATCAACCATCCAGTGCCGGAGGGCGCGACTGAGACCACCGTGCTCGGCCCGTTCTTCGTCCAAGCCGCACCGGAGAAGGACAGCGGCGCCGATATCTCCGGCCCGATGGAAGGCGATCCGATGCTGGTCACCGGCTCGGTCTCGACCGTCGACGGCAAGCCGCTCGTCGGCGCGATTGTCGACGTCTGGCACTCCGACGGCAACGGCTATTACGACGTGCAGCAGCTCGACGACATCGGCGATCTCGCGATGCGCGCGCGCTTCCACACCGGTGCCGACGGCCGCTTCCATTTCTGGTCGATCAAGCCGGCCGCCTATCCGATTCCGCATGACGGTCCGGTCGGCGAGATGCTTGAGGCGCAGGGCCGCCATCCCTGGCGCCCGGCGCATGTGCATTTCATGATCTCGGCGCCCGGCTTCGAGCAGCTGGTGACGCACGTGTTCGTCGCAGGGGACCGGTATCTCGACAGCGACGTGGTGTTCGGCGTCAAGGACAGCCTGATCCGCGAATTTGTGCGCTGCCCGCCCGGCCGTGCGCCGGATGGTCGCATGGTCGACAGCGAGTATTTTCACCTGAACTACGATTTCGGCCTGAAGCAGCTCGCGAGTAGCGCAAGAGCCGCCTAAGCTTGAGCAGCGGGCCGACAAGAGTCCGCTAACAGGGAGCAGACGGGAGCTAGGGATGGGACCGCGAGTGAGCACCAGCATATTGGCCGATCGCCTCACCGGCATGATCGGCCCGCGCGCGAGCGTCGCGCGCGGCGTGCTCGATCAGCATGGGCAGAGCGAGTCGCACTATCGCAACCTGCCGCCCGACATCGTGGTCTTCCCAGAAACCACGCAGGAGGTCGCGGAGATCGTCAAGCTCTGCGCGGGCGCGAACATGCCGATCGTCCCGTTCGGCGCCGGAACCTCGCTCGAAGGCAACGCGGCCGCGGTCGCGGGCGGCGTCTGCTTCGACTTCGCGCGCATGAACAAGGTGCTGTCCGTGCACGACAGCGACATGGATGTCGTGGTGCAGCCGGGCATCACCCGCAAGCAGCTCAATGCGGAGCTGCGCAATACCGGCCTGTTCTTTCCGATCGATCCCGGCGCCGACGCCTCGATCGGCGGCATGACCTCGACGCGCGCCTCCGGCACCATGGCGGTGCGCTACGGCACCATGAAGGACAATGTGATGGCGCTGGAGGTGGTGCTTGCCGACGGCCGCGTCATCCGCACCGCGAGGCGCGCCCGCAAATCGGCCGCCGGTTATGATTTGACGCGGATGTTCGTCGGTGCGGAAGGAACGCTCGGCATCATCACCGAGATCACCCTGAAGCTGCATCCGGTGCCACAAGCCATCTCAGCGGCGGTCTGCAGCTTCGACACCCTGCATGATGCCGTCGACACCGCGATCTCCGTGATCCAGTCCGCGATTCCCGTGGCCCGCATCGAGCTGCTCGATGACGTCATGATGCGCGGCATCAACGCCTACGCCAAGCTCGGCTACCGCGAGGCGCCCACTTTGTTCTTCGAATTCCATGGCTCCGAGACCTCCGTCGCCGAGCAGGCCGAGGCCGCCGAGGCGATCGCCGCCGACCATGGCGGCCACGGCTTTGCCTGGGCCAAGGCGCCGGAAGACCGCAGCCGGCTCTGGCACGCACGCGACAACACGCTCTATGCCGGCCTCGGCCTCCGCCCCGGCGCGCGTGCGGTCATCACCGACGTCTGCGTGCCGATCTCGCGGCTGGCCGAATGCCTCACCGAGACGCGGCGCGATGCGGACGCGCACGGCTTTACCGCGCCGATCGTCGGCCATGTCGGCGACGGCAATTTTCACATGCTGATCCTGATCGATCCTTCGAAGCCAGAGGAGGCCGAAAGCGCCAAGGCGCTGCAAGCCCGCATGGTCGCCCGTGCCATCGCCATGGACGGCACCTGCACCGGCGAGCACGGCATCGGTCTCGGCAAGATCGACTATCTCGCGGATGAACTCGGCGAGGCCGTCGATGTGATGCGACAGGTCAAGACCGCGCTCGATCCTGATGGGCTGATGAACCCCGGAAAGATCTTTGCAAAGGGAGCCAAGGCATGAGCGATGCGCTCCCGATCGAGGTCACCTCGCCGACGCCGCTGCTGGAACTGCGCGGCATCAGCAAGGAGTTTCCCGGCGTCAAGGCGCTGGACGACGTGTCGTTCGCCGTCTATCCCGGCGAAGTCCACATGTTGCTCGGCGAGAACGGTGCCGGCAAGTCGAGTCTCATGAAGGTACTGTGCGGCGCCTATAGCGCCGACGCGGGCGAATTCTACTATGAGGGCAACAAGGTCGCGATCTCCTCGACCGCGGATGCGCAGAAGCTCGGCATTGCCGTGATCTTCCAGGAATTCTCGCTAGTCCCCTATCTCGATATTGCCCAGAACATCTTCCTCGGCCGGGAGCCGAAGGGCCGCATCCCCGGCACCATCGACCGCCGCAAGATCCTGGCCGACGCCAAGCGCGTGCTCGACACGATCGGCTTCGACATCGATCCCTCCACCATCGTCGACAAGCTGGGCGTGGCGCAGCAGCAGATGGTCGAGATCGCGAAGGCGATCAGCCAGAACGCCCGCATCCTCGTCATGGACGAGCCGACCGCGGCGCTGTCCGACCGCGAGACCGAGCTCCTGTTCGCGCTGATCGCGCGGCTGAAGGCCGATGGCGTGTCGATCGTCTATATTTCCCATCGCATGGCCGAGGTGTTCGCGCTCGGCGACCGCATCACGGTGCTGCGCGACGGCCGCCGCATCGACGGCGTCAAGCCGGCCGATGTCACGCCAGACCAGCTGGTGCGCATGATGGTCGGCCGCAATGTCGACATGACCTATCCGCGCCATTTTGCCGACAAGCCCGGCGAGCTGCTGCTAGAGGTCAAGGGCCTGACTGCGGCGACGGGCATCTCCGACATCAACATCGAGGTGCGCCGCGGCGAGATCGTCGGCCTGTGCGGCTTGGTCGGCTCCGGCCGCAGCGAGGTCGCGCGCGCCATCTTCGGCGCCGATCCCGTGACATCAGGCGAGATCATCTTCGACGGCAGGACCATGTCCGGCCAGCCTGACCTCGCCGCCCGCCGCGGCATCGCGTTGATCCCGGAGAGCCGCAAGAGCGAGGGCCTCGCGCTGCTGCGCTCCGTCGGCGACAATCTGGTGGTGTCGGCTCTTCGAAAGCTGTTCCCGAGCGGGCTGTTCGACCAGCGCAGCGCGCAGCGCACGTCCGACGGCTTGATCCGGCAGCTCCGGATTGCGACGCCCAGCGCGCGGCAGACCGTCGGCCTGCTCTCGGGCGGCAACCAACAGAAGGTCGTGATCGGCAAATGGCTGGCGGCCGGCTCAAAACTCTTCATCTTCGACGAGCCGACGCGGGGCATCGACATCGGGGCCAAGTCCGAGATTTTTGCGCTGATCGACCGTCTCGTCGCGGAAGGCGCGGCCGCCCTGATGATCTCGTCCGAGCAGGTCGAGATCTGCCATGTCTGCGACCGCGCTTATGTGATGCGGGAGGGGCGCATCGCCGGACATTTGACCCGCAGCGAACTGACCGAGGAGAACATCGTGCGACTGGGGATGCATCATGCGTGAGGCCGCCGTCGTCGCTCAACCGAATCCGCTGCAACGCATTCCCGGCGTTGCCATCGTGCTGGTGCTGCTGATCGCGCTGTTCAGCGCGATCGCGCCCGGCTTCCTGTCGGTTGCCAACCTCTCCAACGTGCTGGTGCAGTCGACGATTCTCACCATGCTGGCGCTGCCGATGACCTTGATCATCATGACAGAGGGGCTGGACCTGTCGATGGGCGCGGTGCTGACGCTGACCTCGCTCTGCGTCGCCATCGTCTCGCTCGCGACCAAGTCGATGCTGCTGGGCCTTGGCGCCGGCCTTGTGGTCGGCGCGGCCTTCGGCACGGTCAACGGCTGGCTGGTCGCGATCCTTGGCATCCCGCCCTTCGTCGCGACGCTCGGCACGCTCGGCATGGCGCAGGGCCTGTCGCTGATCGTCAGCGACGGCCAGAGCGTGGTCGGCATCCCCCACAGCGTGCGCGACATCTATTCGGCGACGCTGCTCGGCGTGCCGGTGCCGATCGTGATGGCGCTGGTGACTTACGCAGCGTTCCATGGCCTGCTCTATCACACCCGCTTCGGCACCTACATCTTCGCGCTCGGAGGAAATCGTGAGGCGCTGCGCTATGCCGGCCTGTCGCCGAACAAGCTGCTGATCGCGGTCTACGCCATCGGCGGCGCCATGGCGGGCATCGCGGGCCTATTGATGACTGCGCGGATGAATTCCGGTCATCCGACTGCCGGCCTTGGCCTCGAATTCGACGCGATCGCCGCCGTCGCCGTCGGCGGCACCTCGTTCGAGCGCGGCAATGGGTGGCTGCTCGGCACGCTGCTCGGCGTGATCTCCGTCGGCGTGCTGCGCAACGGGCTGAACCTGATCTCGCTGCCGTCCTCGGTGCAAGTCGCAAGCGTCGGCGTCCTCGTCATCGTTGCCCTGTTCCTCGACGGCCTCAGGAGCCGCGCATGACCGACATCACCAAAGAGACGATGATGCCGCCCCGCTCGTTCCTGTCGCAGGACGCGATCCAGCTATTCTATCGCTTGCTCGCCGCGCTGCTGATCTGCGCGGTGCTCGCCGTGTTCAGCGACTCCTTCCTGAGCCTCGGCAACATTCTTAACGTGCTCCGGCAGGCAAGCCTGACCTTCTTTATCGCCTCCGGCCTGACGCTGGTGGTGCTCACGGCCGGGCTTGATCTGTCCGTCGGCGCCAATGTCGCGCTGTCGGCCTGTATCGCCGGCACGGTGATCCACAAGACCGGTTCGCCGGCGCTCGGCATTCTCACCGGGCTCGCCTGTGGCGGCATCGTCGGCCTCCTCAACGGCATCATGGTTACGGCGCTCCGCATCCCCTCCTTTATCGCCACCTACGGCATGCTCTGGGTGCTGAACGGCCTGACCTATTGGTACATGGCCGGCGAGACGCTGCACGGCTTCCCGGCAGGCTTCCGCCAGATCGGCAGCGGCTATCTGTTCGGCCTGCCGATCCCGGTCTATCTGCTGCTGGTGTTTCTCGGGATCGGAACACTGTTCGCGCAGCGCACGATCTGGGGCCAGGAGATCTATGCGATCGGCGCCAATCCGGTCGCCGCCCGCCTCTCCGGCATTCCCGTCGCGCGGCGCCTGCTGCTGGTCTACGCGGTCTCAGGCATCATGGCGGGGCTCGCCTCGATCATCTTCCTGTCGCGGCTCAATTCGGCCGAAGCCGATATCGGCGAGAGCCTGACCTTGCCGGCGATCGCGGCCGTGCTGATCGGCGGCACCTCGCTGTTCGGCGGCGTCGGCACCGTGTTCGGCACCTTCATCGGCGCGCTGATCCTGACGCTGGTGCTCAACGGCATGAATCTGTTGTCGGTCAGCGCCAACTGGCAGCCGCTGGTGACAGGCATCATCGTCATTCTCGCGGTCTGGCTCGACATGAAGACCCGCCGCCGCGCGCAATGAGTTCTAGAGTTTCAACAAGCAAAATGAGGGATGGAGGCAACATGAAACAGACACTGGGCTATCTCGCGCTGCCGCTGCTGATGGCGGCCGCGTTCACCACCGAAGTGCGTGCCGACGGCGAGACCATCGCCGTCTTCACCAAGAACCAGACCAACCCGTTCTTTCAGACGGTGCGGGTCGGCGCCGACAACATGGCAAAATCGCTGAACGGGAAGACGCTGCAATACATCCCAACCAAGCCGGACTCGATCCCCGAGCAGCTCAGCCAGATCGAGGACGTCGTCGTCAAGAAGCCGAGCGCGATCGTGTTCACGCCGGTCGATTACAAGGCGATGGTGCCGGGGGTCGAGAAGATCAACGAGGCCAAGATCCCGGTCGTCAACATCACCGACCGCTCGGCCGGCGGCAAGTTCCTCTCCTTCGTCGGCGCCGACGATTACAGCCTCGGGCTCGAGACCGCGCGCTTCCTGCTCAAGACGCTTGGCGGCAAGGGCAACATCGTCATCATCGAGGGCGTCAAGGGCTCGCTGACCAATGTCGACCGCGTCCGCGGCTTCAACGACGCGATCAAGGAAAATCCAGGCGCCAAGCTCTTGGCCTCACAGCCCGGCAACTACCAGCGGCTGCAGGCGCTCCAGGTGATGGAGAACCTGATGCAGTCGAATGCGCAGATCGACGGCGTGCTCGCTGCGAACGATGCCATGGCGGTCGGCGCGATCGAGGCGCTCGACGGCGCGAACCGGAAGGCGCAAGTGATCGGCATCAACGGCACCAAGGAGGCGATCGACGCGATCAAGTCCGGCAAGCTGCTCGCGAGCGGCGACTACAACGGATTTGCCCAAGGCTGCCTCGGCACCATGATGGCGATCCGCGCCTTGCGCAACCAGCCGGTCATCAGCGAGATCGTGCTGAAGCCGACCGTCATCACCAAGGACAATTTTGGGCCGTTCGACGTGCCGCTTGAGCAGCGCACCTGCCCGACCTTCGAGGACGCCGGCAAGCTCGGCGCAAAATAAGTCCTTCCATCACGACAATTACGGACGGCCGTATTAGCGGCCGTCCCAAGAAGACGGAGACACCATGCTGTTCGCCATCCATGCCGTCGACCGCGCCGGCGCGCTGCCGACCCGGCTCGCCAGTTACGATGCACATAAAGCCTTCCTGAGCGACACCTCGCCCTTCGGCGTCAAGATCGTGATGTCGGGGCCGCTCGTCGCCGACGACGGCGCAACCATGATCGGCAGCCTGTTCCTGATTGAGGCGCCCGGCCGCGCCGAGGTGGAAGCTTTCAATCGCGCCGATCCCTTTGCCGCCGCCGGCATCTGGGACAAGGTCACGATCACCGGCTTCCTGCGCCGCCAGGGCTAAGGGCGGCTAAACTAAAAATGCGAAAACGCCTCCGTTCCGTGATTGCGAAGCGCGAGGCCGGCGATCTCGGCCCCGCTCACCTCGTGTTCGCCCAAGTGAGGGCCTAGCTTCAATCCGCGAACGGACCGCTTCTGCATTTCGAATATTGCTGGTCGCATTTCTGCATGCATTTCGTGCCGGTGCATTTTGGGCTGTTGCAGCTCAGCCACTTCCGGTCACACAGGGATGCGCGGGCAGAAGCCGGTCCGGTCCACCACGCGAGCAGAACGATCGCGGAGCATGCGAAAGCCATCAGACGAGGGCGCCTGACGCGGATGGTGGTCGTTGCGGTTGCAATTGTCACATTGGTCTCCTCTTGTTGAACAAGCGCATGGCCCAGGCAGCGGCCCGACGGCCGTGTGCCTGGGGTATTCTCGAATCCAATGAGACAGTTACTCCGCAACGGTCTCGCCGGACCCGCCGAGCTCAGCCGGAAAATCGCGGAGCTTCGGCAGGCCGTCGCGCATCGGCAGAACAGTCTCGGCATAGTTGACGTGGACCGCGGGCACAAAATCCAGCGTCGGTATCGTCGCGGCGAACACGTCGACGAGTCCAAGCGGCCGATGATTTGTCAGGAGATGACCGCCGCACTGCCTACAGTACTGCCGCTCACTGAGCGGCGTCTTTTGGTAGGTCGCGACGTTCTCGGCTCCGGATACGATTTCCACCATCCCAGCCTTCCAAAGGCTGAAGGCATTGACCGGCCCGCCCGACCAGGAGCGGCAAGAACGACAATGGCAGTAACCCATGGCCTCGGGCGCGCCGCTGACGACAAGCGTGACGGCTCCGCAAAAGCAGCTTCCAGCGTGACTCATTCAAATCCCTTTCGAAGTTGGACAACTCACTTCGACTAGCAGGGAGCTTCGGGTCACTTCCAGTACTGGAACTGTACTGCGATCTCAGCTCGCCAGCTTGCGCTCTTTCGCGAACGGGCTGAGGCCGAGCCAGGTCTGCATGGCAGACGCGATTTTGCGGTCGCCGGTCAATAACATTCGCTGGTTCCCGACCGCCGCCCGCACGGTGTCCAGCCCCATCCAGATCGCCGTCATTGTTCGCAGGTCGACGGAGACGTATAGGTCGACGTCGAAGCCGGGATCGACCGAGCAGAGATCGACGCCGTCCGCGGGATCGACGATCAGCCACCAGCACCGCTGGGCGGCTGGAAGCTCGGGATACGCGAACTGAATCACGTTGCGCCCCTTCGGCATCGGCGTCGTATTCAGATTGCGCCGCATGTCCCACATCAGAAGCTGGACGTCGAGATGCTGGAGCGACAGGTCTGCTTCGATCCGACGCTGGCCCCAGATGCCGAAGGCCTCGACGATCGGCCCGAGCTCGCGCCCGGATGCGGTGAGACGATATTCGAATATGCCCGGGTCTGACACCGAGAGCTCGCGAGCAACGATGCCGGCAGCTTCGAGGTCTCTTAATCGCTGCGACAGCAAGGCGGGCGACATGCGCGGCACTCCGCGCCGCAATTCGTTGAAGCGAGTGGAGCCAGCGACGAGTTCGCGCAGCAACACCACGGTCCAGCGCGTGCAGAGGACCTCGGCCGCCATCGCGACCGGACAGAACTGCTTATAGCTACCGACGGCCATGTTTCCCTCCTGTACGCGAACGGGAAATCTAACCGTGGCGGGGCGCCGACTCCAGTTCAGATTCTGTACCGGCCTCGATTCAGTTCCTGAACTCGTTGCGCATGACGCCGGCTGATACCTGGCTCTCATGCGGGCTTTCCGGGCTCCGCCTCGCTTTCTCCGACAGGAGAGACGTCTCGCCCCCTTAGATGAACAGGACTTCCAATGCGTAAACATTTGAGCCATCCCACCCTTCGTTCGATGCTGCTGATGATGCTCAGTATCGCCCTGCTTTCGAGCCTGGGTGTCCCACCCGCCCTTGCCGAGACAATTTCGCGCAGCGCCGAGGTGAAAGCGTCTGCATCAGCCGTGTGGTCCCTGATCGGCCCGTTCTGCGCCATCAAGGCGTGGCTGCCGCCGGTCGGCGAATGCATCGAGGATGGAAAGGCACCTTCGACCCGCATTCTCGTCACGAAGGACGGCAAGACCGCCTTCGTGGAAAAGCAAACGGCGCGAAACGAAGCCGAGCGCAGCTACTCCTACGCATTCCTCGCCAGTCCGCTTCCCGTCACCGATTATGCGTCGACCATCAAGGTCACGGCCAATGCGGACGGGACATCAACCGTGACCTGGAGCGGCTCCTACACGCCGGACCAGGGCAAGGAAACGGCTGCAAAGGAAGCGCTGACCGGCGTCTACGAAGCCGGGCTCTCGGAGATCAAGACGAGGCTTGCCAAGTAAGTTCACGGCTGTGGCGCCGTGAAACCGAGAAGTCGGCCGGAGTTCCGTCGTTCCGGCCGGCTGGTCGCGTGGGCGCTCGGGCAATTGCTATCCAGCCGTGGCTGGCGCACCGTCCTCGATATGGCACGCGACCCACTGCTCGGGTCCGGCCGCGCGCAGCACCGGCTCCTCGCTCCGGCAGCGGTCGAAGACGAGCGGACAGCGGGTGTGGAAGCGGCATCCCTTCGGCGGATTGATCGGGCTCGGCACATCGCCCTTGAGGATGATCGGATTGCGGTGGGCGCCCGGCTCCGGCAGCGGCACCGCCGAGAGCAGCGCCCTGGTGTAGGGATGTCTTGGCGCGGCGAAGATCTCCCGGCGCGGCGCCACTTCGACGATCTTGCCGAGATACATCACCGCGACGCGATGGGTCATATGCTCGACGATGGCGAGGTCATGGCTGATGAACAGCAGCGCGAGGCCGAACTTCTGCTGAAGGTCCTGCAAGAGGTTGACGATCTGCGCCTTGACCGAGACGTCGAGCGCGGAGACGGCCTCGTCGCAGACGATCAGCTCCGGCTCGGCCGCGAGCGCCCGCGCGATGCCGATGCGCTGGCGCTGGCCACCGGAGAATTCGTGCGGCCTGCGGTTCAGCGCCTCGCGCGGCAGGCGCACGGTGTCCATCAGCGCGGTGACGCGGACCTCGAGATCTTCAGCCGATTTGGCGAGGCCGAAATTGCGGATCGGCTCGGCGAGGATGTCGCGCACGCGCATGCGCGGATTGAGGCTGGAGAACGGATCCTGGAACACGACCTGCACGCGGCGGCGCATCTGGCGCATCGTGCTCGGATGGGCATCGTCGATGCGCTGGCCGTCGAGGATGACCTGGCCTGCGGTGATGTCGAACAGCCGCAGGATGGCGCGGCCGACCGTCGACTTGCCGCAGCCGGATTCGCCGACCAGCGACAGCGTCTCGCCCTTTGCGATCTCGAAGGAGACGCCGTCCACCGCATGGACATATTCGGACTTGCGTCCGAACAGGCCCTTGTTGACCGGAAAATGCTTCTTGAGGTCGTTGACCTGGAGCAGCGGAGGACTCATGCCGCGACGGCTCCCTTGGCTGCATAGTGACAGGCCGCGATGTGGCGCGGCCCCTTCTCTTCGAGCCCCGGCGCATATTGCCGGCAGAGATCGGTCGCGAGCGCACAGCGCCCTGCGAAGACGCAGCCGGCGATCGGCTTGCGCAGATCAGGCACTTGCCCGGGAATTTCGGCGAGCCGCCGCGCGGTGCCGGTCAGCGAGGAACCGAGCCGCGGCACCGCGCCGAGCAGGCCTTGCGTATAGGGATGGCGCGGGGAGCGGAACAGCTCGGCCACCGGCGCCTCCTCGACCTTGCGGCCGGCATACATCACCATGACGCGTTCGGCGATCTCGGCGACGACGCCGAGATCGTGGGTGATCAGGATGATCGCCGCGCCGACCCGGCGCTTGAGATCCAGCATCAACTTCAGGATCTGCGCCTGGATGGTGACGTCGAGTGCGGTGGTCGGCTCGTCAGCAATGAGAAGCTTCGGGTTGCAGGCCAGCGCAATCGCGATCATGACGCGCTGGCGCATGCCGCCGGAGAGCTGATGCGGATATTCACGCACGCGCCGCTTCGGCTCGGGAATGCCGACCAGAGTCAGCATCTCGATCGCGTGCGCCTCGGCAGCCTGCTTGTCGAGGCCCTGATGGATCATCAAGGTCTCGCGGATCTGACGGCCGACGGTGAGGACCGGATTGAGGCTTGTCATCGGCTCCTGGAAGATCATCGAGATGTCGTTGCCGCGGATGGCGCGCATCTCGCGATCGGACAGCTTGAGCAGGTCCTTGCCGGCAAAACGGATGGCGCCGGCGATCCTGCCCGGCGGCTCCGGAATCAGCCGCATCAGCGACATCGACGTCACCGACTTGCCGCAGCCGGACTCGCCGACGATCGCCAGCGTCTCGCCCTCATTGACGTGGAAGGACACCCCGTCCACCGCGCGGTTGATGCCGCCGGGGGTGCGGAAGTGGGTCTGCAAGTTCTGGACTTCGAGCAACGCCATCGCGATCAGCCTTGGAAGATCAGCCTTGGGACATCTAAAGACGCTTGGCCATGCGCGGGTCGAGCGCATCGCGAAGGCCGTCGCCGAGCAGATTCACGGCGAGCACGGTGACGGAGAGGAACGCTGCCGGGAAGAACACGATGTAGGGCTTGACCTGCCACAGCGCGCGGCCCTCGGCCATGATGTTGCCCCAGGACGGAATGGTGGGCGGCGTGCCGGCGCCGATGAAGGACAGGATCGCCTCGGTGATCATGGCGCTGGCGCAGATATAGGTCGCCTGCACCAGCATGGGCGCGAGCGTGTTGGGCAGGATGTGGCGCAGGATGATCATCGGCGTGCGCGTGCCGCACGCAATCGCGGCATCCACATAGGGCTGCTCGCGCAGCGACAGCACGACGCTGCGCACAAGGCGCGAGACGCGCGGGATCTCGGCGATGGTGATGGCCAGGATGACGTTGCCGACGCTGCCGCGCGTCAGCGCCATCAGCGCGATTGCCAGCAGGATCGGCGGGATCGACATCAATCCGTCCATGAAGCGCATCAGGATGCCGTCGGCCCACCGGATGAAGCCGGAGACCATGCCGATGGCGAGCCCCGCCGCGGATGCGAGTATGGCAACCGACAGTCCGACCGTGAGCGAGACCCGCGCGCCGAACAGCACGCGCGAGTAGATGTCGCGGCCCAGCACGTCGGTGCCGAACCAGTAAAGCGCGGACGGCGCGCGGGTGCGCTTGGCGGGCGCGAGTGCCGTCGGATCGACCGTCCAGAGATACGGCGCAAAGATCGCGATCAGGACCAGCGTCAGCAGCAGCGCGCCGCCAATCGCAACGGTGGGATGGCCGCGCAAGAAGCCGACGAAGCCACGCCGGATCGTGACCGGCCGCAGGATCTCAGGCAGTTGCGGCGCGAGCACGAGGCCGGCCGGCAGCACTTGCGGATTGACGGTCGTGTCGGTCAATAGCGGATCCTCGGGTCGACGAGCGTATAAATGACGTCGATCATCAGGTTGACGAGGACGTAGACGAAGCTGAACAGCAGCACGATGCCCTGGATCACCGGATAGTCGCGGCGCAGGATCGCGTCGATGGTGAGCCGGCCAAGGCCGGGGATCGCGAACACGCTTTCCGTGACGACCGCGCCGCCGATCAAGAGCGCGATGCCGATCCCGATCACGGTCACGATCGGCACCGCCGCGTTCTTCAGCGCATGGATGAACAGGATGCCGCCCTGCCCGAGGCCTTTTGCGCGCGCGGTGCGGATGTAATCCTGCTGCAAGACTTCGAGCATGGCCGCGCGGGTGATGCGCGCGACCAGCGCGATATAGACGCAGCCGAGCGCGACCGACGGCAGGATCAAATTCTCCAGCCACGGCCAGAACCCTTGGTTAAGCGGCGTGTAACCCTGCACCGGCAGCCATTCGAGCTCCAGCGCGAAAATGTAGGCGAGCATGTAGCCGACCACGAAGACCGGCAGCGAGAATCCGAACACGGCGAAGGCCATGATGGCGCGGTCGATCAGGCTGCCAGCCTTCCACGCCGCCACGACACCGAGCGGCACCGCGACCACGATGGTGAGCAGCAGCGTGACCATCATCAGCGACAGCGTCGGTCCGAGCCGCTGCCCGATCATGGCCGAGACCGGCAGATTGGTGAAGATCGAGGTGCCCAAATCACCGTGCAGGATGCGCCAGACCCAGCTTCCGAACTGGATCAGGAACGGACGGTCGAGGCCGAGGCTCTGGCGGATGCGCTCCACATCCTCCGGGCTCGCCTGGTCGCCCGCGATCACCACCGCGGGATCACCCGGGGCGATGTAGAGCAGGCTGAACACGAACAGCGCGACAATCGCCATCACCGGCAAGGTCGCGACGATGCGCCGGAGGATAAAGGACAGCATCTGGCTCTACCGCACCGTCACGCGGACTTCGACACGCCCCAGAAGAACGGCAATGGTCCCTTGGCGATGCCGGAGACATTCTTGCGCCAGGCCGTGTAGGTCAGGAAGAAGCCGGTCGGCGCGTAGACGACGTCGTCGAGCGCCGCCTTGTTGACCCGTCCGATTGCGGCCTTCTCCTCGTCGAGGCTCTTGGCCTCGAACCAGGCGGTAATCTCCTTCTCGGTGTTCGGGCTGTTGGGCCAGCCGAACCACGCCTTGTCGCCATTGGCGCGGATGGCGGTGTAGGCAGCCGGCGTGATGCAATCGGCGCCGGCATGCCAGCTGTGGAACATGTTCCAGCCGCCCTGCCCCGGCGGCGTCTTGGCGGCGCGGCGGGAGCCGACCGTGCCCCAATCGGTGGCAACGAAATCGACATTCATGCCGAGCTGCTTGAGCAGGTCCGCCGTGACGTCGCCTTGCGCCTTGGTGATCGGCTGATCCTGCGCGACGAGGCAGGTCACCGGCTGGCCGGAATAGCCGCTCTCGGCGAGCAGCTTCTTGGCAGCATCGAGATCGCGCTTGCCCTTGAGGATCTCGCCGCCCAATTCGCTGTAGAGCGGCGTATCAGGCGTGAAGAAGCCGGGCAGCGGCTTCCACAGCTTGTCGTCGTCACCGACGATCGCGCGCATGTAATCTTCCTGGCTCAGCGCCATCAGCACCGCGCGCCGCGCCCGCACGTCGTTGAACGGCGCGAACAGATGGTTCATGCGGAACGAGCCGATATTGCCGAGGGGATCGCCGATATCGACGCTGATGTTCTTGTTCTTCTTCAGCACGGGGACGAGATCGGCGATCGGGTTCTCCCACCAGTCAACCTCGCCGTTCTGCAAGGCCGCGGCCGCGGTGGCGGGATCCGGCATCACCAGCCACTCGACGCGATCGACCAGGATCTGCTTGCCGCCGGCGAGCCACGACGCCTTCTCCTGCCGCGGCACGTAATCGGCGAACTTCTCGAACACAGACTTGGCGCCGGGCACCCATTCGCTCTTGGCGAACTTCATCGGCCCCGAGCCGACATATTCGGTGATCTGCTTGAACGGATCGGTCTTGGCGATGCGCTCGGGCATGATGAAGGAGCACGGCGCGTTGTTCTTGGCGAGCGCGTAGAGCATTTTCGGGAAGGGCTGCTTCAGGACCCATTTGAAGGTGCGGTCGTCGACCGCGGTCAATTCCTGCTGGATCGCGATGATCATCAGGCCCATCGGATCGCGCGCGGCCCAGCGCGAAAGGCTTGCGACGACATCCTTGCTCAGCACCGGCTCGCCGTCATGGAATTTGAGGCCCGGGCGCAATTTGAAGGTCCAGATCTTGCCGTCGTCGCTGGTCTCCTCGGACTCGATCATCTGGCGCTGCGGCTGAAGCTGCGCGTCGATGCCGTAGAGCGTATCCCAGACCAGCGCGGCGGCATTGCGCACGACATATTGCGTGCCCCAGATCGGATCGAAATTCGCGAGATTGGCCTGCGGTACGAAGCGGAGGGTGCGGGCTGCTGCGCCTTGGGCGATCGCCGGAGCCGAGAGGCCGGTCAATGCCAGACCGCCCGCGCCGGCCAGTCCCTTCAATACGGTCCTGCGATCCATGACGTCCTCCCGCTAATGCCGTGATGCCAGGTTTTCGTTGGCCAAGGGCAAGTGAAACCGAGCCCATTTGCAAGCAAATGGTATGCCACTATCCCGGCCTTCGCCAGCGGGATCTCACGGGAAGACCGGGGCGTCACTTCTCCGGTGGCGGCACCGCGCCGGTCTGGCTGGTGATCAGACCGTAATGCTCGATGCGGCGGTGCTGCGCGAAATTGAAGATGGTGGTCTTGCCAAAGCTCGTGGCATCGAGATCGCAGCGGTGGACAAGGAGCTCGTCGCCTTCGGTTTTGGCCTCGGCGACGATCTCGCCGTCGGGATCGACGATGAGACTGCCGCCAAACAGGGCGTGACCGTCCTCGACGCCGGCCTTGGCCACCGCGACCACCCAGGTCGCATTCTGATAAGCGCCGGCCTGCACGGAGAGGCGGTTGTGAAACATGCGCTTCTCGATGCCCTCCTCGCGTCGCTCCGCGTTCTCCGAGGGCGTATTGTAGCCGATCAGCACCATCTCGACGCCTTGCAAGCCCATGACGCGATAGGTCTCGGGCCAGCGGCGATCGTTGCAGATGGCCATGCCAATGATGCCGCCCAGTTCGCGCCAGACGTTGAAACCGAGATCGCCCGGCTCGAAATAGCGCTTCTCCAGATGCTGGTGCGACCGATTGGTGTCGTAGTCCGCATGGCCCGGCAAATGGACCTTGCGATATTTGCCAACAATCTTGCCGGACTTGTCGGTCAGGATCGCCGTGTTGAAGTGATGGCCGTCGGGTGTCAGCTCGGCATAGCCAAAATTCATCGCGATCCGATGCTGCGCCGCACGTTCGAACAGCGGCCTCGTCGCAACATTCGGCATTTCGCGTTCGAACCAGCCGTCGAACTCGGCCCGGTCCTCGACGTACCAGCGCGGGAAGAACGTGGTCAGCGCCAGCTCCGGATAGACGATGAGGTCGGCGCCTCTGGCGCTGGCCTCATCCATCAGCGCGATCATGCGCTTGACCACGACCTCGCGGCTGTCGGCTTTCTGGATCGGGCCCATCTGGGCGGCAGCAACGTTAACGATACGCATTGGCGACTTTCCGGATTTCTTGACGAGGCTGGGGATCGCAAGCTCAAGGGCCTACCGGCGCGCGCAGCATAACGCAGTCTCGCGCCGTTTCCACCCAAGCAGCTTTCATGCCGTTCGCCCCTACTCGGTATCCCTCGGTTCGAACCTTTGGCGTTGTTCCGGCGCGGCACTGTGCCCGCAAAATAAAGAAAGGCGCGTCACGGCCTGCCGTGACGCGCCCTGCTAAGGACATCGCGCGCGGTTTTATGCGCTCGCCTGCGTGACGAACTTGGTGTTGAGGTACCCCTCGATCGCCTCGAGGCCGCCTTCGGAGCCGTAGCCGGAATCCTTGACGCCGCCGAACGGCACTTCCGGCAGCGCGAGGCCGTGATGGTTGATGGAGACCATGCCGCTCTCGATGTCGGCGCCGATCGCCTGCATCGTCTTGGTCGAGGTGGTGTAGGCATAGGCCGCAAGCCCGTAAGGCAGACGGTTTGCTTCCGCCACGACTTCATCGTAGCTGCGGAATGCGGTGATTGGCGCCAAGGGGCCGAACGGCTCCTCGTTCATGATGCGGGCATCGCGCGGCACGTCGGTCAGCACCGTCGGCTCGAAGAAGAAGCCCTCATTGCCGATACGCTTGCCGCCAGCCTGGATCTTGGCGCCGCGCTGAACCGCGTCGGAGACGAAGCCTTCCATGGCATCGACGCGTCGCGGGTTCGCCAGCGGGCCCATGCGGGTATCCTTGTCGAGACCGTTGCCGACCTTGAGGCTCTTGGCTGCGGCGACGAACTTGTCGACGAAGGGCTGGTAGACGCTTTCATGCACCAGGAAGCGCGTCGGCGAGACGCAGACCTGGCCGGCGTTACGGAACTTGTTGGCGGAGAGGATCTTTGCGGCGTTGTCGAGATCGGCGTCCGCGAACACGATCGCCGGCGCATGGCCGCCGAGCTCCATGGTGACGCGCTTCATGTGCAGGCCGGCGAGCGCGGCCAGGTGCTTGCCCACCGCGGTCGAGCCCGTAAAACTGATCTTGCGGATGATCGGATGCGGAATGAGATATTCCGACACTTCCGACGGCACGCCGAACACCAGCTGGACGACGCCGGGCGGAATGCCGGCGTCGGCATAGGCCCGAACCAGCTCCATGCAGCTTGCAGGCGTCTCCTCCGGACCCTTGACGATGATCGAGCAGCCGGCGGCGAGCGCGGCCGAGATCTTGCGCACGGCCTGGTTGATCGGGAAATTCCAGGGCGTGAAGGCCGCGACCGGGCCAACCGGCTCCTTGGTCACGAGCTGGGTGACGTTGCCCATCCGCGGCGGCACGATGCGGCCATAGGCGCGGCGGGCTTCTTCGGAGAACCAGTCGATGAGGTCGCCGGCGAGCATGGTCTCGCCTTGCGCTTCGACGACCGGCTTGCCCTGCTCCATGGTCATCACGGGCGCGATCTCGGCGGCGCGGGAGCGGATGATGTCCGCAGCCTTGCGCATCAGCTTGTAGCGGTCGAATGGCGAGGTCTTGCGCCAGACCTCAAAGCCGGCCCTCGCGGCCTCCAGCGCACGATCGAGGTCCGCCTTTGAGGCATGCGGGGTCCTGCCGATCGGCTGGCCGGTGGCGGGATTGAGGATGTCCTCCGACTTGCCGGAGCTGCCGTCGGTCCACTCGCCGGCGATGAACATCTGAACTTTCGGATACATCCGTGGCTCTCCTGCGTGATTTCGGCGGCATGGGCATTGCCGCCTGCCCAATAAGTGGGCGCAGAGCTACACCGAAAGGCAGCCCGCGAGAAGGGATCAATCGGCATTGCACATGCGTTTCGGCCGAGGCCTCGCTCCATCGCTCAGGCCGAGAACGAGAGCCGCAAGCGGCGCCAGCCGATCACGATACCCGTGATGGAGAATACCAGCCCCAGCGTGCAGAGCCCGACGATCAGGACATCCCGCCATAACGGGTGCGCCAGGAGGATCGGAAAGTCCAGCGTGTGGAGCGCGCTGTAGAACCAGCGATAGGCCCGCCGGGAAGCGTCAAGCCTTTGCAGCACGCGCCCATCGGCACCGTCTATGTCGAACCAGAGTTCGCCGCAGCGCGCGCGGTACACGGGCGCACCGGGGACGCTGGATCGCGCGGGGTAATCGTCATTGCCGGCAAGGACGGACGGCGTGTCGCACCCGGACGCGAGACGCGTCACCAAGCCCTGAAGATCTTGCGCGCCAAGATATTCCTGCGTACCGCCACCGGCCCTGGCCAACGACTGTTGACCGAGCCCCGTCCTTTCGCGACGGTAGACGCGGCCGTCGAAGGCGAACCATTCGATTTCTCGGGCCGAGGGGGATATCGGGTCCAACGACGGTGCCGCCCGCCAGTCCGGCGACGCATCCACCATGCCGGCCTCGGCCGCGCTCAACTGCCCGCGCGAAAACAACCGGCCATGATCCATCGAGAGCCAGCCGCTGAAAGTCCAGCTCAGCACGAAAACGGTCACGACGAGTCCGATGATGTGATGCAGGGCGTGCCAGCCGCGATAGGGCGAGCCGACGAACCGCCCTCGTTGCCTGATCCGAACAACGCCAAGCACCGCGCCCAGCAGAGCTGCGATCGAGGCCAGCAGCGACAGCGTCCAGACCAGGCGATCCCACAGCGCCCAGTTGCTTCTGAGAACCGTCGGATAAATCCAGTGCAGCACGCTGCCGGCGAGGTTCCAGCCACGTTCTCTACGCGTCGTATCCAAGACGATCTCACCGGTACGCGACGAGACGTAAACCTCCGTCCCGGCGGCGTCGCCGAGGGCGACGCGAAACAACGGCCGGTAGCGATCGAATCCGTTGGGCACGCTCCATTGGTCATAGTCCGAGCGCGCGACAATCGCAGCCCGCGCGGCATCGATCCCGCGCTGGCGCGCATGCGCCTGAGCGGTGGCGAGCGCGACGTCCGCAGAGATCACCGCCGCGTCGCTTCCGCCGGAGGCGCGGACCGCGCCGACATGCGATGGCCCTGACACAATATAGACCGCTCCATCGCTCCGCTGGATCAGTCGCGCGCGCGTGGCATCCTCGATCCCGCTTGCGGCCACGGCATCGGCAACCGCGATCCTCACCTCCCCAGGCTCCACTGGCGTCAATCCGGCAAAACGCTCCGATTCCGTCAACGACGGAAACGGGACGAAGTGCATCACGATGCCGCTCGCGAACCACATCGCGAACAGCAGGCCAAACGCGATCCCGAGCCAGCGGTGCGTGAGGACGATCGCGCCCATCATGTGGTCAGCGCCCTACCATTTGAACGCGGCCGAGAGCTCATAGGTGCGCGGCGCACCGAGGAGGATCTGGTCGGGATAGAACGGATCTCCCCAGATCGCGTAGCGCCTGTCGGCGATGTTGCGCACCCGGAAGCTCAGGCGGGCCTGGTCGACCGCGTTGAACACCGTCTTGGGGATGTCGACGAAGGCATAGACGTCGGCGACGGTGTAGGCCTTCATGGTTACCGTGTTGGCGTCGGTGTTGTAGCGGTCGCCGACATGGCGGCCGGTGATGCCGAACTCCACCGGCCAGGACGTGAAGAAACGCCAGGACGCGCCGCCATTGGCGACGATGCGCGGCACGTTCGGCGGGGTGTTGCCGGAGAACGAGCCGCCGACAAAATTGTAGTCGGCGTAGCGCGCATCGACATAGGCGATGTTGCCCCAGAGACGCAAAGGCTCGATCGGGCGCACGGACGCCGCAAGCTCTACGCCTTTCGACTCCTGCCGTCCGGCGATATTGAGCGCCATGCCGCCGGCGGCGGCATAGACGTTCTTGCGCAGGATGTCGTAGGCGGAGAACGACCATTCCGCCCGGTTGTCCCAGAACAGATGCTTGACGCCGGTCTCATAGGTGCGCGTGGTGGTCAGGTCGAGCGGTTGGGTCGGCAAAAGCAGGAAAATGTTACTGGCGGAAACGTCGGCGCCGGTGGCGTACTGGCTGAACAAGGTCAGGCCGGGGACGGCCTCCCAGGTGTAGCCGATGCGGCCGGTGACCGGTGCCCAGTCGTTCGTGAACGGGAAGCCCGCGTTCTCCAAACCGAACTGGTCGGTTGAGTTGCGGTCGAGCCCGATATGCTCGACGCGCAGGCCGCCGATCAGCGCGAAGGTTCGCGTCAGCTTCAGCCGATCCTCGAACGACAGCGCCTCGTTATCGATACGCGCGGTCTGCTGTTTGGTCGTGAGCACGCCGTAATAGCCGCGCGGAGAATCGACCAGAGGGATATGATCGAACGGGAAGTTCGCCGCGCCCGGCCTGACAAAGTCGAGATAGCTTGACGACAATGTCGTAACCAGGCGGTTGTCGAAGCCTGCGATGTCAGTGTCCCAGACCAAGTCGGTGATGTTGCCGACGAGGCGCTGGCTGTGCGCGACGTAAAAGCGCTCGCGATACACATCGTTCGTCGTGGAATCGAACGCCTCGATCTCGTTGTTGAACCAGCTGCGCTCCGCGCCGTAGCCATAGGCCTGGCTTTTCAGCGTCAGGTCGGGCGCCAGCTTCAACTCGAATCCGCCGCGCAGCCACACCTCCTGCGCAACGTTGCGATTGTCGAGAACGTTGTAGTTGGTGTTGAAGGTGCGGTCGTCGATCGTGACTGCGCCAAGATCAGTCCGGTTGGAATAGTTGCCCGAGACGATGCCGCTCGTAGCATGCGAGCCGCTGAAAGCGACCGGCACCAATGGCGCGCCCCAATAGGCCTCCGAGCGATCCTCGCGGTACTCGATCGCGCCCCAGACCTTGAGGCTGTCTGAGATCCGGTAGTTGAGCTGGCCGGAGACGTCCAGCGTCCTGGTATTGGTATCGTCGGCAAAGCCGTTGAGCGAGGAGCGGCTGATGTCGAAGCGATAGTCGAGTCCCTCTACATTGGTGCTGCCGCCGGAGCCGTAATGCGCGCGGAAGGAGTTCAATGAATCCCAGGAGAAATTGGCCTCATTCCGGATCGGGCCGGTGTGCGGCTGCTTGGTGGCGAAATTGATGGCGCCGCCGGCCGCGCCCTCGCCCGACATCAGCGAGGCCGGGCCTTTCAGGATTTCCACGGCCTCCAGATTGGCGGTGTCCATGATCCGCGACGTCATGTTCTGCGGACCGATCTTGATGCCGTGGTAGAGCGTGTTGATCTGGCTGTTGGTGAAGCCGCGCATCGAGAAGGCAGCGGGCTCGGCGGGATTGTCGCCGGAGGTGAGACCGACCGCGCCTTGCGCCACCTCGGACACGGTGCGGTAGCCCTGCTCGCCGATAGTCTCGGCCGAGATCACCTCGATGGTCGCGGGCGTCTGACGCACCGTCAGGCCGAGGCGCGAGGCGCTTTCCGCGACTGCATTGCTGTTGAGCGGTGTTTGCGCCGCTGCCGTCGGCACTGCGGGCTTGGGCGCGGTCGGTGCGGCCGCTGGCCTGCGCGCTGCCGCGCGGCGCGGGCCTCGCGCTTCGCGGGCGGCTAGCCTTGCCGGCTTGCGCGATTGGGCGGGCGAGACCTCGACGGGCGGCAGCGGCTCGCGCGCCTGCTGCGCCAGCGCGGCAGGGATATCGGCCGCCGCAAGCGACGTGAGCGCGGCGGATGCGAGCAGGAATGTGCGCGGTCGTACGATACGGATGCAAGACACGGCGTTGGACCTCGGTATGACGTCAGTGGCACGTCACAGCGAACCAAGCTCCCATGTTCCGGCTTGTCAGCCGTCCGATGAAGCCGAATGTCTGTACTCCCCGACCGACATCTTCGCGTGTGACCACGGCTGACGGCAGGTCTCCTGGCTCGCGGGTCGTGACCGCTTCGTCGCCTTCCCGGGACCGAGGACCCAGTGGCATCTGACGAAGGATTCACCGCTTACAGTTGCGGGGGCAGCTACGGCATTGGGGACAATGTCCCCGCACCGCATTCCCTTTTCATCCCCTCTCGGGGAAACCGTCGCGAACATGTAGGATTACGACTAACACAGAGTCAATGTGCAAGCTGCGGCGTTGTTGCCGCAGCGCCCAACTTCCCTGGAGACGAGCATGGAAGGCGAGACCTTCCTCTGGCTGATTCGGCATGCACCGGTCGACGGCGTCAAAGGCACGATCCATGCCGCCGACGCGCCGGCCGATCTCGGCGACCGCGCGCAGTTGGATACGCTGCGACAGCGCCTGCCGCGAAACGCCGCGAGCTATGCCAGCCCGGCGCGGCGCACGGCCGAGACGGCGCGCGCGCTGGGGCTCGAACCGATGCTGGTGAGCGAATTCAGTGAGCAGGACTTTGGCGGCTGGATCGGTCGTCGACATGACGAGCTTGCCGCGACCGGTGGCAAGGCCTACGCACAGTTCTGGAGCGATCCGGCACGCGGACGGCCGCCAGGCGGCGAGAGTTTTGAAGACCAGGTCGCGCGTGTCCGGCTGGGACTCTCGCGGATCGGAGCTGGACCAGCAACACTCGTCGTCCATTCCGGCACGATCCGCGCGGCGCTGTGCATCGCGCTGGACCTCACGCCGGAGGCCGCCTTGCGCTTCGTGATAGATCCGCTGTCGCTGACCCGGATCGACCGTCTCGCCAGCGGCTGGCGCGTCGTCTCCGCCAATCAGCGGATCAGCTAGGGCGATCCGGCACATTGGCCTGCGCAAACGTCGCCATGCCGTTGTGGAGCGCGCAAGCGAAGCGCACCAGCGGCAGCGCGATGGCGGCGCCCGATCCTTCGCCGAGCCTGAGATCGAGGCTGATCAGCGGCTGCACGTTCAGCGCGCGCAGCACCAGCCGATGGCCCTGCTCGGCCGATCGATGCGATGGCAACAGGAACGGCTGGCACGACGGGTTCAGCCGCACCGCTGCCAGCGCCGCAACCGACACGATGAAGCCGTCGATCAATACAGGGATGCGGCGCTGTGCAGCCGCGATGATGGCGCCGCAGATCACCGCAATTTCCAGGCCGCCGACAGCACACAGGATTTTTTCGGGCGAAGCGCCCGCAACACCATGGCGGGCAAGCGCGGCATCGATCACGCGCGCCTTGTGCACGCGGCCGGCCGCATCGACACCGGTGCCGCTGCCCGCAATTTCCTCGGCGCTGATGCCGAGCAGGCTCGCGGCAACGGCGGCCGAGGTCGTGGTGTTGCCGATGCCCATCTCGCCGAAGATCAGCAGATCAGGCTGACCGGCCTCCGCACGCGCCACCGCGCGCTGGCCGGCTTCGAACGCAAACGCCAGCTCGGCAGGCGTGAGCGCGGCTTCGATGCTGAAATCGCGCGTGCCGCTGCGCGGCTTGTCCGTGACGACGCCACTCATCGCCTCCTGTGCCAGTGTCCCGGCGTCGACCACTTCCAGGGTCGAACCAAGCTCGCGCGCCAGCACCGAGATCGCGGCGCCGCCGGAGGCGAAATTCGCCATCATCGCGATCGTGACGGCTTGCGGATAGGCCGACACGCCCTGCGCGACGATGCCGTGATCGCCGGCAAAGACGATGATCGGCACCCGCGCCGCACGCGGCTGCTCGGTCGCCTGCAGGCCTGCAAGCTCGATCGCGAGCTGCTCGAGCCGGCCGAGCGCGCCGGTCGGCTTTGTCAGTTGCGCCTGCCGCGCGATCGCCGCGTCGCGGTGGGCCGCGGAGATCTCGGGGCACTTTCGATAGACCCATTCCGGGAGCATGCTGCCTCGCTTACGCCCTGCGCTTGAGAATGTAACTGTCCATGATCCAGCCATGCCGCTCGCGCGCGTCCTGACGCGCAGCAGCAATACGCGGGCCGGCCTCGGCCAGCGCGCCTGATATGATGATCTGATCGGACATGCCGAGATAAGCGCCCCAATAAATGTAAAACCCTGCCGGATCGAGCGCCTGAAACGCCGTGCCGCCGTCGAGCATCACCACCACCGTATCGACACCTTGCGGCCAGCCGCCTTCACGCAAGCGCCGTCCGGTCGTAACCAGAAACGGCTCGCCGATGTCATTGAGCGGCAGCGCATGCGCCGCGCACAGCGCCTGAATCGAGGTGATGCCGGGCACGACTTCGATATCAGGCAAGGGATCGAGCCGCCGCGCAATGCGCAGCGAGGAATCATAGAGCGAGGGATCGCCCCAAATCAGCAGCGCGACCTTGCCTTCATGCCCGAGATGATCTGCGATCGTCCGTGACCAGGCCGCGGCGACGGCATCGTGCCAATCGTCCACGCCCTTGCGGTAATCAGCTTCATCGGCATCGCGCGCGGGAAGATCGAACTCGGCGATGTCCGTCTTGTCGCTGGTGAGCACGTCCGCGCAGATCGTGCGCCTGAGATCGGCGAGATCGGACTTTGCGCTCCCTTTACGCGGGATCAGGACGAGATCGGCCGAGTTGATGGCCGTGATCGCAGCGCGCGTGAGCTGCCCGGGATCGCCGCAACCGATGCCGATCAGGGAGAGTGTGAGCATCGCGTGGTGGGGCGGCCATGGCGGCCGCCCCTTGTCTCTTAAGCCGCGTTATGCAGGCGCGGGGTGACGAGGCCGGGCGCGGTGACGCCGCGCAGCGATTTCGCCAGTGCCAGCACCGCGAGATCGGCCAGCGGCTCGATCACGATGACCAGCGCATAGGAGGCCGCGAAGGTCGCGATGCTCGCGAGGTTGCTCATGGCAAAGCCGGAGCCGTAGAGCGCCCAGAACGCCACCCAGGCGATCACGCCGGCCTGATAGGTCGTCGACAACGCCAGCGCCTGACGATACTTCAAATCGACATAGGCGGTGTTGCGCGCAATGATCCGTGTGGCGATCGCCTGGATGGGGAACAGCGGCACCAGCAGCGTGGTGACGTTCATGCCATATTGCGGCAGGTCGGCCGGCTCGAACAACACGCCCTGAAGCAGCAGGCCGAACGCGAGACCGAAGGCGGCGGGCGCCGCGCCAAACAGCAGGAACAGGGTCGAGCCGAGGATGAAGTGCACCTCGGAGACGCCAACCGGGAAGTGCGGCAGAATCTCGAAGAAAGTGAACACGAGGGCGGTGGTGGCGAGCGTCCGCATCGCGAACGAGCCGATGCCCTGCTCGCGCACGGTCTCGGCCGCGAGCTTCAAGGCAACGCCGCCTGCGGCGATGCCGGTTGCGTAACTCAAGACGAGCTTGGCGCCCGTCACGATTCCGGGTTCGATATGCATGGCTCAGATCCTTCCTGCCGTCACACCCGACGGCCTTGGCCTCAAAACACGCACGGCCGGTCTCCTGGCTCGCGGTTCACAGGGGTTCTCCGGCCTTCCCGAACCTTGCGGCCCAGTGGCGGTTCGGAGCCCCTCACCGCTTACAGTCGCGGGGGCGGCTGGGGTTTTGGGCGCCGCAACTGGGTCCGCCCATCCCCATTCCCGATTATGCTCTAAGCGCTTTGCGCCGCGTCGAGCACCATGCCTCTCCTGTGTGCCCCCATCGCCAGCCGGGCGTCAAGGGCCGAAGGGCGGCCGGAGCGCTCATGACGGATAATCTCCCGCCAGCGCGCCGAACAGGATGACGGCGGCCGTCGAGGCGGCGCCACCGCGCGCAAGCTGTTCGGCAAGCTCGACAATGGTGGTGCGGACCAGCCGTTCGTCGTCGCGTCCAAGGGATTCGGCGAACAGCGCCGGAGTGCTTGGGGCGAGGCCGTGCGCGATCAATTTTGCGGCAAGATCCGGAAAGGTGCGCCGGCCCATATAGACCACGGTCGTCGCGTCAGGATCGGCCAGCGCCGCCCAGTTCAAATTCTGCGGCAGCTCGCCGGTGACGTCGGCCCCGGTGACGAACTGCACCCGGCGCGAGGTGTGACGCCGGGTCAGGGGAATGCCGGCTTGCGCAGCGGCCACGCAGGCCGAGGTGATGCCGGGAATGATCTCGTAGCCGATGCCGGCTTGACGCAGCGTCTCGAGCTCTTCCTCCAGCCGGCCAAAGATGCCGGCATCGCCCGATTTCAGGCGCACCACGCGCGCACCTGATACGGCATAGTCGACCAGGAGACGGTTGACGTGGTGCTGCTTGGTCGACGGCCGCCCCGCCCGCTTCCCCACCGCGACGAGATTGGCCCCGGGCCTGGCGAGATCGAGGATCGCGCCGGAGGCGAGGTCGTCATACAGCACGACATCGGCCTCCCGCAGCCGTGCGGCACCCTTAAGAGTGAGAAGCTCGGGATCGCCGGGGCCGGCGGAGACGAAGGAGACAAAGCCGCTCACCGGTCCTCCGCGATCAGATGAAAAAACGTGCCGGTGGCCTGTCCCCGCCGCGACCCGGTCTCCGCGATGACCGCGCCGGTCGCATCATGCACGACCGCCAGCGGCGTGTCAGGCTGCGCAAGAATGGTCGAATAGTGGAATTCATGGCCACGCAGGCGCGCGCCGGCCTGATGCCCGGGCATGGGCGCCGCAAGCGTGGCGAGTCGATAGCCCAGATGCATGCGGCGCTTGGCAAAGCTCGTCTCGAGGCCAAGCAGGCCCGTCATCTCATGGCAGACGCCGTCGGCATCGGTCAAAGCAGTCCCTAGCACCATATATCCTCCGCACTCGCCATGCACCGGGCGCGTCTCGGCGAAGGCGCGCAGGCCGGAACGGAAGCGCGCATTGGCGGCGATCTTGCCGGCGTGAAGCTCGGGATAGCCGCCGGGCAGCCAGCAGACATTGGCGCTCGCATCAGGGCCTTCATCGGCAAGCGGCGAGAATGTCGAGATCTCCGCACCCGCCGCCCGCCAGGCCTCCAGCATATGCGGATAGACGAAGGAGAACGCCGCATCGCGGGCGAGCGCAATGCGCTGCCCGGGCGGCGTCACGTTCAATGCATTTGTCGTTGGTTGCGGCGACCAGCCGGCGGCCGACCGCAGCACCGCATCGAGGTCAACATGCGCTGCGACGAAGCGCGCGGCTTCGTCGATCAGCTTGCCGATCTCGGCCTGCTCTTCAGCCTGCACCAGGCCGAGATGCCGCTTCGGCAGGCTGATCTCGGCATGGCGCGGCAGTGCGCCGAACACGGCGATGCCGGAATCGTTGAGCGCGCGCCGCACGAGATCTTCGTGGCGCGGGCTGGCGACACGGTTGAGCACGACGCCGGCAAGACGCAGGCCGGCGCGGTAATCGCGAAGGCCCGCGGCAATCGCCGCTGCCGTCTGCGCCTGTCCGGAGGGATCGATCACCAGCACCACCGGCCAGCCCAGCATCTCCGCGATGTCGGCGGTCGCCCCGGTGCCGGAGACACCGCGCGCGGCGACGCCGTCGAACAGGCCCATCGAGCCCTCGGCGAGCACGACATCGGCATCCGCGCCGCGGCTGACGAGATGCGCAATCGTCCCGCGGTCCATCGCCCAGCTGTCGACATTCACCGAAGCACGTCCCGTTGCGGCGGCATGAAAGGCGGGATCGATATAGTCGGGCCCGCTCTTGAAGCACTGCACGTTCAAGCCGCGATGGCGCCAGGCGCGGGCGAGCGCCAGCGTCAGCGTGGTTTTGCCGACGCCAGAGGCCGGCGCGGAGATGACGAGGCCTGCCGGCATCACGTCGCCTCCGGAAAGCGCGGCTCGGCGCCAACGGGACGGTAGCGGCGATCGTAATCGACGGCGTAAAGACGGCTCTCGTCGAAATCCGCCGCGCCAAGCGTCTTGCCGACCAGGATCAGCGCGGTGCGCTCCATCTCGGCTCCCACAGCGGCATCGAGGGTCGCGAGCGTCGCGCGGACGATGCGCTGGTCCGGCCAGCTCGCGCGCCAGACGATCGCGACCGGGCAGTTTTCCCCATAGTGCGGCGTCAGCTCCGCAATGACCTTGTCGAGCAGGTGGATCGACAGATGGATTGCGAGCACCGCGCCGGTTGCGGCAAAAGCGGCCAGCTTCTCGCCTTCCGGCATCGCGCTGGCGCGGCCCGGCGTGCGCGTTAGCACCACGCTCTGGGCGAGACCCGGCAGCGTCAGCTCGGCCTCCAGCGCCGCCGCGGCGGCCGAGAAAGACGGCACGCCAGGTGTGACGGTGAAGGGAATGCCGAGCGCCCGCAAACGGCGAAGCTGCTCGCCCATCGCCGACCAGATCGAGAGATCGCCGGAATGCAGCCGCGCGACGTCCTTGCCCTCCGCATGCGCGGCGGCGATCTCCGCGATGATCTCGTCGAGCGACAGCGGCGCCGTGTTGACGATGCGCGCCCCACGCGGGCAATGCGCCAGCACGCCTTCGGGCACCAGCGAGCCCGCATAGAGGCAGACCGGACAGGCGGCGATCAAATCGCGGCCACGCAGCGTCAGCAAATCGGGAGCGCCCGGCCCGGCGCCGATGAAATGCACGGTCATGCGCCGTCTCCTTCGGCGACCGCCGCGGTCGCAGTGCGATCCCGCGAAACCACACGCGTCGCAATCAGGCGTGCGCGAGGCCCGGCCGCGGCGAGCGCAGCGGCTTCTGCAACCGATCCTGTTCCGAACTTGTCCGCGACGATCTTCGACTGCGTCGGCGTATCGACACCGGCCAACGCTTCAGCCGGGACAGCCTTGATCGGCACGCCGCATTCACACGCGAGCTGCTTCAGCACTTCCGCGTCGGCCCTATCGCTCACGGTCGCTATCGCCGCCAGGCCTTCAGGACCGCCGGCGGCCAGCAACGCCTCGCGCAGCGAGGCCAGCGTGACGTCTTTCCTGAATCCGAGCCCGGCGACTTTCATCGGACCGCACTCCATTGCACCACCGGCCGTGCCGCCTCCCAGGACCGGTAACGGCCGAGCGGAGCGGCATGCGCGATCTCCACCCGCATCAACTCGCCATCGTGGCGCTGGTGCAGCTCGCCGAGCAGCGCTTCGGTTTCCAGCGTCACCGCATGCGCGACAAGCCGCGTACCGGGCGAGAGCCGCGACCAGACCGCATCGAACATCGCACCATCAAGGCCGCCGCCGATGAACACGGCATCCGGCACGTGTTGGCCAGCAAGAGCTTCAGGCGCCTTCCCCGTGACGACGGTGATCCGATGCACCAAGCCGAACGCCCTTGCATTGGTGCGAATATTGGCGGCGCGATCCTCACGCGCTTCGATGGCGGTCGCAGTTCCGCCGCACAGCGCCCACTCCACCGAGATCGAGCCCGAGCCGGCGCCGATGTCCCACAGCCGTTCGCCCGCACGCGGCGCCAGCGCCGAGAGCGCAAGCGCGCGCAGCGGCCGCTTGGTGATCTGGCCGTCATGGGCAAAGAGATCGTCTGAGAGGCCGGAGCTGCGCGGTATGCCCTGCCCGCCCCTCGCCTCAATGGCGACCGCGACCAGGTTGCCAGCGCCATCACCAGCAAGATTATCGGCGCGAGACTCCCGGATTCTTTCGCGCTGCCCGCCAAGCGCGGCGAGAGTCCAGAACGCCGACGCGCCCCACCCGTGCGCCGTCAGCCATTTCGCGAGATCGGCGACCGCCGTCGCGTCGCGCACCAGGCAAATGATGCGTGCGCCTCGCGCCAGGTGCGGCACGAGACGTTCGAAGGGTGCGGCGTGAAGTCCAAGACAGATGACAGCTTCAAGGCGCCAGCCCAGTCGCGCGGCGGCAAGCGAGAAGGTCGACGGCGCCGGATGCGCGATCCACTCGTCTCCGTCGAGCTTCTCGGCGAGACTTGCACCGGCGCCGTACCAGAACGGATCGCCGGAGGCGAGCACCACCGTCGGCCGGCCCCGGCAACTCATCACGATCTCCGCATCGAACGGCACGGGCCACGGGCGGCTGCGGCTCCCTACATCTGCCAGTGCAAGATGACGCTCGCCGCCGAAGACCGTTTCTGCTTTGGCGAGCGCCTTTCGACTTGCCTCGGACAGGCCGGCAAGGCCATCTTCGCCGATACCGATGATGGTCAGCCAGGGATCAGCCGAGGAATCAACCATGATACGCGCCCTCATTCTGGGCGGAACTGCCGATGCGAGCCTGCTTGCGGCCGAGATCGCGCGCACGCGCATCGAAGCCGTCTATTCCTACGGCGGCCGCACCCGCGTGCCCGCTGATCAGCCGCTGCCAACCCGCATCGGCGGCTTTGGCGGCGCGAGCGGGCTGGCCGAGTACATCCGGCGCGAACGCATCACGCATGTGATCGACGCGACGCATCCGTTCGCGGCCCAGATGAGCCGCAACGCGGCCGAGGCGTGCGCGCAAACCGGCACGCCGCTGATCGCGCTGGAGCGCGCACCCTGGACCCGCGCACCGAACGACAGTTGGATCGAGGTCGCCGACGTCAACGCCGCAGTCGCCGCGCTGCCCGAACGGCCCACAAAAGTGTTTCTGGCGATCGGCCGCCAACACATCGCGCCGTTCGCGATGAGACCACAGCACGCCTATACGCTGCGCTTCGTCGATCCGCCCGAAGCGCCGCTGCCCTTTGCCGCGGATGTCATCGTGTCGCGCGGACCGTTCAGGCTTGACGGCGAGCTGGAGATGCTGCGCACGCGCGGCACCGCCTGGATCGTCGCCCGCAATTCCGGCGGCGTCGGCGCGCGCGCCAAGATCGACGCCGCCCGCGTGCTCGGCCTGCCCGTGATCATGATCTCGCGACCAAAGCTGCCCGAGCGGCTGCGGGTCGAGAGCGTGGCCGAGATCATGCAGTGGCTCGGTCATCCGACCCGCCTCGGCGCATAGACCCAGCGGCCGACGCGGCGTGCCTGCGAATTACAAACGATCACCAGCGTGCGCATGTCGGCCATCTCGGGCGTCGCTTCATTCAGCGTGACGGTCTCGATCTTTTCGTCCGCCGTGCTAATCGCCCGCGCGAAGATCACGAGGCGGTCGCCGGAGCCGGCTTCTTTCAGCACCGACAATGCGCGGCCAAATCCTTCCGGCCGGCTCGCCGAGCGCGGGTTGTACATCGCAATGGCAAAATCGGCTTCGGCGGCGAGCCGCAGCCGCTTCTCGATCACCGCCCAGGGCTTGAGATTGTCCGAGAGGTTGATCGCACAAAAATCATGGCCGAGCGGCGCACCGGCGCGCGCGGCCGCGGCCAGCATCGCGGTGATGCCGGGCAGTACGCGGATCGGCAGTTCCTGCCATTGCGGCGCCAGTTCCAGCGCCTCGAACACGGCGGACGCCATCGCGAAGACACCGGGATCGCCGGAGGAGACGACCACCACCTGCCCGCCTTCGGCCGCGAGCCGCAAGGCCTCGCTCGCACGCTGCAGCTCTTCGCGATTATCCGACGGATGCAGCTTGAGCCCGGGTCGCGGCGGCACGCGCGCGACATAGGGCCCATAGCCCAAAATGTCGGTCGCGACGGCAAGCGCGGCGGAGACCTCGGGCGTCACCAGCGCATCGCTGCCCGGCCCGAGGCCTGCGATGGTCAGCGTGCCCGTCATTCGGCGGCGCCCGGATGCCGGCCCTTGCCGTGCACAAGCACGATCGCAAAGTAAGGGCAATCGGCGGTGTCGATCTCAGCCAGCCGCACCACGCGCTCGCCCGGCATGGTGCCGCGCTCGACCAGCCAGGCATCGTCGAGCCGGCCCGCGGCAGCGAGCGCGCGCCGCACCTTGGCGAGATTACGCCCGGTCTTCATGACGACCAGCGCGTCGGAATCGCGCATGCGCCGTTCGAGTTCGGCTTCCGGAAGCGTGCCCATCAGCACCGTCGTCACGTCGTCGCCAAGCGCGATCGGCTGGCCGACGCCGTTCCAGCAGCCGACCATGCCGGGAATGCCGGCGATCACCTCGATCTCGACGCGGCCTTGCAGGCGCGTGTGCAGATGCATGAAGGAGCCGTAGAAGTAAGGATCGCCCTCGCAGAGCACGACGACATCGACCGCGCGCGCCAGACGCGCGAGGCGCTCGGCCCATTCGTCGTAGAAGCCGGCCAGCAGCTGCACATAGTCGGGGCGATCGAAGGCGATCTCGGTCGTAACCGGATACTCCATTGCATATTCGGTGACGTCGGCCGCCAGCATGTCCTCGACGATACGCCGCGCCTGCCCTGGCCGGCCCTTCTTGCGGAAATAGGCGACGTGCTTGGCGCCGCGCACGGTGCGGTCGGCTCGCACGCTCATGAGATCGGGATCGCCGGGGCCGAGACCGCAGCAGATGATGCGTCCCATCGCTATTCGCTCCGGCTCGCCAGCGCGTTCACGGCAGCGACCGTGATCGCGGAGCCGCCGAGGCGGCCCTCGACCGTCAGCGCCGGCGCCGGCGGATCGGCCATCAGCGCGGCCTTGGATTCGGCTGCGCCGACGAAGCCCACCGGACAGCCGATGATCGCCGCGGGCCGCGGACAGCTTTGGTCCTCCAGCATGTTGAGCAGATGGAACAGCGCGGTCGGCGCATTGCCGATTGCGACGATGGCGCCGTCGAGATGCGGACGCCACAGCTCCAGCGCGGCGGCCGAGCGCGTATTGCGCATGGTTTGCGCCAGCGCGGGAACGGCCTCATCGCCGAGCGTGCAGATCACGGCGTTGGCTGCGGGCAGCCTCGCGCGCGTAATGCCTTCGGAGACCATGCGCGCATCGCACAGGATCGGCGCGCCCTTCTGCAAGGCTGCGCGCGCGGCGATTGCCATGCCTGATGTGAAGCGGATATGTGCCTCCAGGCCGACCATGCCGGCGGCATGGATCATCCGCACCACGACCTGCTCCTCGTCAGGCGTGAAGCGGGCAAGATCGGCCTCGGCCCGGATCGTCGTAAAAGACTGCCGGTAGATCGCCGCGCCGTCGGTCTCGTAAGCATGCGGCATCAGTGCCCTCCGACCAGGATGGAGGGATCGCTGACGATGTCGGCACAACTCAATCCGCGCAGCACGGGTTGGTCGCGGGTCGAGCCGTTCCGGACGAGATCGAAGCCGGCGCTGGTCGCAACCAGCGTCACCGCGGAAGCACCGGAGCGGGCGCAGCCCTTGGCGCAGCCGGAGACATGAAGTTTCGTATCGATACCGATGCGCGGCGCAAGCGCCGCCGCCAGCGCGCGCGTATCGGCGTGCGCCTCGCGGCAGCGCGGCGCGCCGCTGCAGGCGACCACACGCAGCGCCGGATCGTGAGGCTCCGTGATGAGGCCCGCCGCGACAGGCATCGCGCGCTGGCCTTCGCTCAGAACCATCCGCCACGGCGTCATGCGCAGCGCATGACCGCTGCTGGAAAACTGATGCAGCGTCGTGTGCAGCATCTGGCCGAATGCGACGCCGACCAGGGCGCCTTGCGGATAATGCCCGGGCCGCGACGCCGGCATCACGGGCGCAGGCTCGGTCTCGCCGCGCAAGGCCTGCGGTGGTGTCGCGCCGGCCGCGATGTGGGCCGCCATGCGCCCTCGCCCCTTTGTGCCGCCCGAGGTGACGAACCAGCTTGCGAGCGCGAGCGCCGTGCTCACGGCCTCTCCGCGCGCGACGGAGTGGCCGAACCTTGCGCCATCGGCACGCACCAGCAGACGGCCGCCGCGATCGCGCTCGATGCGCACATCGGCGGAATCGCCGGCGAGCACACGCGACTTCCCGTCGTCGATGGCGAAGCCGAACTTGGTGGGAAGATCGAGCGCGCTGTCGGCGAGCGCTTCTTCAAGCTCCGCGGCCATTGCCTGTGTTTCGTCGCCAACAGTCCAGAACGGCGTCACCAGAATGTTGCGGCGGGCTTCGATGTCGGTATCAGGGTCGAGCAATTGCAGCCGCGCAAGGCCGTCGATCAGCGGCCGATGGCTCTGTTCGCTCACACCCCTGATCTGGAGGTTGGCGCGGCGCGTCACATCGATGAGGCCGTTGCCGTGGCGCTCGGCGAGTTCGGCAAGCCCGGCTATCTGGTTGGCTTCAAGCCGTCCGCCGAACGGACGGACGCGGACCACGAGCCCGTCGCCGGATTGCATCGGGCGTAGCGCGCCGGGACACCAGCCCTTCACCGAAGCCGCACTCATGACGCCTCCTTGAGCGCAGCCGCAATCGAGTTGCGGCGCGTTCGCCACAGCGAGGCCTCGTGCAGACGCGTGAAGCAGGTCTCCATTGCGGCGAGCGCCGCCGGATTTTCGCGGGCCATGAAGGCACGCACCCCGGCGTCCCCGAGCGTCGCGTCATAATACAGGTCGAATAGGTGCGGCGGCACGGCACCGGCGAGATGCGCGAAGGCGGCCATGTGCTCGAGTGTCGCGGTGATCTCGGCGGCGCCGCGAAAACCATGGCGCATCATGCCGGTGATCCAGGCCGGATTGGCCGCGCGGGCCCGGACGACGCGGGAGATTTCTTCCGTCAGCGTGCGCGCGTGCGGCTGCTCCGGGCGCGTCGTGTCGAGATGATAGAGCGAGGCTCCCGCAGCACCGAGATGTGTAGCCGCCGCCGCGATACCGGCTTCATGCGCGGCATAGTCGGCGGCGAGCAGGAGATCGGTTTCCGGCAGGTCCTGGATGTGGACGAAGGCATCGGCGGAGGCGAGCCGCTGTTCGATGCCGGCGCGATCCGGCTTGATCTCGCCATCGGCGGAGAACGCCCAGGACGAGGCCGACAGCCAGGCCTCGCCGGCCGCACCACGCGTCTCCGGCGTGAAGGCATCGGGGATCGCCGAGAGGCCGACGCCATATTGTCCGGGGCGCGGCGCGAACACGCGCGATGTTCGCTGGCGGTATGGATTCTCCTCACCTTCCTCCTCGCGGCCAGCGAGCGCCTCCGTGGCGGCCTCGAACAATTGCGCAAGGCCAGAGAAGACGTCGCGGAACAGGCCCGATACGCGTAGCGTGACGTCGATGCGGGGACGGCCGAGCTCGGCCGGCGCGATGATGTCGTAGCCGGTGACGCGGCCGGAGGCGTGATCCCAGCGCGGTGCGAGACCAGCCAAATGCAGCGCCATGGCGAACTCTTCGCCCGCAGTGCGCATCGTCGCCGAGCCCCAGAGATCGACGACGAGGCCCTTCGGCCAGTCGCCGTGATCCTGCAAATGGCGGCGCAGCAGCTCTTCGGCGAGTTTTATCCCCTGCGCATGGGCCGACGGGGTCGGCACCGCACGCGGATCGACAGCAAAGAGATTGCGTCCCGTCGGCAGCACGTCCTGGCGTCCGCGATAGGGCGAGCCGGATGGTCCTGGCGCGACGCGCTGGCCCGCGAATGCGGCGCGCAGTGCATCCCGCTCGGCTTCGCCGCAGGCGCCGCGGCCGAACACATGCAGACCGTCGCCGAACTGGCTTTCCTTGAGGTCGCAGACGAAGCGATCGATCCGTGGGATCGCCGAGGCCGGCGCGGCCGATGCATCGAGGCCGAGGTCGTCTTCGAGACCCGCGGAACGCGCCTCATCGCGAATCGCTGCGATCAGCCGCTGGCGGCGGGCGGGGTCGAGACCGTCGGCGGTCGAATATTCGTCGAGCAGACGTTCGAGCCGGCGCAGGCCTTCCGGCACCGCCGATGCTGCTAACGGCGGTGGCAGATGGCCGATCGTGATCGCGCCGATGCGCCGCTTGGCCTGCGCGGCCTCGCCGGGGTCGTTGACGATGAAGGGATAGATGACGGGAAGATCGCCAATCAGCGCTTCCGGCCAGCATTGCGAGGACAGCGCCACGGATTTTCCGGGCAGCCATTCCAGCGTGCCATGTGCGCCCATATGCACGAGGGCATCACAGCCCTGCCCGCGGAGCCAGAGATAGAACGCGACATAGGCGTGGCGCGGCGTGCGGGCGAGATCGTGATACTCAGCATCGCGCGTCGTCGCATCGCCGCGCTCGGGCTGGACTGCGATGATCGACTGGCCGCACTGGATCGCAGCGAAGTGGAACACGCCGTCGCGGCAGCTCGGGTCATCTTCCGGGGCGCCCCAGGCTTGCGCGAGATCATCCTGCAAGATCTGCGGCAGGCGCGCCAGCGCCGTCCGATAATCGGTGACACTCCAGGTCAGATACTGCCTCAGCAGCGTCTCGCCGAGCGCATGGATCGGCGTGACATCGAAGCCCGCCTCGGCGAGATCGGACACCAGCGCCTCCAGCGAAGCCAGCGCATCGAGCCCAACGGCATGCGCGATCTGGTGCGGGCGGCCCGGATAGTTCGAGAGCACGATCGCAACGCGCTTCTCAGCGGTTGGCTTCTCCGCGAGGTGCCGCCAGGCCGCAACGCGCGCGGCAACGGCCTTCACACGCTCCTCGTCAGGCCTGTGGGCCAGACGCGAGAATTGCAAATCCGGATCACGTACCGCCGCTGACTTGAAGCTCAGCACGCCGGTGAACACGCGGCCATCGACCTCAGGCAGCACAACATGCATCGCGAGGTCGCCCGGCGAGAGGCCGCGGAGGGACTCCGCCCAGTCTTCGCGCCGCGCCGTGGAGAGCGCGACCTGGAAGACGGGGCACGACGCAGCATCGAAGGGCGTCGTGCCATCATCGCCCATCGCTGAAAAGGCCGTCGCGTTGACGATCGCAGCCGGAGGATTTTTCGCAAGATGGTCCCGCAACCAATCCGCCACGCCCGGAGCCTTCAGCGAGGCGACGAATACACCGTACGCATCGAACTCCTTCTCGCGCAGCGCGGCAATCAGGGCATCGACCGGGCCTGTGTCCGCGGCGGCGAGATAGGAGCGATAGAACGTCACCAGCGCGAGCGGCTTCCCTTCGCCCGTCGGCGCGGCAATGACGCCCCGCGCGGGATCGTAAAAGCCCATCTCCGGCACAGTGATCTCGCCGACGACCGGGCCGGCATAGAGCCCCGAGGCCAGCGCGAGCTGAGCAATCGCCGCTTGCGCCGCGACGGGACCACCGGCGTCGCAGAGCACTTTTAGCCGCTGCAGCGTCGAGACCGGCAAGGTCGAATAGGCATCGAGCCGTGTGTCGTCGCGGCCATCGGCCGGCAGCACGGCGAGGGCGATGTTGCGATCCTTGGCGAGCTGCTGCAGGGCCGCAAGCCCATAGGGCCAATAGGACTCGCCGCCGATCAGGCGCACCAGAATGCCGCGCGCCTGCGACAGCGTGCGCTCGATATAGGTGTCGACCGACAGCGGATGACGCAGCTCGGCGAGATTGGCGAGCCGCAGCGACGGCAGGCTGCAACGGCCGCGCCGCCAGCCGGCTGCGAAGGCCGCAAGGTCGGAATCCGAGTACGAGAGCACCACGAGATCGGCCGGATCCTGGCCGATCTCCCTTGGCGTCGCGGTCTCCTCGAGACCGCGGCTCTCGCGGAAGACGACGTGCATCAGACTCCCAATCCCGCCCTGATCGCGGCTTCGTCGATATCGCCGTGCTCGCCGATCACGACGAGCTTCGACTGCCTGAGACCTGCGCCCCAAGGCTTGTCGAACTGATGGCGCACGCGCTCGCCGACCGCTTGCAGCAACAAGCGCATCGGCTTGCCCGCGACCGCGATGTAGCCCTTGGCGCGCAGCACGTTCTGCTCGCGCGCCAGCCGCTGGACCGACGCAACCAGCGCATCGACATCCGCAACTTCAGGAAGGTCGATCACGACGGAGGCAAAATCATCATGCTCGTGCTCCTCCTCGCCGTCATGATGAGACGGACGCGCGGCGAGATCGTTCTCCGCGGCAGCGCCGAGACCGAGGATCACGCGTGCATCGATCGCGCCGTCGGTGACGGGCAGCATCGGCACGCGGCGCGGCATCTCGGCGGTGATCGCGGCCTTGGCCGCTTCGATGCCCGCGGTGCCGGCAAGATCGGCCTTGGTCAGCAGCACGATATCGGCGCAGGCGATCTGGTCCTCGAACACTTCCGACAGCGGCGTCTCGTGATCGATATTCTCGTCCGCCGCGCGCTGCGCTTCGACGGCCGCCGGGTCGGGCGCAAAGCGGCCGGCCGCCACGGCTTCTGCATCGGCGAGCGCGATCACGCCATCGACCGTGATGCGCGAGCGGATCTCCGGCCAGTCGAACGCCTTCAGCAGCGGTTTTGGCAGCGCCAGGCCCGAGGTCTCGATCAGGATATGATCGGGCCGCACCGGCCGCGCCAGCAACTTCTCCATGGTCGGAATGAAATCATCGGCGACGGTGCAGCAGATGCAGCCATTGGCGAGCTCGATGATGTTCTCCTCAGGGCAATTTGCATCGGCGCAGGATTTCAAGATCTCGCCGTCGACGCCCTCGCTGCCGAACTCGTTGACGAGCACCGCAAGCTTCTTGCCGTTAGCATTGGCGAGCAGATGCTGGATCAGCGTGGTCTTGCCGGAGCCGAGAAAGCCGGTGACGACGGTGACAGGGACTTTTGCGAGCGAGTTCATTCGGCGGCCTCTGGCAGGACAGCAATGGGAGGAATGCGGGCAAGCGACTGCTTGCGGAAGATCTCGGGACGGCTGCGCCAGGGCACGAGGCCATCGGGCGCGGCGGCATAGGCCGCAGCGCCGGCAATCACGTCATGCGCGTTCGCATCCGACAGGCGGCCATAGACATAGGACCAGCGGCCCGGCGCGCTGAGCGCGACCGAGCAGCCCTGGCTGCATGCAGACAGGCATTCGACGGGAACCACGCTGACACCGTCGGGCACGCCGGCTTCGAGGATCGCCCCATGCAGGCGCTTGCCGGGCGTGGTCTCGCCCTCGCCGAGCGTCTGGCCGGCGCGGCAGGTGATGCAGACGTGAAGTGTGACAGCCATCGCCTCTTCCAGAAATAACAGCGGGAGGCGAAGAGGCGCACGGACCATTCTCCTGAAGGCCCGTTTCCCCGTCGCGGAACACCCCGTCCGCCGGTCCAAAACTCGTCCGCGCTGGCAGGTCTCCCGGCTTGCGGAGCAGGGTTTCCCCTTCGATCCCCGCCTTCCCGATCCCAGGGGATCAGTGGCTTCGGGCATCTCTCCGGTCACGGTCGCGGGGGCGGCTGCATTTTGGACCCAAATCTTGCCGATTCGGACCCTATCGCATTCCCTCTTCGCCTGTCATAGGACAGGAACCAGCGCCGGGCCACCATTTGCCCCCGGCCGCCTCTTGTCAAGCCGAAGGACCGGGACCGATGACGCCTGAACCGGAAACCCAAACAGCTGAGCAAACTGACGCCCGGCACGCCCAGAAAATGGCTAAGAAGAAGGCCGCCCGCGACAAGATCATGGCGACCAAGAGCGGCGAAAAGGGCCTCATCATCGTCCACACCGGCGCCGGCAAGGGCAAGTCGTCCTCGGCCTTCGGCATGATCGTGCGCTGCGTCGCCCATGGCTTCCCTTGCGCGGTGGTGCAGTTCATCAAGGGCGCCTGGGACACAGGCGAGCGGCGCCTGCTCACTGGCCATTTTGGCGAGCTCTGCCAGTTCCACGCGATGGGCGAAGGTTTTACCTGGGAGACGCAGGACCGCGCCCGCGACATCGCCGCTGCGCGCGCCGGGTGGGACAAGGCCAAGGAGCTGATATCAGACTCGAACTTGCGCATGGTCGTGCTGGACGAGATCAACATCGCACTGCGCTACGACTATCTCGACGTCGCGGAAGTGGTCGAATTCCTGACGACGCAGAAGCCTGCGATGACGCATGTCGTGCTCACCGGACGCAACGCCAAGGACGAGCTGATCGAGATCGCCGATCTCGTCACGGAGATGACGCTAGTCAAGCATCCGTTCCGCTCCGGCATCAAGGCGCAGGCCGGCGTCGAGTTCTAAAATCGATGGCACGCGCGCTGATGATCCAGGGGGCCGGCTCGGACGTGGGCAAATCGCTCATCGTCGCCGGCCTCGCGCGCGCCTTCACGCGGCGGGCCTTGCGCGTGCTGCCCTTCAAGCCGCAGAACATGTCGAACAATGCCGCCGTCACGGTCGATGGCGGCGAGATCGGCCGCGCCCAGGCGTTGCAGGCGCTGGCCGCCGGCGTCGAGCCGCACACCGACATGAACCCGGTGCTGCTCAAGCCCGAAACCGATGTCGGCGCGCAGGTCATCGTCCAGGGCAAGCGCATCGCCACCGCGCGTGCGCGCGACTACGCGGCGATGAAGCCCTCCTTGATGGGCGCAGTGCTGGAGAGTTTTGAGCGGCTGAAGGCGCGCGCCGATCTTGTCCTCGTCGAAGGCGCCGGCAGTCCGGCCGAGGTCAATTTGCGCAAGGCCGACATCGCCAATATGGGCTTTGCCCGCAAGGCCGACGTGCCCGTCGTGCTGGTCGGCGACATCGACCGCGGCGGCGTCATCGCCCAGCTCGTCGGCATCAAGACGGTGATCGACCCCGACGATGCCACGATGATCCAGGGTTTCGTCATCAACAAGTTCCGCGGCGATCCCACGCTGTTCGACGACGGCTACAGGCTGATCGAGCAAAAGACCGCGTGGCGCGGCCTTGGCGTGCTGCCGTGGTTTTCGCGCGCCGGCGAGCTGCCGGCCGAAGACGCGCTGGGCCTGAGCGATGCGCGCAAGCCCGGCCAGCGCAAGATCGCCTGCCTCGCGCTGTCGCGGATCGCCAATTTCGACGATCTCGATCCGCTCAAGCTCGAGCCAGGCGTCGATCTCGTGATGGTGCGTCCGGGCGAAGCCGTTCCGGGCGATGTACGCCTCGTCATCATCCCCGGCTCAAAGTCCACCCGCGGCGATCTCGCTTTCCTGCGCGCGCAGGGCTGGGACATCGATCTCCTCGCGCACCACCGCCGAGGCGGCCATGTGCTCGGTCTCTGCGGCGGCTATCAGATGCTCGGCCGCAGCGTTGCCGATCCTGAAGGCATCGAAGGCCCCGCGGGCGACACGCCTGCCCTCGGGCTCCTGGATGTGGAGACGGTGATGAGCCCGCAGAAGACGCTGACGCGTGTTTCGGCCGTGCACGCTGCGACGGAGCAACCGATCGAGGCTTACGAAATCCATATCGGCCGCACCGACGGCCCCGATCGGGCGCGCCCGTTCGCAAAGCTGAACGGCGAGCCGGAAGGCGCGGTCTCGCGCGATGGCCGGGTGCAGGGCAGCTATCTGCACGGCCTGTTTACGTCGGATCAGTTTCGCAAAGCGTTTTTGGGGAAACTCGATATTCCCGCAGGCCATGAGCCCTATCACGCCAGGGTCGAAAGCGCGCTCGATGCCCTCGCCGATCACATCGAAAAGCACCTCGACGTCGAAGGCCTCCTCGCGCTAGCGCGCTAGAATATTGGCGAGGCGCGTCCATTCGGCTTCGCTGCCGGGAAGGCCGAGCCGCAGCCATGTCGGCGCTTTCGCGAACACGCGCGACCAGATCTGGCCGCGCGCGAGCTTCTCCTGCGCGGCGAGCGCATCAGGCGTCTCGTAGAGACGAAACAGCGTCGTGCCGCCGATGAGCCGCCAGCCTTGCGCTTGCGCCATCGCATCGAGACGAACACAGTCGCGGGCAAGTCGCGCCGACGTGGCCGCTGCCCAGCCATCATCGCGCAATGCGCGGCAGCCGATTGCGATGGCCGGTCCGGACACGGGCCATGGACCTGACATTGCCGCGAGCTTGCCGATGTCGGCCGCATTGCCGATCGCGAACCCAAGCCGCAGGCCGGCAAGACCATAGAATTTTCCGAACGAGCGGAGGATCAGCAGTCCCGGCCGATCCGCTTGCGGCGCAAGCGACAGCTGCGGAACGGCGTCGGCAAAGCTCTCGTCCACCACGAGACGGCCGACGCGGGGCAGCAGCGCCAGCAGATCCTCTAGTGCAAAATTGCGGCCGTCGGGATTGTTGGGATTGACGACCACCGCGATATCCGCTCCAGCCAGCGCCTCGAGTACGCCGACCTCCTGGACATCCCAACCCGAAGTGACCAGCACGCCGGCATATTCATTGTAGGTCGGCGCGAGGACGCGCGCGCGGCCGGCTGGCGCGAGTTGCGGCAGCAGTTGAATGGCGGCCTGCGCGCCGCCTATCGCGACGATAGCAGCATTCGTGCGATAAGCGTGCTGCGCCGCCTGATGCAGGGCCTGGATCTCGGTGCGCGACGGCAGAGCGCTCCACGCGTGCGCGCTCACCTCGCCCACGGGATAAGGCTGCCGGTTGATCCCGGTCGACAGATCGATCCAGTCTTCCGCGCGACCGCCAAACCGCTGCTGGGCCAGATCGAGATTTCCACCGTGCTCGCGCATGTCCTGTTGTTTCACGCGAAGGCCAGGATCGCAAGGAGGCCCGCGAGCAGCAGCATGGCGCGGCGGTAGACCGCCAGTCCCTCAGCGATATCCGCAGCCAGCGGATCGCGCGCAACTTCGTTCAGCCACGGCTCGTCGGTCGCGCTGCCGTGATAGACGCGAGGACCGCTGAGCCGCACTCCAAGGACGCCGGCCATCGCGGCTTCCGGCCAGCCCGCATTGGGCGAGCGGTGACGGCGCGCATCCCGCGTCATACACGACAGTGCCTCCGATCGTCGTGGTGCCAGCAATACGAACAGAAATCCGGTCAGGCGCGCCGGGATGAAGTTGGCGACATCGTCGATGCACGCAGCCGCCCAGCCAAAGGCCTCGTGGCGCTCGCTGCGATGGCCGATCATGGAGTCCAGCGTGTTGATTGCCTTGTAGCCGAGGATGCCAGGCAAGCCGAACAGCGCGCCCCAGAGCACCGGCGCAACGATGCCGTCGGAGGCGTTCTCGGCGAGGCTCTCGATCGCCGCGCGCGCGATGCCGGCTTCATCGAGCGCCGCCGGATCGCGGCCAACAATACGCGAGACCGCCTCGCGCGCACCGGCGATGTCGCCGGCCCGCAACGGTTTGGCGACATCAGCGACATGATCATGCAGCGAGCGCAGCGCGACCAGAGGCCAGGCCAGGATTCCGACCAGCACGATCTGCATCCAGCCCGAAGGCAGCAGAGACTGAAACACCCAGCCAATCGCGACGCAGAGTGCGATCACCGCGAGCGCTCCGGCGACACCCGCAGCGCGGCGCAGCGCCGGCGGATCGGAACCGCGATTCCAGCCGGCATCGATGTCACCGATCAGCCGGCCCAGCCAGGTCACGGGGTGGCCGATCCGCGCAAACAGCCATGACGGCCAGCCCAACAGGGCATCCACCGCCATCGCCACCACCATCGCGCCCGCAAAACCCACGTCCGCCTCCCGTCCCGCCCCTGTTGCGCAAAGCAAGGCCCGGGCGCAAGCCCCCGGCTCGCTGATTTCGGCTTTGTCTTTGGCCGCGTTTGGTGATTAGTCGGGCCCCACAGGAGAGTTTGATGGCCGTCATCTTGATCACGGGCGGGGCGCGATCGGGCAAGAGCAAACGTGCGGAAATGCGCACGCTCTCCTTTCCCGGGCAGCCCGTGTATATCGCCACGGCCGAGGCGTTAGACACCGAAATGGAGGCGCGCATTGAAAGGCATCGCGCGCGACGCGGAACCGACTGGATCGAGCGCGAGGTGCCGCTCGACCTGGTGCAGGCCTTGGTCGAAACCGAGGGCGGTGGCGCGAGACTGGTCGATTGCCTGACGCTCTGGCTGTCCAACCTGCTGCATTCCGAGCGCGACTGGTCGCGCGAGGTGACGCATCTCGCCGACGTTCTCCCCCGCTTGCGGAGTCCGGTCATCATGGTCAGCAACGAGGTCGGCCTTGGTATCGTGCCCGACAACGCGCTGGCGCGCGCCTATCGTGATGCCGCCGGGATCATGAACCAGACGTTCGCCGGCGTTGCCGACGAGGTCGAATTCATCGTCGCCGGCTTGCCGATGAAATTGAAATGATGCCGCGCGCCGAGTTTCTCAAAGATGTCATCGCCGATCTCAGGATGGCGGCATCGTTCGTGACGATCCTCCCCGTGACATCGTCGAAGCCCGCAGCCGACGGCGCGGTCGCGCGCGCGACCTGGGCGCTTCCGCTTGCGGGGCTGCTGGTCGGCCTTGCCGGCGCTTTCGTCTACAAGGTCGCCATCCGCTTCGGGTTGACACCGAACCTTGCGGCCCTGCTCACACTCACCACGACCGCCCTCATCACCGGCGCGCTGCACGAGGACGGGCTTGCCGATACCGCGGACGGCCTCGGCGGCGGCCGCACGCGCGAGCGCAAGCTCGAGATCATGCGCGACAGCAGGATCGGCACTTATGGCGTCTGCGCGCTGATGCTGTCGTTCGGCCTGCGCTGGAGCGCGCTCGCGGCGATCGCAAGTCCCTGGCCCGTCATGCTGGCGCTATGCGCTGCGCACACCGCGGCGCGCGCGGGCGTGCCGGCCTTCATGTCGCTGGTCCCGCCGGCGCGGCCTGACGGGCTATCGGCGAGCGCGGGAGTGCCGCCGGGCCGCAGCGTCGCCATCGCCTTCGCGCTTGGAACGCTCGCGCTTGCGCTGGCGTTGGGGCCAGGCAAGGCGCTGGTTGGTCTGATCCTGCTCTCGCTCGCCGGCCTGATGCTGGCGCGGCTTGCCATCCGCCAGGTCGGCGGCCAGACCGGCGACATCCTCGGCGCGTTCGAGCAGATCGGTGAGATCCTGATCCTGCTGGTCGCCGCAGCTTTCCAGATGGGACGCTGACCTCATGGTCGAGTTCGACGACATCTTTCGTCAGCATCTGCGCGAGCTGTTCGTGTGGCGGCGCGACGTGCGACGTTTTCGCAGCGATTCCCTGCCGGATGGCGCGATCGAGCGGCTGATCGAAACCGCCTGCCTCTCACCCTCGGTCGGCCTCAGCCAGCCCTGGCGCTTCGTCATCGTCGATGATGCTGCACGCCGCCACGCCGTGATCGACGACTTTAGGGCGTGCAACGCCGATGCGCTGAACTGCTATTCCGGCGAACGCGCCGCACGCTATGCCACGCTGAAACTGTCGGGCCTCGAACAGGCCCCCGGCCACCTCGCGGTGTTCGCCGACAAGGCCAGCGAGATCGGTCACGGTCTCGGCCGCGCCACCATGCCGGAGATGACGGAATATTCCGTGGTCGCCGCGATCACCGCGACGTGGCTCGCCGCGCGCGCGGAAGGCATCGGGATGGGCTGGGTGTCGATCCTGAACCCTGCACGCATCCACGCCATTCTCGATGTGCCTGATACCTGGAAGTTCATCGCCTATCTCTGCATCGGCTACCCCGAGGCCGAATGCGACCGGCCCGAACTGGAGCAGGCGAAATGGGAACACCGGCGCAGCGCGGAGGAATTCACGCTGCGGCGCTAGAGCAGCAGACCTTCGCAGCGCCTTGCGGCGCAGACTGCTTTTGGGTCCATGCAGACCAACCGCGGGGAGATTCGTAGGATGGCTCTTGCGAAACCCATCGTACGTTTTTCGCGATAACGTCGCACCATGGCCGCGTACCGCCGCAACTTTGTTCCGGGTAGAGATGGGTTTCGCAAGAGCTCAACCCATCCTACGAGTTAAACAGGGTAGCGCCATTTCAACGCGCGGCGCAGGAAAAGCAGAGCCACAATGATCGCGAGGGCGGCGAGCCAGAGGAAAGCTGGGACGGGCGACTGATTGTGTATGTGGGCAATGTACAACACGAGGCCCAATAGAACAGCTACCAGCGCGTTCGATACCCAATACAAGGGTGAGAGCCCAATTCCCGTTGCTGCGAGTTCAGCGGCTCGTTCGCGCGCTTTTGCTGCGCGCCACCAACAAAAGCCGAAGAATGCAAGAGCAACAAGCCAGACCATTCCAGCACAATCAATTCGATTTGCGGCGTTCGTCTTCGAACGGCGGACGACTGAGATGCCTCGTGAGACGCCCTTCATTGCCCCACCCGTAGCGCTTAGCGAACGGAACGTACAGAAGGCAGGCTAAGCCCAACGCTATCAATGCTATAATCAGGTTGAGGCCGAGGAACACGTAGATGCTGGATGTGCCCCCGACGACGAGGACGAGCATTAGGGTGGAACGAATGCTGAAGGGCGACATGCCCGCTAAAGTAGCACGAGGACGCTCTTAGCTGGCAGCTCTCTGACGATTAGGGTTTGCAGACCATTAAGCGCGTAGGATGGGTTGAGCTCTTGCGAAACCCATCGCTCTCATTTGTGCGGACACGCCTCGTCCTTCGAGACGGCCGCTTCGCGGTCTCCTCAGGGTGAGGCTAAACAGCGTCGCGCCGGTCAGAACTGTTGCCACACACTCCGCCCTCATCCTGTGGGCCCGCCAGAGGCGGGCGTCTCGAGGATGCGCCGCAGGGAAACTGCGAAGAGATGGGTTTCGCAAGCGCTCAAGCCATCCGGTGAGGTCTGTTTCCTTAGTTCAGCCGGAAACCGTCGCACGACGCACGATGATCCGCTCGTCTTCTTCAAGATACTTGAACTCGTCGTTGTAATCGCTGTGCACCACCCAGAGATCCTCTGTCCGGCCTTTCACCTCCCGTTCACGAATGAGGACTCGCCCGTCCTTCAAGCCAGTGAGCAAATTGAGGTAATCGAGTTCAATGTAATTGCCCCGAGCATCGGCGAAGATCAGATTGTCGTGCACGTGCCAAGGCACTCCAAGAAAGCCGATTACGCAGTCATCCTCACGTTCAGCGTTTTGAAAGTACAGGACTGCGTTACGGCCGAGGTTGATCTCTATACGATCAGCTGTATCCAATCGCACTATCAGGCCGATTTCGCGGCATAGCTGGTTTACCAGATCGAGGTCGTAGTGCATATTTCAAGCCTTCGATGCGGGCCAGCGAGATATAGCGGACTGAAAGTTCAAACCTCATCGCGCCCAAACCTCTCTACCAGAAAATCGATAAACAGCCGCACCTTCACCGACAAATGCCGCGTCGGCGGATAGACCGCGTACAGCGCGAGCGGCGGCGCGGAATAGTCGTCCAGCACCGTCCGCAGTTCGCCCTTCTTTAACGCATCCGCAGCGATGAACTCCGGCAGCAGCGCCAGCCCCCTGCCTCTGATCGCGACGTCGCGCAGCACTTCGGCATTGTTGACGCAGAGCGACCAGGCCGGCTGGATCCAGTGGTCGCCGTCCGCGCCGGTCAGCTTCCACTGATTGCCTGTCAGCAGGAAGCCGTAGGTCAGCGTCGCATGCTCACGCAGATCCTGCGGATGTCTTGGCGTGCCGTGACGCGCCAGATAATCCGGCGAGGCGCAGATCATGCGCGCCACCGGCATGATTTTTCGCGCGATCAAACTCGAAGATTCCAGCTCCGCAATCCGCAAGGTCACGTCAAAGCCGTCCTGGACGGGATCGAGCAGATCGTCGCTGAGCACGATCTGAAGCTGAAGCTCCGGATATCGCGCCATGAAATCGGCGAGCACGGGACCTAACCGTATCGTGCCGAATGACATCGGCGCGTTGACGCGGAGCAGGCCTCGCGGCGCGGACTGCGCCTGCGTGACCGCCTGGTCCGCCGCTTCGATCTCCGAGAGGATCACGACCGCACGCTCGAAATAGCGCTGGCCGTTCTCGGTCGGGCTGGCGTGGCGGGTGGTGCGGTTCAACAGCTGGACGCCGAGGCTCTCCTCGAGGTCGGCGATGTATTTGCTGATGGCCGAGCGCGACAGCCGCAGCTGGCGGCCGGCCTCGGCGAAGCTGCCGCTTTCAACCACCTTCACGAAGGCCCGGAGGCTCGCGATCTTATCCAAGAGTCGGCTCCGGCCATTGTTTCCAATTCGTAGACATAGCAGTCATATTTGCATGGATTGTCTCCAATCCAAAGCGGAACGATATTTCGCTCCAGAGCAAGACCGCTCCCAAAATTCTGGAGGACGACAATGTCTGGACTGCACCATGTCACTGCGATCGCTGGCGATCCCATCCGCAATTTTGGCTTCTACACCCGCGATCTCGGCCTGCGCTTCGTCAAGAAGACGGTCAATTTCGACGATCCCGGCACCTACCATTTCTATTACGGCGACGAGACCGGCCGTCCCGGGACCATCCTGACCTTCTTCCCCTGGGCCGGCGTGCCCGCTGGCCGCCGCGGCGTCGGCGAGACCCATCAGACTGCCTTTCGCGTGCCGCAGCGCTCGCTCGGCTACTGGACCCAGCGCTTCACCGAGAAGGGCATTCCTTACGAGGCGCTGGAAAAGCGTTTTGGCGAATCCGTGCTGCCGTTCACTGACCCTGATGGCATGGCGTTGGCGCTGGTCGGCATTCCCGGCGCCGAGAACGAGCCCGGCTGGAGCAATGGCGACGTGCCGGCGGAGCATGCGATCCGCGGCTTCCATGGCGTGACCCTGCTGCTCGATAGCGCGGCGAATACGGCTGCTGTCCTCACCGACGTGTTCGGCTTCAAGGAGACCGGGCGCGAAGGCTCGGTGATCCGCTTCAAGGCGACGGGCGATGCCGAGGGCAGCATCGTCGACATCTATGAGGCCAAGGGCTTTTTGCGTGGGCATCAGGGCGGCGGCTCGGTGCACCACATCGCCTTCCGCGCGGCGGACGACGCCGAACAGGGCAAGATGGCGGAAAAGCTCGTGAGCAATCACGGCCTGCATCCGACCGAGCAGCGCGACCGCAACTACTTCCGCTCGATCTACTTCCGCGAGCCCGGCGGCGTGCTGTTCGAGATCGCAACCGACATCCCCGGCTTTGCCGTCGACGAACCGGTCGCGACATTGGGACGCGACTTGAAGCTGCCGAGTTTTCTCGAACAGCATCGCAAGCAGATTGAGAGCGTGCTGCCGAGCCTGGAAGAGAGCGCATCATGACCGACTTCATCCATCGTTACGAGCCCGCACGCGACGCGGGCTCCCCTCCGCTCCTGCTGCTCCACGGCACCGGCGGCGACGAGAACGACCTGCTCGGGCTCGGCAAGATGATCTCGCCCGGTTCCGCTTTGCTCTCGCCGCGCGGCCGCGTGCTCGAGCACGGCATGCCGCGCTTCTTCCGCCGCCTCACCGAGGGCGTGTTCGACGAGGCGGACGTGCGGCGACGCGCGCTCGAGCTCGGCGAGTTCGTCGCGGAGGCGCGGAAGCAATATGGCATCGCCGCGCCGGTGGCGGTCGGCTTCTCCAACGGCGCCAACATCGCAGCCGCGCTGTTGCTGCTCAAGCCGGAGGTGCTGGCGGGCGCGATCCTGTTGCGCGCCATGGTGCCGCTGTCGGATCCGCCCAGCGCGCGGCTCGACGGCAAGCCTGTCCTGCTGCTGTCCGGGCAGACCGATCCGATCGTGCCGGCAAGCAACTCGGCGCAGCTCGCGGCGCTGTTGTCGCAAGCAGGCGCGAGCGTGAGCCACAAGGTCCTGCCGGCAGGCCATCAATTGTCGCAGGCCGACGTGACGCTGGCCCGCAACTGGATCGGCAGTCTCGCCGCGGAAGCCGCATAACTCACGAGCGGCGCGTCGTTCCCGAACGGCGCGCCGCTCCATCACTCGAGCCAGCCGCGGCGCTTGAACCAGATCAGCGGCAACACGCCGCTGGCGATGATCGCAAGCCACGCCAGCGGATAACCAAAGGTCCAGTCCAGCTCGGGCATGTGCTTGAAGTTCAGCCCCAGACCCCGACCAGGATCGTCGGCGGCACGCCGACGACGGAGACGATCGTCGGGATCTTGAACAGCTCGTTCCGCCGGATGTTGATGAAGCCGAGCACGGCGCCGAGTAGCAGCTGGATCTTGTCGATCAGCCGCGTCTCGTAATCGCTGGGCGAAGCCACATCCTTCGCGTGCCGTGGTCGAGGATCACGCGGCTCGACGCCTCGATCTCGCCGAGCGACTCCTCCGACGGGATACGAGTCTTCAGCAAGCGTTCGACGAACTGCTTCTCCTCTTCGGTCGCGTTCAGCAAATCGGCCCAGATGATCCCAGAGGGCATCTCCACGCCGATGCCGAGCCAATCGCCGGACGGCCACCTGTACAGTTTGAGCAATGAGCAAACTTGGTCGCCGCATCGTCATGCCGGAACGTGCATCCGGCTCCATCGGCCCGGCTAACGCATCAGGGTTCCAAAGGTTCGATGCCGTGCGCCACCCCGGCGATGCATCCGGGCAACACGCGGCCGAACACCAGCGCCGGCCCAGGAGCGGGCGTGGCCTACTTATTCGATCACCTCATCGGCGCGAGCGATCAGCATGGCCGGAATTTCTAGCCCGAGCGCCTTTGAGGTCTTGAGATTTATGACCATCTCGAACTTTACAGGTTGTTCAACCGGGATGTCGGCGGGCTTCGCGCCCCCAATAATTTTTGCTACGTAGCCGGCGGACCGGCGGTACATATCCGGAAAGTTAGGGCCATACGACAGCAGCCCTCCTTCTCTGACAAAGGCCGCACCATACCAAACCGATGCAAATCGATAGCGTCCTGCCAACTCGATCAGTCGCTTGCGATGATAGTTCAGGAACGGAGATGCCATAGCTACAAGGGCATCCGCGCCCTGGTCCTTCGCGTGCGCGAACGCACCGTCAAATTCACTGGGATCAGCGGCCTGTACAACCACTGGGTCAAGCTTGAGTGCACGCGCGGTCGCCTGTACCTCAGCCACTCCAGCCTGCCCTACCTTGGGGTCATGCAGGACCATGATCCTCGTCGTTGCGGGTACAGCCTCTTTCAGCACCTCCACGCGTTTGGCTTCCAAATCTGTGCCAGACATCGCCAAACCGGTGACATTACCGCCGGGTCGGCTGAGGCTCTTCACGACTCCGGTGCCAATCGGATCGCTGATGATTGCAAATACAATGGGCGTTTTGGTTCCAGTGGCTATCAGCGCAAGTGTCGTCTCGGAGCCGGCAGTGATGATGACATCGAGATTGCGTTGTCCGAGATCTGCTGCCAGTTGTTTGATGCGGTTTGGATCGCCTTCGCCCCACAGGTAATCAATCTCGATTGTTCTGCCCTCTACAAGGCCATTCTCGAGCAGACCTCGTCTGAACTCTTCGATTTGCCGGGGATCGAAAGCGCCCGGGCTCCCAACGCCCAAATAGGCGACATGGGCGATGTGATCATTCTTCGATTGAGCACACGCTGGCAGAGGCAACGCTGCGGCGCCAAGGCCGGCAATGAAATCACGTCGTCTCATGTTAACTCTGCTAAAAAAAAGCGTCGCGAAATGCCTATCGCAGCCCAGATCCTGGCGCAACTATCCATGGCTCTCAGCCAAGGCGCTGACACGGTCCGAAATCTGAAACGGGTCGCAAGCGGGCCCAAATCCGTCCAGCGCATTTTCGCCCCGCTGACGAGCATCAGCTTCGGAATTCCCGATGATGGCATCATGCCAGTGTTTTGCCCGACGGGTCAAGACATCGCGGATGCTCGGCATCCGCTTCAGCGCACCCCGCAAGCCATTGAAATGACTATCCCCGTCTACTGTGCATGGGGTTGTTTTCAGATTTTTGGTTGGAGCGCTCAAAACAAATGGGCTCTCCCAGATTGGAAGAGGCCATTGTCCAGGCGACAGGGTCGACTTGATCGAGTGGTCACTACTCCCACGACCACGTCGAAAAATCGTTCTCGTATTGCGGGACTTCCTTCCAGACGCCCTTCAGCTTCTTGTTGGTGATGGTGATCAGCTGCGGCTGATAGAGGAAGCCGGCGACCGCGTCGGTCGCCAGCATGCGCTGGGCGTCGCCGAGCAGTTTGGCGCGGGCCGCTTCATCCGGCGTCGAGACGATCTGCTTGTAGAGCGCGTTGAAGGCCTCGTTGTTGTAGCCGAGATAGTAGTCCGGCTCGGTGATCTTGACGAGGTCGAACGGCTCGACATGGCTGACGATGGTGAGATCGTAATTGTGCGGACCGTTGGCCGCGAACACCTGCGACAGCCACTGCGCCCATTCGACGTTCTCGATCTTGGCGACGATGCCGACCTTGGCGAGCTGGGCTGCGAGGATCTCGCCGCCCTGCCGCGCATAGGACGGCGGCGGCAGCTTCAGCGACAATTCCAGCGGCGTGGTGACGCCCGCCTCGCTGAGCAGCTTCTTCGCCTTCTCGGGGTCATAGGGGTTGATACCTGTCGTGTCGACATAGCCGAGCGCGCCCGGCACGTAGAAGCTGCCGATCGGCGTGCCGAAGCCATCGACGGCGCCGTCGATCATCGCCTTGCGGTCGATCGCGGCCAGGATGGCGCGGCGCACGCGGACGTCGTCGAGCGGCTTCTTGCGCTCGTTGATCGCGACGATGGTCTTGGCCCTGGAGCCGCCGACCATGACGTTGAAGCGCGGATCGGCCTTGAACTGCGCGATGGTGCGCTGGGCCGACACGCGCGGGAATGCATCGACGTCGCCCGACAGCAACGCGGCAGTCTGCGCGGCCGGGTCGGAGATGAAGCGGATCGTCACCTTCGACAGCTTGACCGCGGCGGCGCTCCGATAGTCGGCCCATTTGTTCAGGGTGATCGAGGAGCCCTTGGCCCAGGCGGCGAGCTGATAGGGTCCGGTGCCGACCGGCTGCGTGACATTGGTGGCTGCGCTCTTCGGCTCCACGATCGAGCCGCTCGCCTGCCCGAGCAGGAACGGCAGGTTCGGCTCGCCGTATTTCAGGGTGATCACCACCGTGTCGGCGTCGGGCGCATCGACCTTCTCGAAAGCCTGGAACAGGCTCTTGTCCTTGTTGGTGCTAGCAGGCGCCGCGTTGCGCTCGAACGAGAACTTTACCGCGGCGGAATTGAAGGCTTCGCCGTTGTGGAATTTGACGCCCTTGCGCAGCTTGAACGTGTAGGTCTTGAGATCAGGCGATGCGGTCCAGCTCTCTGCCAGCAAGGGCGAGACCGAGCCGTCCTCGTTGATCTTGGTCAGCGTCTCGTAGATGTTGTAGAGCGTGACCTCGGCGATCGCGGCAGCGGCGGCATTGGTGGGATCGAGCCCGGGAGGCTCCAGCGCCATCGCCATGACGACGCTGTCCTTCTTGCCTTGCGCCAGCACCGGCAGCGGCGCCGCGGCGAGCGCTGCGGCAAAAGCGACGATCGATAGTTTCCTGAACATCTCGTAACTCCCCGGCCTGCTTTTCTTTGAGCCTATGCCAATCCTGCGGCGGACACTAACCTTCCACCGCAACTTGCGGCAACGCCATCACCGCCTCCGCCTTATGGCAGGCGGCGAGATGGCTCTCGCCCACCTTGCGTAGCAAGGGCGGAACCTCGCGGCAATGCTGGTCGGCGAACCCGCAGCGCGCGACATAAGGGCATCCGGCCGCAGCGGCCGAGTGCGAGGCGATCACTTGCGCCCCGCGACGCCGCCGGCCGACGGCACGCGCCCGCGGCACGGCCTCCAGCAGCGCCCGCGTGTAAGGATGGGCGCAGCGCTCGAACAGGTCCTCCGGCCTGCCCTGCTCGACGATCCGGCCGAGATACATCACCGCGACCTCATCGCAGAGATAGTCGACCACGGCGAGGTCGTGGCTGATCAGGATGTAGCTGAGGCCGAACTGCTCCTGGAGGTCCTGCATCAGGTTGAGCACCTGGGCCTGCACGGAAACGTCGAGCGCGGAGACCGGCTCGTCGGCGACGATCAGTTTTGGTTGGGTGATCAGCGCCCGCGCGATCGCGATGCGCTGGCGCTGGCCGCCGGAGAATTCGTGCGGGTATTTGTCCATATCGGCATCGCGCGAGCCGACTTGGCGCAGCACCGCGGCGACGCGCGCGCGAAAGGTGGCGCGGTCGGCGCCCTCCAGCACGGTCAGCGGCTCAGCGACGATGCGGGCGATGGTCTGACGCGGATCGAGCGAGCCGTAGGGGTCCTGGAACACCATCTGGAAATCGCGGCGGGCCCGGCGCAGCTCGTCGGGCGGGATGCGATTGAGATCGCGCCCGAGCAGTGTGACCTCTCCCGCGGTCGGCCGCTCCAGCGCCATCACGACCCGCGCAAAGGTCGACTTGCCCGAGCCGGACTCGCCAACGATGCCGAGACTCTTGCCGGCCCGCACTTGCACACTCACGCCGTTGAGCGCGCGCACCTGGCCGGGCGGGCGGAATACGCTTTCACGCGGCAGCATGTAGCGCTGCTCGAGATCCTTCACGTCGAGAAGAGGCGCAGTGCTCATGCGGACAGCGCTCCGACGTTTTCGGCCATCGAGACATCGGTCCTGATGCAGCGGACGCCATGACCGGGCCCGACCTCCACCATCGGCGGCAGCGCGGCGCGGCACCGATCGATCACGAGCGGGCAGCGATCGGCAAAGGTGCAACCCGCCGGCAGATCGGCGAGCTCCGGCACTGTGCCGGAGATCGTCTTCAGTCGTGTCCCCTTGCGCGCGCCGAGCTTCGGGCGGGCGCGGAACAGGCCCTGCGTGTAGGGATGTCCCATGCTGCGGAATACCTCGTCCGTCGGGCCGCTCTCGACCACAGTGCCGCCATACATCACCATCATGCGCTGCACGTTCTCGGCGATGACGCCGAGATCGTGCGAGATCAGGATCATCGACATGCCGCGCTCCTCGACGAGATCGGCGATGAGGTCGAGGATCTGGCCCTGGATGGTGACGTCGAGCGCCGTGGTCGGCTCGTCCGCAATCAACAAATCAGGCTCGCAGGCGAGCGCCATGGCGATAGTCACACGTTGGCGCTGACCGCCGGAGAACTGGTGCGGATAGGCATCGATCCGTTTGGCCGGATCGGGCAGTCCGACCCGGTCCAGCAAGGCGATCGCTTCGCGCCGCGCCTGCGCTGCCGAATATGTCCTGTGACGCCGCAACGGCTCGGCGACCTGATGGCCGATCGTGTGCATCGGGTTGAGCGCGGTCATCGGCTCCTGAAAAATCATGCTGATGCGGTTGCCGCGGAGCCGGCAATAATCCGCATCCGCAAGTCCGACGAGCTCGTTGCCGTCGAGCTTGATGCTGCCGCTGACGATTGCGCTGTCCGGCAACAATCCCATCAGCGACAACGCGGTCACGGATTTGCCGCAGCCGGATTCGCCAACGAGCCCCAGCGTCTCGCCGCGCTTCAGCGCAAAGCTGACGCCGCGCACGGCCTGCGCTGGCCCCCGGCTGGTATTGAGGCGAACGCCGAGATCGGCGACCTCGATCAGCGGCATGTCGGGGCGCTCAGCCATCATCATCGCTCCCGTGCCAGCCGTGGATCGAGCAGATCGCGCAACCCGTCGCCGAGCAGATTGAGGCCGAGCACCGCGATGGCGATCGCCGCGCCCGGATAGACCGCCAGCATCGGCGACTGGAACAACAATGTCTGCGCATCGTTCAGCATGCGCCCCCAGGACGGCTGCGGCGGCTGCGTGCCGAGACCGAGATAGGACAAAGCGGCTTCGGCGAGAATGGCGAGCGCGAATTGAATGGTCGCCTGCACGATCAGGATCGACAGGATGTTCGGCAGCACATGCTCGATCGTGATGCGGAATCTGCCCTTCCCCGACGCCCGCGCCGCCAACACGAATTCGCGCGCCCAGATCGCGTTGGCCGAGCCGCGCGTCAGCCGGATCAGGGTCGGGATCTGGAAGATGCCGATCGCGACGATCGAAGTCACCATGCCCGGCCCCACGACCGCGGCGAGCATGATCGCGGACAGCACGGCCGGAAAGGCGAAGGTGAAGTCGGAGAATCGCATGATGATCTCTTCAGTCCAGCCCCGCCTGGCCGAAGCGATCAGGCCGAGGCAGACGCCGAAGGTGAGACCGATGCTCACCGCGATGATGCCGACCGCAATGGTCGAACGGGCACCAGCGAGCAGCAGCGAGACGATGTCGCGGCCGAAGGGGTCGGTGCCGAGCCAGTGCGCCGCCGATGGAGGCCGAAGCTTCGAGGCGATGTCGATCTCGTAAGGCGACCACGGCGTCCACACCAGCGACAGCAGCGCAGAGGCCAGCACCAGCAGGCTCAGCGCCCCGCCCAGCACAAAACTGCGATGGCGCAGCGCGCGGCGCCAGAACGTGCGTGCCGGCAGCGGGCGTGTTGCGACGGCTGCGTCGATCGGCGTGATCAGCGGCGCGCTCACAGGTCGTGGACCTTGATGCGGGGATCGATAAAGGCATAGAGCACGTCGACCACGAAATTGACGATGACGACCATGGCCGCCAGCAGCATCACGCAGTTGCGCACCACGATCAGGTCGCGATTGGCAATCGACTGAAAGATCAGCCGGCCGAGTCCCGGCAGATAGAACACGTTCTCGATCACGATGGTGCCGGCGAGCAGATTGGCGAATTGCAGCCCCATCACCGTCATCACCGGGATCATGGCGTTCCGCAGCACGTGGCGCCACAGCACCTCGCGCTTGCCGAGCCCCTTCGCGCGCGCCGTGCGAACAAAATCTTCGCGCAGCACCTCGAGCACGGCCGAGCGCGTGACGCGCGCAAGGATCGCCGCCTGCACCACCGCGAGCGAGATCGCCGGCAGCAAGAGCGACTTGATCCCGGGCCAGACGCCCTCATCCCAACCGGCGAAGCCGCCCGCGGAGAGCCATTGCAGCCGCACCGAGAACAGGAGCACCAGCAGGATCGCGAACCAGAAATTCGGCAGCGCAATGCCGATTTGGGTCAGCGACATCACGCCGACATCGCCGAGCTTGTTATGGTTAGCGGCGGTGTAGATGCCGGCCGAGAGCGCCAAGGTCACCGTGATCAGCATCGACATGATCGCGAGCGGGATGGTCAGCACCAGCCGCTCAGCGATCAGGCTGGCGACGGGCGTGCCGTAGACGTAGGAATTGCCGAGATCGCCGATCAGAAGCCCCTTGATCCATTGCAGATAGCGAACCGCCAGCGGCTGATCGAGCCCGAGCTTGACGGTGAGCGCGCGCACCGCATCGGCCGATGCGTCGGCGCCCATCAGCATCTGCGCGGCATTGCCCGGAAGCGCGTCCAGCACCAGGAAAATGATGATGGATGCGCCGACCAGCGTCGCCAGCAATGTCAACACACGTCGGAGGACAAATACGCTCATGCGCGGTCGGGGTCAGGGCTCATCCCTGGCACGATCAACATGTCCGGGCAGCCGAAGCAAGTCCTTTGCGGCATGCCGTCGCGTCATTCCGGCCACCGGGACAGAAGATTGCTTGACGCCTCGAACAGCGCGCTGACCCGCAGCAATTCCGCATCGGCCCGGAAGCGGCCGACGAGCTGGAGCCCGATCGGCAGGCCGTCCCGGCCGAAGCCGCTGGGCAGGCTGACCGCGGGATGCCCGGTCATGTTGAACAGCATGGTCCAGGGGAACCAGTGCGGCCGGACGCTGGCGAAATGCGCCCCATCGACCTCGATGGTACCGAATAGGTCCTGTTCGATCGGCAGCGCGGTGCGCGTCAGCGTGGGCATCGCCAGGAGGTGCCCGCGCGCAAGCAGCGACTGAACGCGGCGGAACAGCGCCGTGCGCGCGAACATCGCCTCTTGGTAGTCGACGCCGCTGACTTCGGTGGCGAGCGCCAGCTGCTTGAGGAAGGTTTCGCTGAGCTCATCCTTGTGCTCGGCCGCAAGCTTTGCAAAGCGCGCGCGCCAGACGGTGTGGTTGATGGCGCGCCATATCGGCTCGATGTCAAAACCCTCGCCGGAAAATTCCTCGAGCTCGGCACCCAAGCTCGCCAGGCGCGCGAGACTCGCCTTGAAGCTGGCCGCGACATCGGCGGACACGGGGCGGCCCGGCGGGGTCAGGCAGTACAGGATCTTTTGCCCGCGCAGGTCGCCGCGCGGGGCGACTGTGCCGACGAAATCCGGCACCGGCAGGCCGATCGACCAGGGATCGCAGGCATCCTCGCCGGCCATCACCTGCATCATCAGTGCGGTGTCGGTGACGGTGCGGGTGGTCGGCGCGACATAGGTCTGATTGCCGAACACATCCAGCGCCTGGCTGTGCGGGATGACCCCGTTGCTCTGCTTCAAGCCGACCACGCCGTTGCAGGCTGCGGGTATCCGCGTCGAACCGCCGCCGTCGGTCGCAATCGCCAGCGGCGCGATGCCGCTCGCAACAACGACGGCCGCACCACCGCTGGAGCCCCCGGAGGAACGCCGCGCGTCCCACGCATTGCGGGTGCGGCCGAACAGCGGCGAGTCGGTCAGGCACTTGCTGCCGAATTCCGGCGTCGTGGTCTTGCCGATCAGGATCGCACCTTCGCTGCGCAGCCGCGCGACCGCGACGGCATCCTCAGTCGGCACATTGTCCTTGTACGGCACAGCGCCGAACGTCGTCTTCACGCCCTTGGTATTGACGATGTCCTTGACGGTGACGGGGATGCCGTGCAGCAGGCCGAGCGCTTCGCCTGCCATCATCTTGCGCTCGGCGTCGCGCGCCGCTTCCATCGCCTCATCGCCACACAGCGTAATGAAACAGTTCAGCTCGCTCTGAAGCGCCTCGGCGCGCGCGAGCACGGCGCTGACAACCTCGACGGGCGAGACCTCCTTGCTGCTGATGCGTTCGCGCAGCTCGGTGGCGGAGAGGAAACAGAGATCATTGCTCATCAGGACAGGCTCGCGTCAGGACGCGCGGACCTTGCCAGCGGGCGTCGGTCCTGTCCATTTCTGCTCACGCATGGCCACAGTCCGCCGGGACATCTCGGCCATCGCAGGCCCCGGACGCGCGGCCTACCAGCTCCAGCTGATCTCGTGGCTCCAGGGCGGATCGGCACCCGGGCGGGTGCAGGTGAGGCCCGCGCAATTGGCGGCAAAGGACAGCACGCGGCGGAGTTCGTCCGCGCCGATATCCTTCAGCCTTTCGCGGGTCATGCGGCCCTGCTTGTGCAGGGCGAACAGCAGCGCGGCCTGAAAGCTGTCGCCTGCGCCAATGGTGTCGGCGACCTCGACCTCAGGCGCAGCGACCTCGATCTGCCCTGCCCCCGCGTGCCAGGCGATGGCGCCGTTGTCGCCGCGGGTGAGGACGACGAGACGCGTGCCCTGCCCGAGCAGCGCGTTGGCGCGCTCGTGATAAGGCTCCTCGCCGAACAGATAGGCGAAGTCGACGTCCGACATCTTGATGAGATCGGCGCCGGCGGCGAACTCCATCATCCGCGCGACATAGGCCGGCTTGTTCTTGACGAGATTCGGCCGGCAGTTCGGATCGAAGGAGATGGTCGAGGAGGCCCGCGCGTCCGCGATCAACGCCTTGGTCTCGGCCGCACCCTGGTCGTTGACAAGCGTGGTCGAGCCGACGTGGACGGCCTCGATGTCTTCGAAGGGGATCGTGCCGCGCCGGTAGGTCCAGTTCCGCGCCGCGGTCCCGGCATCGTAGAACGCATAATGCGACTCGCCGGCGACGATGCGAACGAAGGCAAGCGTGGTCTGGTGATCGCTGCGGGTGGCGAGATCCAGCCGAACGTTGGACGCCGCGGCGTGATCCGCGACCATCTGTCCGAACAGGTCGGTCGAGATGCCGCCGACAAAACCGGTCGGCGCGCCCAGGCGCGCGATGCCGACCGCGACGTTGAGGCAGGAGCCGCCAACCGCCGGCATCAGCGCTTCGCGCCCGGCAGCGTTTTGTGTCGGCACGAAATCGATCAGCGCATCGCCACAGGCAATCAGCATGTCGTTCAACTTCTAGCGATATCGCGCATGGCGGCGCGGCTGCCGCGATCGACCGCGCGCAGCAGCTTGTAGACCTCGCGCTTGCGAGCGTGGAAGGCGGCCATGTCCGGCGCGGTCGGCTCGCTCTTGCCTCCCACCGCCGACATCTTTGCCATAGTCTCGCCGATCGAGGCATAGGCGCCGCCGGCGACCGCACCCAACATCGCCGCGCCCAGCAGCACCGGCTCCTTGGTCTGCGGCAGCGCGACGGCAAGGCCCGTCGTATCGGCCATGATCTGCCGCACCAGCGGGCTGCGGCTCGCCCCGCCGCCCATGATCATGAGGCTGGAGCGGACGCCGTGCGCGGCGAAGGCTTCGATCACCTCGGCCAGCCCGTAAGCGAGCCCGCACAGGCCGGCGATGAACAGCCGCTCCATGGAGCCAGTGTCGGTGTCGAGATCGAGGCCGGCGATCACCGCGCGGGTGTCAGGGTCGGCGTAGGGCGAGCGGTTGCCGATGAATTCGGGGAGGACATGGACGTCGCGGGCGAGCAACGCGGCGCGGCTGGCGCTGCCAGCGCGCGCGATGATGCGGCGCTCGAGGAAGTCGATGAGGTCGAGCCCTTCGTTGCGCGCGGCCGCGCTCGCCTCGGCATGGCCCGGATTCGATTTGAGGAGATGGTCGATCGCAGCGCCCGCGGCCGACTGGCCGCCCTCGTTGAGCCAGAAGTCCGGCACCATGCCGGAATAATAAGGACCCCACACGCCCGGCACGAAGCACGGCTGCGTGGTCGTCGCCATGATACAGGCCGACGTTCCCATGATGTAAGCGAGGCGATCGGTGACATCCGTCGTTCCGCCCGACCCGTCACGCCCGCCGATCGCCCCGATGCCGCCAGCATGCGCATCGATCAGGGACGCGCCGACCGGCGTGCCCGGCGACAGGCCGAACTCGGCCGCGGCGGCGCGGGTAAGCCCTTCGCCGAGCCGGGTACCAGGCGCGACGATGTCGGTGCCGATCCGGGCGTATTTCTCGTTGACGAACTCCGACAGGCCGATGCGCTTGAAGAACTGCGCGCTCCAGCCGCCGCCGTCATGAGCGAGATAGTTCCACTTACAGGTGACCGTGCAGGTCGAGCGCTGGAGCGAGCCGGTGGCGCGCCAGGTCAGATAGTCTGCCAGATCAAAAAAATGCCCGGCGGTATCGAAGCTCGCGCGCATGTGCCGCTTCAACCATAGCAGCTTCGGCATCTCCATCTCGGGCGAGATCGAGCCGCCGACATAGCGCAGCACGGCGTCTTCGGTCTCGTTGATCAGCCGCGCCTCGGCCGTGGCGCGATGGTCCATCCAGACGATGACGTTGCGCTGCGGCATGCCCGAGGCGCTGACCGTGAGCGGCTCGCCCTCGCGGTCCAGCACCACGAGCGAACAGGTGGCGTCGAAGCCGATGCCGCCGACGCCATCGGGCGCGATGGCGGCTTCCGCCATCGCCGCCCGCACCGACTTGATACAGGCGTCCCAGATGTCCTGCGAGGACTGCTCGACGATGTCGCCGGCCTCGTGCCAGATCCGGATCGGATGCCGTGCGGTCGCAAGCAGCGTGCCGGCCTCATCAAATACCCCTGCCCGCGTGCTCGTGGTCCCCACATCGACGCCGATATACGCTCGCGGCATGGTCGCTCCCGGAAGCTCTCGTCAGTTTTGACGCAAGCCTACCAGCAAGTGTAGCCGCCATCCACCAGCACGATGCTGCCGGTCATCAGGCTCGCGGCCTCCGAGGCGAGGAACAGCACGACGGAGGCGATCTCCTCGACCTGCCCCATTCGCGCCATCGGGGTTCCACCGATCCAGGCGTCGTACATTTTTGGATTGCTCTTCACGAAAGCATTAAGCGGCGTTTCGATATAGGTCGGCGCCACCGCATTGACCCGGATGCCGCGGGCGCCCCATTCGGCCGCGAGCGACTTGGTCAGATGATGCACGCCGGCCTTGGAGGCGTTGTAGAAGCACTGTTCCTGCGGCTTGTTGACGATGAAGCCGGACATCGAGCCGACATTGACGATGGCGCCGCTTCCCGCCTTCAACATGTGCTTGCCGAATTCGCGGCAGCACCAGAAGGTGCCGTTGAGATTGACGTCGATGACGTTGAGCCAGTGCTCGTCGGTGACGGTCTCAGCCGGGGTCTCGCTGCGCGCAATACCGGCATTGTTGACGAGGATGTCGACCTTGCCATGGCGGGCCACAAGGTCGCCCGCGACCTCGGCCACGCGCCTGGTATCGGTCACGTCCATGACCGCGGTCTCGATCTCGTAGCCTTTCGCTTTCAGCTCGGCTTTCGCGGTGTCGGCGACCTTGCTGTCGCGGTCTCCGATGATGACCTTGGCTCCGGCCTCGGCCAGCGCCTCCGCGCAGGCAAGCCCGATGCCCTGCCCGCCGCCAGTGATGAACGCGGTCTTGCCGCTCAGCTTGAATTTTTCCAGGTACATGGTCGTTTTCCGTTTTCTTGCCGTTTCTTGTCAGCCGCGAAGCGCGTTGCCGCTCTGGTCGAAGCGGTGGATGCGTGCGGGGTCCGGCACCAGCAACACCCGGTCGCCGGCATGCAGGCTCAGTTCGCCGATGTAACGCGCGGTCAGCATACCGAGGGGGCCCGCATCGACATACAGAAAGGTGTCGCTGCCGAGATGTTCGGCGACGGCGATGGTTCCCTGCCAGCCCCCGGTGCCGTCTCGTTCGATCTTCAGATGCTCCGGCCGTACGCCGATGGTGGTTGCGCCCTGCTGTTTGGCGAGCTCGCCCGTGACGAAATTCATCTTGGGCGAGCCGATGAAGCCGGCGACGAAGAGATTGGCAGGCCGCTCATAGAGCTCCAGCGGCGAGCCGTATTGCTCGATCTTGCCGCCGTTGAGCACGACGATCTTGTCGGCCATGGTCATGGCCTCGACCTGGTCATGGGTGACGTAGATGGCGGTGGTGCCGAGCTGCTTCTGCAGCCGCGTCACCTCGATGCGCATCTGCACGCGTAGCGCAGCATCGAGATTGGAGAGCGGCTCATCGAACAGGAACGCCTTCGGCTCGCGGACGATGGCGCGGCCGATCGCAACGCGCTGGCGCTGGCCGCCGGAGAGCTCGCGCGGCTTGCGGTCGAGATAGGGCGTGAGGTTCAGGGTCGCGGCCGCCGCTTCGACCTTGCGGTTGATCTCGTCCCTGGCAAGGCCGGCCATCTTCAAACCGAAGCCGATATTGCCGCGCACGCTCATATGCGGATAGAGCGCGTAGGACTGGAACACCATCGAGAGCCCGCGCTTGGCCGGCGGCGTGTCGACGACGTTCTTGCCGTCGATCAGGATCTTGCCGCCGCTGACATCCTCAAGCCCGGCGATCAGCCTTAAGAGCGTGGTCTTGCCGCAGCCCGAGGGACCGACGAACACCACGAAGGAGCCGTCGGCGATGTCGAGATCGGCGCCCTTGATGATGTGCACCGGGCCGAAGGACTTCTGCACGTCCTGAAGTGTGATCTGCCCCATGATCCGGCAGCCCCTTTTACTTCACCGCGCCGAAGGTGAGCCCGCGCACGAGCTGCTTCTGGCTGAACCAACCGAGGACGAGGATGGGCGCGATCGCCAGCGTCGAGGCCGCCGACAGCTTGGCCCAGAACAGCCCTTCCGGGCTCGAATAGGACGCGATGAACGTGGTGAGCGGCGCGGCGCTCGACGTCGACAGATTGAGCGTCCAGAACGCCTCGTTCCATGCCAGGATCAAATTGAGCAGCAGCGTGGACGCCAGCCCCGGGATCGCCATCGGCGTCAGCACATAGACGAGCTCGCGGCCTATTGTTGCGCCATCCATGCGCGCGGCTTCGAGGATGTCGCGCGGGATCTCCTTGAAATAGGTGAACAGCATCCAGATCACGATCGGCAGATTTCCGAGGCAGAGGATGAAGACGAGGCCGATGCGGGAATCGAGCAGGCCGAAGCTCTTGTAAATGAGATAGATCGGCACCAGCACGCCGACCGGCGGCATCATCTTGGTCGAGAGCATCCACAGCAGGATGTCCTTGGTGCGCTTGGTCGGCGAGAACGCCATCGACCAGGCCGCAGGTATCGCGATCAGGAGCGCAATCAGCGTCGAGCCGCCGGCGATGATGATCGAGTTCATCGCATGGAGAAAATAGTCGCTGCGCTCCTGCACCGTGGCGTAGTTTTCCGTGGTCCAGTGGAAGAACAGGAACGACGGCGGAATGGCAAAAGCCTCGAGCTCGGTCTTGAAGCTCGCCAGCACCATCCAGAGGATCGGGAAGAAGATCAGGAAGCCGAAGAACCATGCCCCGATCGTCGAGATCATCACGTGCCGCGTAGTTGTCTTGCGCGCCATGATTCAGGCTTCCAGATTGCGGCCGACGATGCGGACCAGGAAGAAGGCGACGACGTTGGCGATCACGACCGCAACGAGGCCCCCCGCCGAGGCGCTGCCGACGTCGAACTGGATCAGCGCCTGCGAATAGATCAGGAAGGCAATGTTGGTAGTCTGAAGACCGGGTCCGCCGCCGGTGGTGACGAAGATCTCGGCGAACACCGTGAGCAGGAAAATGGTCTCGATCAGGATCACCACCGTGATCGGACGCGCCAGATGCGGCAGCGTGATGTAGATGAAGGTCGAGACCGCACTGGCACCGTCCATCTCGGCCGCCTCCTTCTGCTCCTCGTCGAGCGATTGCAGCGCGGTCAGCAGGATCAGCGTCGCGAATGGCAGCCATTGCCATGTCACGATCAGGATCACGGCAAACAGCGGCACGTCGTTGAACCAGTCGATCGGTGTCAACCCGAACAGCGCGGCGAGCCAGGCGAACAGGCCGGACACCGGATGCATCAACAGGTTCTTCCACACCAGCGCGCTCACCGTCGGCATTACGAAGAACGGCGCGATCACCATCAACCGGACGAAATTGCGTCCGATCACGGGCTGGTCCATCAGCAATGCAAGCGGAATGCCAAGCAGGATCGTCAGCGCCAGCACGGAGCCGACCAGCACCAGCGTGTTCTGGAGCGAGGCGAGAAAGGCGGGATCAGTGAGGAAGTAGCGGAAGTTCTCCAGTCCGACGAACGCTTCGGAGCCGGGATCGAGCAGGCTGTAGTGCAATGTCGAGAAATAGATCGTCAGCGCGAGCGGAACGATCATCCAGATGAAGAGCAGCCCGACGGCCGGCGTCAGGAGCGACCGCGCAAGAATCTGCGTCTGCCGGGTTGCCATCAACGCTTCTCCGCTGGCGGGAAGAAGGCGGCCATCCATCCAAAAAGGGTGGATGGCCGCAAGTTTGAGCTCAGGAGGGAGAGCTCGGGTTCACTTGATGTAACCAGCGCGCTTCATCTCGCGTTCGGTCACCGATTGCGCTGCCGTGAGCGCGGCATCGACCGTCATCGATCCCGCAAGCGCGGCGGAGAACTGCTGGCCGACCTGCGTGCCGATACCCTGGAATTCGGGGATCGCGGCGTACTGCACGCCGACATAAGGCACCGGCTTCACCGTCGGCTTGTTCGGATCGGCCGCGTCGATCGAGGCAAGCGTCAGCTTCGCGAACGGGGCGACCTTCAGATAGTCCTCGTTCTGGTAGAGCGAAGTTCGTGTCCCCGGCGGGACGTTGGCCCAGCCCTCCTTCGATGCCACGAGCTTGGTGTAGTCCTTGCTGGTTGCCCAGGCGATGAACTTCTCGGCCGCCTCAGTCTTCTTCGAGCCGGCGGGGATCGCGAGGTTCCAGGCCCATAGCCAGTTGGCGTTCTTGCCGAGCCCGGTGTTGGGCGCGAGCGCGAAGCCGACCTTGTCGGCCACCTTGGAGTCCTTGGGGTTGGTGACGAAGGACGCCGCGACGGTCGCGTCGATCCACATCGCGCACTTGCCGGCGTTGAACAGCGCGAGGTTCTCGTTGAAGCCGTTGGAGCTCGCACCGGGAGGGCCGGCTTCCTTCATCAGATTGACGTAGGTCGTGAGCGTCGTCTTCCATTCCGGCGTGTTGAACTGCGGCACCCACTTCTCGTCGAACCAGCGCGCGCCATAGGAATTGGCCATCGCCGAGAGGAACGCCATGTTCTCGCCCCAGCCGGCCTTGCCGCGCAGGCAAATGCCGTAGACGCCGCCGCTCTTGTCGGTGAGCTTCTTGGCGGCGTCGATGACGAAATCCCAGGTCGGCTTCTCCGGCATCTTGAGCCCGGCCTTCTCGAACAGGTCGGTGCGGTACATCACCATCGAGCTCTCGCCGTAGAACGGCGCGGCATAGAGCTTGCCGTCGACGGAGACCGCGTCCTTGATTTTGGGCAAGAGGTCGGCGACGTCGTAGTCGGCGCCGAGATTGGCGAGCGGCACCAGCCAGCCCTTCTTGGCCCAGATCGGCACCTCGTAGGTACCTATGGTGAGCACGTCGAACTGGCCGCCCTTGGTGGCGATGTCGGTGGTGACGCGCTGGCGCAGCACGTTCTCCTCCAGCGTCACCCACTTCACCGAGATGTCGGGGTTCTTCTTGGTGAATTCGCCGGTCAGCCCCTGCATGCGGATCATGTCGCCGTTGTTGACCGTGGCGATCGTCAGGGTGGTTTCCGCCATCGCAGGGACGGCCAGCAGGACAGACGCGCCGCAGACGGCGCCGAGGACGTATTTCACGATGACCTCCCTCCAGTTCGCGTTTTGAGCATATGCCCACGCGTTGGGCGTATGTTCAATCCAGAGATGACGGTTGTCAAGCAGGAGCACGGATGTTTCAGCAACTTATGAGTGCTGCGGTGCGACAACCCTCCCCATCAATGCTCCGCGAAAGCGGGGCATCCAGTACTCCGCGTCGTGAGTTGCTTGCCCCAAGTCAGGCCGCGGCGTACTGGATCGTCCGCTTTTGCGGACGACGACAGCCGAGCAAGCGGCGAGATCGTGCCCTACCGCTCCAGGATCGCCCGCGCGGTGGCCTCGTCCGTGATCAGGCCGTTGATCAGGCGCCCGTTCAGCGCCGCCGCGATCGCCGGCACCTTGGCGGCACCGACCGCGGCACCGATGGTCGTGGTCTTGGCCGGCACTTCCGGCGGGATGCTGGTGAGGCGCTTGTTGGCGCCGGCCTTGAGCAGGCGGCCCTTGGAATCGTAGGCCCAGCCGGTGATCTCGCCGATGGCACCCAACCGCATCATCTCGAACAATTCGTCGCGGGTGACGAAGCCGTCGATGTGGACCTGCGCCTTCTGGTCCATCTGGCCGATGCCGACGAGGCGCAAATCCGCCTTGGCGGCAACCGCCTTCACCTTGGCGATCGGCTCGATCCGGACCATCTTGTTGCGCTCATCCTCCGACGACATCAGAAACGGCAGCGGCATCGGATAATGCCGCGCGCCGGTGCGGTCGGCGAGTCGGCCGACGGTATCGTAGAAGCTTGCCGAACCGTCGGCGGAGATGTTGCCGACCAGCGAGACGATCTGGTGGTTGGGCCGGTCGATCGGCGTGACGCGCTCGACTGCGGCGCGCACCGCCCGCCCCGTGCCGAGCGCGACGATCACCGGCGTTTCCGAGCGCAGTGTCGCATCCAGCAGATTGGCGCAGCGTTCGGCGATACCGGCGGTGGCCTGCGGCGCCGCAGGATCGGCCGGGACGACCTCGCAATGGACGAGATCAAACCGCTCCTTCAGGCGCGCGGCCAGCTCCATGCAGGCTGCGATGGGATGTTCGAGCCGGAAGGTGATCAGCCGCTCGGCGAGGCAGAGCGAGACCAGCCGCTGCGCCGAGGCACGCGAGACCTGGAGCATTCTTGCGATCTCGTCCTGGGTATGGCCCGCTATGAAATAGAGCCAGCCGGCCCGCGCGGCATCGTCAAGCCTCGACTTGTCGTTCTCGCCAGCCAAGGCGTCATGCCTCCTTCCAGAAATCGCTCATCTGCGCGAAGACCCGATCAGCTCCGGCGGCGGATAATATAGCGCGGCCGTCGCGTCCTCGATAATGGCTGCCGCCGACAAATCCCCAGACCGTCATGCCGGCCGCCTTGCCCGCCTGCACGCCGCTGACACTGTCCTCGATCACCAGCGTGCGCGCAGGCGCCGCGCCCATCTGCTCTGCCGCGTGGAGAAAGAGGTCGGGCGCCGGCTTGCCGTGCCTGACCATTTGCGCGGTGTAGATCCGCGTTTCGAAATGCGGCGCAAGACCGGTCACCTCCAGCGACAGCGCGACGCGGTCGAGATCACTCGACGACGCGACACAACCCGGGGTCTTCAAGTCAGACAAGACAGCGCCCACCCCGGCAATGGGCTGGAGCCCCCCGGCAAACGTCTCAAGCACACGCGACTTCAGGCGCGAGAGAAAATCGTCCGGCAGGATCTGTCCACGCCCGCGATAATATTCTCCGATCGCAGCCGTGCTCCGCCCGAGAAAGAGTTCGAGCGCCTGCTCCACATCCAGTTCGAACCCGAAGTCCGCCAGCACCTCGGACAGACAGCGGCAGCTCAACAGCTCGCTGTCGACGAGCACGCCGTCGCAATCGAAGATGATCAGATCGGGGCCGCCGGGATCCATCGGCCCATTCGATCATATACTCACTGCCTGGGCAATAGCTCAGCACGCCCGAGCCATAGGCGGGCAAAGCGAAGCGTGCCCACCCCTTTTTGCGTGTCGGAGCGGGAGCTGGCACGGCGCCAGCGCCTTGCCATCCTTATGGCACCGCCGATCGCCCTATCGCCGCTGGTTATACACGTCGATGCAGACGGCGCCGAGCAGCACCAGGCCCTTGATGACCTGCTGGTAGTCGATGCCGATGCCGAGGATGGACATGCCGTTGTTCATGACGCCCATGATCATGGCGCCGACCACGGCGCCGCCGACGCGCCCCACCCCGCCATAGGCGGAGGCGCCGCCGATGAAGCAGGCCGCGATGACGTCGAGCTCGAAGCCCAAACCAGCCTTCGGCGTCGCGGTGTTGAGCCGCGCCGCGAAGACGAGGCCGGCGAGCGCGGCCAGCGCGCCCATGTTGACGAAGGTGAGGAAGGTCAGCCGCTCGGTCTTGATGCCCGACAGGCTTGCTGCCTTGGCGTTGCCGCCGACGGCATAGATCTGGCGGCCGATCACGGTGCGGCGGGTGACGAAGCCATAGAGGGCGATCAGGGCGCTCATGATCACGAGCACGTTGGGCAGGCCGCGATAGGTCGCGATCAGATACGTGAAATAGAGCACGGCACAAGCAAGCACGACACTCTTGCCGAGGAAGAACGCGTAGGGCTCGACCTCGATGCCGTGCGACACTTCACGCGCCCGGCTCTTGGCGCCGGCGTAGACCAGGCCCAGCGCCAGCACCGCGCCGATCAGCATCGAGGTCGGATGCAGCGTGCCCGCTTCGGGCAACAGCTCCGGAATGAAGCCCGACGATAGCTTCTGGAAGGTCGATGGGAACGGTCCGAGTGACTGGCCCTGCAACACCGCGAGCGCAAGGCCCTTGAACACCAGCATGCCGGCCAGCGTCACGATGAAGGACGGGATCTTGAAATAGGCCACCCAATAGCCTTGCGCAGCGCCGATGGCCGCGCCGACCGCAAGGCACGCGATGAAGGCCAGCGTGTAGTCGACCTTGTAGGTTACCATCAGAAGCGCGGCGACCGCGCCGACGAAGCCCGCGACCGAACCGACCGAGAGATCGATGTGGCCGGTCACGATCACCAGCAGCATGCCCAGCGCCATGATGACGATGTAACTGTTCTGCAGCACCAGGTTGGTGAGGTTGAGCGGCTGCAGCAGCGTGCCGCCGGTCATGACCTGGAAGAACAGCATGATCGCGATCAGCGACATCAGCATGCCGTAATTGCGCAAATTGTTCTTGATGAAGCTGCCGTGCCGGCGCTCCTCGGGCAGCGAAACCGTCTTGTCGGTCATGGCTGCGATCCTCCCATCTCCGCGGCCGCAGGCGCGGCGTTTCCAATGCTTCGTTCATTGCGCATGATCGCGCGCATGATCTTCTCTTGTGTCGCATCCGCGCCCTTGAATTCGCCGACGAAGGCGCCGTCGTTCATGACACAGATGCGGTCGCAGATGCCGAGCAGCTCGGGCATCTCCGAGGAGATCACCACGACGCCGCGGCCAGCTTCCGCAAGCTCATTGATGATACAGTAAATCTCGTATTTGGCACCGACATCGATGCCCCGCGTCGGCTCGTCCAGGATCAGGACCTTGGGGTCGGTCATCAGCCATTTCGACAGCACCACCTTCTGCTGGTTGCCGCCGGAGAGCTGGCTGGTCTCCTGGTAGACGTCGGAACAGCGGATCCGCATCCGGTTGCGGTAGTCGCTGGCGACCTTCAGTTCGGCGATGTCGTCGATCACCCTGCCGGGAGCGACCTGGTCGAGGCTCGCCAGCGTGATGTTCTTGCGGACGTCGTCGGCGAGGATCAGGCCGAGCTGCTTGCGGTCCTCGGTGACATAGGCAAGGCCGGCGTCGATGGCCGCCGCAACGCTCGGCAGCGCGATCTCACGGCCTTCGAGCCTGATGTGGCCGCTGATATTGGTGCCCCACGAGCGGCCGAACAGGCTCATGGCGAACTCGGTGCGGCCCGCCCCCATCAGCCCGGCAATGCCGACGACCTCGCCGCGCCTGACGCCGAAATCGACGTTCTTGATCACCTGCCGTTCGGGATGAATGGGGTGATAAACCGACCAGTTCGAAACCTCCAGCACGGGCTCGCCGATCTTTGCACTGCGTTCGGGAAAACGGTGGGCGAGATCGCGATTGACCATGCTGCGGATGATGCGGTCTTCCTGGATCGGCTCGGCATGGCAATCGATGCTGTCCACGGTGCGGCCGTCGCGCAGCACAGTGATGTGGTCGGCGACCTTGGCGACCTCGTTGAGTTTGTGCGAGATCAGGACCGAGCCGATGCCCTGCTCGCGGAACGCCATCAGGCGCTCGAGCAGTGCGGCACTGTCGGCCTCGTTGAGACTGGCAGTCGGCTCGTCCAGGATCAACATCCGTACCCGCTTCGACAGCGCCTTGGCGATCTCGACCAGCTGCTGCTTGCCAACGCCGAGATCGGTGATCAGCGTATCCGGCGATTCCTTGAGACCGACCTGGGCCAGCAGCTCCCGGGTGCGCCGGTAGACCTCGTCGCGGTCGATCACGCCGAGCTTCGATGGCGGATGCGACAGGAAGATGTTTTCGGCGATCGACATCAGCGGGATCAGCGCCAGCTCCTGATGGATGATGATGATGCCGAGTGCCTCGGAATCGTTGATGTCGCGAAAGCGGCGCTCCTCGCCCTCGAAGACAATGGTGCCCTCGTAGCTGCCTGCCGGATAGACACCGCTCAACACCTTCATCAGCGTGGATTTTCCGGCGCCGTTCTCGCCGACAAGCGCGTGAATCTGGCCGGCGTGAACCGAGAAATTGACGTCACGTAGCGCCTGCACACCGGCAAAGCTCTTGCTGACGTTGCGCATCTCCAGCATGGCGGTCATCGTGGTTGTCCCTTGCGTTACTTCGTCTCTCCCCGCGTGCGGGGAGAGGCTGGAATTCGAGCGCAGCTTGAATTCCGGGTGAGGGGGAGTCTCCGCAAGGGTAACTGCCCATGTGGAGAGAGCCCCTCACCCCGACCCTCTCCCGCACGCGGGGAGAGGGAGAAAAGAGAGTGTTACTGGAACTGCGACTTCTTGTAGTAGCCGCTGTCGACCAGAACCTTCTCCCAATTGTCCTTGTACACCACGACCGGCTTGAGCAGATAGGACGGCACGGTCTTGACGCCGTTCTCGTAAGTCTTGGTGTCGTTGACGGTGACCTGCTTGCCGGCAAGCGCGGCGTCGACCATGTCGGCGGTCACCTTGGCGAGATCGCGGGTGTCCTTGAAGATGGTCGAATACTGGTCGCCGCGCAGCATCGCCTTGATCGAGGGCACCTCGGCATCCTGACCGGAGATGATCGGCATCGGCTGGTCGGCGCTGCCGTAGCCGACGCCCTTCAGCGATGAGATGATACCAATAGAAAGCCCGTCATAGGGCGACAGCACGGCGTTGAGCTTCTTGTTGCCGTAGTAGGCGCTGAGCAGATTGTCCATGCGGGCCTGTGCAGTGGCGCCGTCCCAGCGCAAGGTCGCGACCTTGTCCATGCCCATCTGGCCGGAGACGACGACGAGCTTGCCGCTGTCGATATAGGGCTTCAGCACGCTCATCGCGCCGTTGTAGAAGAAATAGGCGTTGTTGTCGTCGGGCGAGCCGCCGAACAGCTCGATGTTGAATGGACCCTTGCCCTCCTTGAGACCAAGCCCCTTCTCGATCGACTGCGCCTGCAAGACGCCAACCTGGAAATTGTCGAACGTTGCGTAATAGTCGACGTTCGGCGTGCCGCGGATCAGGCGGTCATAGGCGATCACGATGATGCCTTTTGCCTTCGCCTGCTTGAGCACGTCGGACAGCGTGGTACCGTCGATCGCGGCGATCACCAGCGCCTTGGCGCCCTTGGTCACCATGTTCTCGACCTGCGAGAGCTGGTTCGGGATGTCGTCCTCGGCATATTGCAGGTCGGTGTTGTAGCCGCGCTCCTTCAGCACCTTGACCATGTTGTTGCCGTCGTCGATCCAGCGCGCCGACGACTTGGTCGGCATGGCGATGCCGACGGTCGCCTTCTCCTGCGCGGAGGCAGCGCCCGCCGCCATGGTTGCAGCGCCGGCCAGCGCCAACGCGAGGAATGTCGTCTTCAGTTTCAGCATGTTTCACTCCCTTGGGTGTCAGACTGTTTCTTCGTGTGGTCGAAAACGTCGGTAGAGGTCGACTTCGGATCTCCTATGCGAGTTTGACGTTGGGCTCCGCGCGACCGGGCGCGGATGCGTCGAGCAGAAAGGTGCAGCCGGCTTGCGGATCGGCGGCACGCGCTCCTGCGTCCATGTCCTGCCAGGCCGAGGTGACAAGAAGGCGCGACAGATCTGGGCCGACGAACGCCGGGCAGCTCGACTGCTTTGCCGGCACGCTGAGCGAGCGCAGGCGTTCGCCTTGCGGCGAGTAGACATCGATACGGCTCGCGCCCCAGCAGGCGTTCCAGATATTCCCGTCGGCATCGCACACCGAGCCGTCGAGGCCGCCGACGCCGGTGTGCTGCAACAGCACCTCCGGCTCGCCGCGCGGCAGGCCGGTCGCGGGATTGAGCGGTACGGCATAGAGCACGGCGCGCGCGGTGTCGGCAAAGTAGCCGGTGGCGCCATCCGGCGAGAAGCAGATCGAGTTCGGAATGCTGATGCCGGGAAACAGCGTCGAGATCTTGCCGCGATGGAGCGCGTAGATCGCCCCTGCTCCGCGTTCGGCCTTACGGCCCATCGTGCCGATCCAGAACGTGCCGGATTGATGCACCCGGCAGTCGTTGGAGCGCGTCGCGGGATTATCTGCTTCGAGCGGACAGAACAGCGTCATCGCGCCGTCAGAGAGCGTCCGGATGTACAGGCCGTCTTCCGCCACGATCAGCTGCCGCTCGGCATCGATGCGCCCGAGCGCGCTGGCCATCCGGCCAAGCGCGTGGACGCTGATAGAGCCGCCGCCGAGATGCGCCTCGAACAGCTTTCCCTCGCGAATGTCGAACCACCACGCTGTATCGGTGGCCACGTCATAGGTCGGCCCTTCGCCGAGATGGCATTGCTCGGTCGATAGAACGGAGGTCGGCACCTGCTCGATCATGGCGCCCTCACTGCGAAGCGATAGACGGTGTGATGCCGATAGACTTTGCCGGGATCGAGGCGCGGGCTCGGAAAATCCGGCCGGTTCGGCGCATCGGGCCAGATGTGCGGCTCCAGGCACATGGCGTCCGATTGCCGGATCAGCTTGCCGCCCTTGCCTGAGATCGTGCCGTCCAGATAGTTGCCGGAATAGACCTGAAGCCCGGGCTGATCGGTGAAGAGCTCCATAATGCGGCCCGAGCGCGGCGCCTCCAGCCGCGCCGCGAGCGTCAGCTTGCCGTCGCGCCCAAGGCAGTAGGTGTGGTCATAGCCCCTGCCGTTGCGCAATTGCTGATCGCTTTCGCGAATGCGCGCGTCGACGGCATGGGCGTCGCGGAAATCGAACGGCGTGCCGGCAACGCTGCGCGGCGGCTCCGGCAGCGGGATGGCGGTCGGATCGATGGCAAGGAAATGATCAGCCGCGACGGTCAAGCGATGGTCGAGAATGGACGTGCCAGAGATGGCGCCTTCCAGATTGAAGAAGCTGTGGTTGGTCAAATTGACGATGGTGGGCCGGTCGGTCCGCGCCTCCATCATCAGCGACAGCTCGGCCGGGCCGGTGACGCGATAGGTCAGGCGCACATCGAGCTTGCCGGGATAGTTTTCCTCGCCATCCCGACTTGTATAAGTGAGCGTCACCGCGGGCTCGCCGCCCTCCTCGATCTCGTCAATCTCCCAGAGCTTGCGGTCGAACCCGTCGATGCCGCCGTGCAGCGCGTTCGGACCGTTGTTGACAGGAAGCTGGAAGGTCTCGCCATCGAGCGAAAACTGTCCCTTGGCGATGCGGTTGGCGTAGCGGCCGACGGTGGCACCGAAGAATTTTCGTTCGGCAAGATAGCCGGCGAAGGCATCGTGGCCGAGCACGACGTCGTCATAGCCGCCTTTGGCGTCCGGCGCGACCAGGGCCTGGATCACCGCGCCATGGGTGATGATGCGGGCTTCGAAGCCGGCCTCGCCGCGCAGCGCGATGCGCTCGACATTGCGGCCATCAGGCAGCGTTCCGAAGACGTCTTTTGTTATTTTTGAACCAGCCATGTTCAGACCACAAATGGTTCGACCAGCGTGCGCCTGCCGAGCAGGAAGGCATCGGCGACGAGACGGAGCGGCGCCAGGTCGACGTCGCTCGCGCCTGTTGCGGCGAGCTCGACGAAACGGTGGTACAGCTCGCGATATTCCTCGTCGGGCGCGTCAGCAACAACCTTGCCGTCGACCGCCATGATCCTGCCGCCGCGGGACAACGTCATTTGTCCCTGGTCGGCTTCGACGAGGATATCCCAGCTCTGCGGCCCGATCTGGCGGAAATCGAACTCGGCGGTGACAGGCAGACCGGCGAGGTCGGTCAGCGTCAGGTTCGCGGCAATCGGCGCTTGGCAATTGGAAGGAAAGGCCAGCTCGGCCGCGGTGACGAACACGGGTCTTGGCAGAATGCGGGTCAGGATCGACAGCGCGTTGACACCGGGATCGAAGACGCCGAGGCCGCCCGGCTCCCAGATCCACGCCTGCCCGGGATGCCAGATACGGACATCTTCTTTCCAATTGATGTGCACGGATTTGATCCGCCGCGTTGCCAGCCATGCGCGGGCCGGCTCGACGGCGGGCGCATGGCGCGAATGCCAGGTTGCGAACAACGTGCGCTTCGCATCCGCAGCCATCGCGATCAGCGGATCGAGCTCGGCGACGCTGGTACCGGGCGGCTTCTCCAGCATCACGTGCTTGCCGGCCGCGAGCGCCGCAGCCGCTTGAGCGCGGCGCACCTGCGGCGGCGTGCAGAGCGAAACCGCATCGATCGGCGGACCCTGCTCCAGCAATTCTTCGATCGTGGCAAAATGCGGCAGATCCGGCAGCGAGGCGTTGCGGCTGGCTACGGCCGCAAGCGTCGCCCCCGGGGTCGCGGCGATCGCACTGAGGTGCTGATCGCGCGCGATCTTGCCGAAGCCGACGATGGCGATGCGAAGGTCAGTCACGCCTATTCTCCAGTCGTTGCAGATGGCAGCGCTTCGGCCGGCGCGGTCTCGATCACCGTGCCCTCATGGCGGCGCATGCCGTTGTGAATGACATAGATCATGGCTTCCGACGCGGCTTCCGCATCGCCCGCGGCGATGGCATCGACGATCTTCTGGTGCCAGTCCAGCACGGTGTCGCGGTCTTCAGGTTCGACCGGCGCGCTGAGCAGGAACGAGGCGCGAAGAGCGGCCTCGATGACGTGCCCGATCGAGCGCATGAACAGATTGCCGGAGGCGCGCGCCACGGCAACGTGAAGGGCGAGGTCGGCGTCGGCAAAGCCGACGGAATCGGAGGCTTCAAGCCGCATGCGCTGCATGCAGCGGCGCAACTCGGCGATATCTTGCTCGGACCGCTGGGCGGCTGCGAGCACGGCGGCGCGCGGCTCGACCGCGAGACGGATCTCGGCGAGATCGTTGAGGAAACGCTTGTCGATGCCGGCGTCAAGGTGCCAAGCCAGTACGTCGGCGTCGAACATGTTCCAGGCGGCGCGCTCGCGCACGACAGTGCCGACCCGGGCCTTGGTGGTGAGCAGGCCCTTGGCGACCAAGGTCTTCACACTCTCGCGCAGCACCGGCCGCGACACGCCGAACATCGCGATCATCTCGGCATCGCCAGGCAGGCGCGTTCCCTCCGCGTAGCGGCCGGCGATGATGTCGACGCCGATCGAACGGGCCACTTCCGCATGGTTGGAATGGGCCCGCCGCGTCGGGATGACGACGATGCGCGAGGTCATGAGGCAGCTCCAGCGCGTCTCGCCACGGGCCGGCGAGCCAGCAGCTGCTGCAAGGCGTCCGTGAGGAGATTGCCGACCACGCGTATGGAGGCAAAGTTGGGAAACTGCACCGCGCAGGCTGCAAAGCCCGGGACGAGCACGATGGACGTGATCAGGACAGGCGGCAGGCCTTTCATGGTTTCGTCCTCCGCAGCCGCGACATCGGCGATGCTGAGGTCATCAGGCGTGTCTCCCGAGTGATCTTGTGTTTTCTCGGGCGCCGATTGGTAATAGGGCACCCGCGGCCCGCCCTGTGAGGCTGGCGGATAGCACTATTTCACGGAAGCAGCGCCCCGTATAGTCATATTATCTGACTATTAGGCGGAATGATGCAGATATGCGGGGTGGCTGCGCAGATGACACGCTGAGCGCGATTTTGTTCCAGGGATACAACGCGGGGATGAAGGAAATTGTGGAGACAAGTACCCGCCAAGTCTGCAGCTGCGCCCATGTCCCCGCAAGCGGGGAGAGACGAAGGACAACGACGCTAGATCAGCTTCCGCTGCGCCAGGTTCTTCATCAGCGCACCGATGCCGAACGTCCAGGGCTCGCACTCGTCGCTGGTCCGCATGCGGTTGACCAGCTTGCCGAACTGGGGCGCTGAGATCGTGACGATGTCATCGCGCTTGTGGGTGAACCCCTGCCCCGGCGCATCGCGATCTTCGACCGGTGCGAACATCGTGCCGAGGAACAGCGCGAAGCCATCAGGATATTGATGCACCTTGCCGATGGTCTGCGCGACGAGATCGGTCGGATCGCGGCTGATCTTGCTGATCGAGGAATGGCCGTTGAGGACAAAACCGTCCGCGCCCTTCACGTTCAGGCTGATGTCGAGCTTGCGCGCGTCGTCCAGCGTGAAGCTGTCGTCGAACAGGCGCAACAGCGGGCCGATCGCGCAGGAGGCGTTGTTGTCCTTGGCCTTCGACAGCAGCAGCGCCGAGCGTCCCTCGAAGTCGCGCAAATTCACGTCATTGCCGAGCGCGCCGCCCACGATCTTGCCACGGCTGGAGACGAACAGCACGAGTTCGGGCTCGGGGTTGTTCCAGGTCGACTTCGGATGCAGCCCGGCATCCATCCCAGTGCCGACCGAGGACAAAGTCGGGGCCTTGGTGAAGACCTCGGCATCGGGGCCGATGCCGACCTCGAGATACTGGCTCCAGGCGTTCTGGTCGATCAGCACCTGCTTCAGGTGCATGGCCTGGTCCGAGCCCGGCTTGAGCTTCGACAGATCATCGCCGATCAGCCGCGTCACTTCTTTGCGGATCGCTTCGGCCGAGGCCGGATTGCCCTTCGCGCGCTCCTCGATGACGCGCTCCAGCATCGAGATCGCGAAGGTGACGCCGGCCGCCTTCAGGGTCTGGAGATCAACCGGCGCGAGCAGCCACGGCTTTTGCGGGTCGCGTCCGTCGGGGGCGGTGTTGGCGACGATCGCCTCGAGATCGCCGATGCGCTCGCCCTTGATCGCGGCGAGTGCCTTGGCCGGATTGTCCTCTTCGCAAAGCGCGCTGATGGTCGGAAACTTTGCGGTGATATCGAACACGCCATCGCCGCGCACGGCGACCACGGCGGGGCCATTCACCTGCGGCAGCCAGACGCGGCCGGCGAGCGTGCCACGTGTTCCGTCCTCGGGAAGAAGATCCTTTACCGTCAGTGTCGTCATGGCCACGTCCTCGCTCTTGTCGGATCGGCCGTCTATGCTCAACGGCCGATCATATTGGCGAAAACCAATAGCGGTCTGCCGGCGGAAGTCCAGAGAGGCAGCGCGTCCCTCACTTGAACCAGTGCACCAGCGCGATGCTGATGCCGAGCAGCAGCATGAGCGACAGCGTCACGGCTGCGGTCACCCTGCCCCCGACATTGGCGAGCACGCGCACGTCAACGCCGAGGCCGAGTGCGGCCATGGACACCACCGTGAGGAAACCTGTGATCTTCGTCACCGGCCCGACCACCGTGGACGGCACGATCTCGAGGGATCGCAGGGTCGCGAGCGCGAGGAAGCCGAGGATGAACCAGGGGACCAGGCGGAAGAAGCCGACATTGGTCTTCTTGGCGCCGGTCTGCCAGCGCGAGGCGGCGAGCGACAGGCCGACGACGACCGGCCCGAGCATCAGCACGCGCATCAGTTTCACCAGCGTGCCAATTTGCGTCGAGACGAGCCCGGCCGGGACCGTCGCGGCGAGCACCTGCGGCACGGCGTAGACGGTGAGACCTGCAAGGATACCGTATTGCGTCGCGGACAGTTGCAGCAGCGGGATCAGCAGCGGCAGGCCGAGCACCATCATCACGCCAAGGATGGCGGTGAAAGAAATCGACGATGCGATCTCGTCATTATTGGCACCGATGATCGGCGCCACCGCGGCGATCGCGGAATTGCCGCAGATCGAATTGCCGCAGGCGATCAGGATCGACAGCCGCGTCGATAGGCCGAGCATCCGGCTGAGACCGAAAGAGACGCAGAGCGCGATCACGACGACGGCCGCGATCGATGCCAGCAGCGTGATGCCCGAAGCTGCGATGGCGGCGAAGCTGATCGAGGCTCCCAGCAGCATGACCGCGACTTCGAGCAGTTGCTTGGCGCTGAAAGCGATGCCGGCCTGCCAACGCGGCGCGGGCATCCAGAAGCTGCGCAGCGCCATACCGAGCAGGATCGCCATCACAAGCGCCTCGACATAAGGATGCTCGAAGACGCCGAGTTCAGCCCGCTCCAGGAGGGCCGAGACACCGGCGACGGCGATGCAGAGCAGGATGCCGGGAATCAGCGCGAGAACCCGGCTCGCTGCGGTGGCCGGCTTGGCCTCGGCCGGGGTGGATGCTTGATTCTGCGACACAAATCTCTCCCAGAGGAGAAAGATTTATACGCAGGGCGCTTCCGTTGGGGAATAAGTTTTCGGCATATCAGGGCCGAGGGAAGTTCTGTGCTCGGCCGGAATAATCGGCGTTAGAAGATCAGGCTCTTCGCCAGCGAGGCCACGCGGCTGAAGCCGTCATAGACGCCCGGCTCGAAGAAGGCGGCGCGGGCAAGCACGATGCCAGCGACCAGCGACCAGAACAGTGTGGTGCCGGCCCGCAACAGCAGCTTTGAGGCACGCGACTTCGGCTGGGGCTCCGGCGCGGACGCCAGCTGCTCGCCGAAGGGTTCAAATGCAGTGCGTTCCATGGCTACGCCAATCCCATCAAATCCTGGATGGAATGTCGTCGTTTCGGCCCCAAACGGCAATGGAAGCGATTGGCGTTTTTGTCCCTCGACGGGGAAACTCCTTCCGTCGGGCACCCTCAAGGCAACGGTTTTGTTCTTTTGCCCGCCTTTGGGGCCCCGGAAGGTCCCTCGATCTTTCCTACGCCGCCAGCCCGCTCCCGACTGGCGCAAACTCCAGCCCGAGGCTCTCCGCCACCGCCTTGTTGGTGATGCGGCCGCGATGCACGTTGAGGCCGTTGCGCAAGTGCGGGTTTTCCAGCACCGCGGCAAAGCCCTTGTTCGCGAGCATCAGGCCGAACGGCAGCGTCGCGTTGTTCAGCGCCTGGCTCGACGTCACCGGCACTGCGCCGGGCATGTTGGCGACGCAGTAATGCACGACGCCGTCGACCTCGTAAGTCGGATCGGCATGCGTGGTCGGATGCGAAGTCTCGAAACAGCCGCCCTGATCGATCGCGACGTCGACCAGCACGGCGCCCGGCCGCATCGATCTCAGCATCGCGCGGGTGACGAGCTTTGGCGCGCTGGCGCCCGGGACCAGCACCGCACCGATCACGACGTCTGCGGCGAACACCTCCTCTTCGACCGACTGGATGGTCGAAAAGCGCGTTCGCACCCGCCCGGTGAAGAGATCATCTAGCTCACGCAACCGGGGGATCGAACGGTCGATCACGGTGACCTCGGCGCCAAGACCTGCGGCCATGCGCGCGGCCTGCGTTCCCACCACGCCCCCGCCGAGCACGACGACGCGGGCCGGCTTCACGCCGGGCACACCGCCCAGCAGCAATCCGCGGCCCCCGGAGGACCGCTTGAGCGCGGCGCCGGCGGCCTCGACGGCGAGGCGGCCGGCGACTTCGCTCATCGGCGCGAGCAGGGGGAGGTGACCGGCCGCGTCGGTGACGGTTTCATAGGCAATCGCAGTACAGCCGGAAGCGAGCAAACCCTTGGCCTGCTCGGGATCCGGCGCAAGATGGAGATAGGTGAACAGGATCTGGCTTTCGCGGAGCTGGACCCATTCGCTCTTCTGCGGCTCCTTCACCTTCACGATCATGTCGGATGCGGCGAAGATCTCGCGCGCGCTCCCGGCGATCGCGGCCCCTGCCCGCCGGTACACCTCATCCGACGCACCGATGCCGCTGCCGGCGCCGGTCTCGACCGTGACCTGATGCCCGGCCGCGACGTATTCGCGGACCGCGTCGGGAGTGAGCCCGACGCGATATTCCTGCACCTTGATCTCCCTGGGCACACCAACACGCATCTCGAGCTCCTCCAGATTCACCTCGTGATCGTAGCGGCGAGCCCGGTTTGGTTTCGTGCAAATATCCGTTAGGTTTGCCGCATGTGCGCCGGTTTCCGGCGCCGAAGCGCCCTTTCATGCTGGAAACAAAACCTTGGCCCTCGACCGGAAAGATCTCGCTATCCTTGCGGAACTCACGACCAATGCGCGCGCCAGCCACACCGAGCTCGCCAACAAGGTCGGTCTCTCCAGCACCGCGCTGGCGCGGCGGCAGAAGACACTGGAGGACGACGGCTACATCCAGGCCTACCAGGCCGCGCTCGATCTGGCGCAGTTCGGCCTCACCACCACCGTGCTGGTGCGCATTGCGCTGGAGAGCCAGAGCGACGAGGCGCTGAAGGCATTCGAGGCCGAGGTGGTGAAGTGCCCCTCCGTCGTGCGCTGCTTCCTGATGTCGGGCACCGACGACTACATCCTGATCGTGCTCGCCCGCGACATCCAGGATTTCGAGCGCATCCACCGCACCGAGCTGTCGCGCCTGCCGCGCGTCGCGCGCGTGCAATCGAGCTTCGCGCTGCGCGAGATCGTCAACCGCGCGGTGCCGACGGTGGTGTTCGGCGAGGCGAAGCGCTGATTGGCTGCTGCCGATAATCAAGCATTTCCTAGGAACAAAGGCAGCTAGCGCCCGTTAGGCGCTATCGCCCAGCGGAACTGCATGCGCCCGGAGGGCGTCGCAGGACGTGGCCGCTTGGCTTTCTCCGGCAGCGAGTGCGGATTTCCGACATGGCCGAAACTTCACGACAGATTCCCGAGCGCATTCCCGTCAATCTCATCGTCAACGGCAACAGACGCACGCTCGATCTTGCGCCTTGGACGACGCTGCTGGATGCCCTGCGCGACCATCTCGATTTGACCGGCACCAAAAAAGGGTGCGACCACGGCCAGTGCGGCGCCTGCACCGTGCTCGTCGATGGGCGCCGGGTCAATTCCTGCCTGACGCTTGCGGTGATGAAGGATGGCGCGGAGGTAACAACGATCGAGGGGCTCGGCCGCGACGGCGCGCTGCATCCCCTGCAACAGGCCTTCATCGACCATGATGCCTTTCAATGCGGCTACTGCACACCCGGGCAGATCTGCTCCGCAGCAGGGCTGCTGGCTGAGGGGCACGCCAAGAGCACCGACGATATTCGCGAACTAATGAGCGGCAATCTCTGCCGCTGCGGCGGCTATCCCAACATCGTCGCCGCGATCCAGCAGGCGATGGCTCAATCATGATCAATTTCCAGTATGCCCGCGCGACCGACGTCGCGGATGCGGTTCGCCTGCTCAATGCAGATGCGGGGGCCAAGCTGATTGCCGGCGGCACCAATCTAGTCGACCTGATGAAGGAGAACGTGGAGCGGCCCTCACGATTGGTCGATATCTCGCGCCTGCCGCTCAGGCAGGTCGAGCAGACAGCTGATGGCGGCCTGCTTGTCGGTGCGTTGGTGCCGAATTCCGATCTCGCCTATCACCCGCTGGTCGTGCGGAATTATCCCCTCCTCGGCAGCGCCATTCTCGCCGGCGCGTCGGCGCAGTTGCGCAACATGGCATCCGTCGGCGGCAATCTGATGCAGCGAACGCGCTGCGCCTATTTCTACGATACTGCCACGCCCTGCAACAAACGTCAGCCCGGTACGGGCTGCTCGGCGGCCGATGGCGTCAACCGCAATCACGCGATCCTTGGCACGAGCGCCTCCTGTATCGCGGTCTATCCATCTGACATGTGCGTGGCACTTGCGGCACTGGATGCGCGCGTGCACATCACCGGCCCTTCCGGCGACCGGACCATGCCGCTCGTCAATTTTCACCGTCTGCCCGGCGACACGCCGCATCTCGACACCAACCTGGCCGCGGGAGAGATCATCACCGCGATTGAGCTGCCGCCGCGCGGATTTGCGGAACGCTACAGCTATCTGAAGATCCGGGACCGGCTGTCCTATGCATTCGCGCTGGTCTCTGTCGCGGCCGCGCTGGAGCTGGATGGTCAGGATATCGCCGAGGCGCGCCTTGCGCTCGGCGGCGTCGCCCACAAGCCGTGGCGCAAGCTGGAAGCCGAAGCCCTGCTGCGCGGACAGGCGGCGATGGAAGCCAATTTCGCGCGCGCCGCGGATGCGCTGTTGCAGGGTGCCAAGGCCTACGCCCACAACGGTTTCAAGATCGCGCTTGCCCGCCGCGCTATCATTCGCACGCTTGCGCAAGCCGCAAATGCCACGCCGCAATCGCAATCCAACAAGAAGATCGCGTGAGGACACCGATGAATGCCTATGTCGGAACACCTACGTCTCGCGTCGACGGTCGCGCCAAGGTCACGGGCGCCGCAAAATATGCCGGCGAGTTCGCCGCCGAAGGACTTGTGCACGGCTTTGTGGTCGAAGCCACCATCCCACGTGGACGCATTTCGCGGCTGGACACGGCCGACGCCCTGAAAGTGACGGGCGTGCTGGACATCCTCACGCACGCCCATCGCCCAGCTCTGGCCGAGAAGGACGACGCCTGGAAGGACGAAGTCGCGCCGGAAAAAGGCTCGCCGTTCCGTCCGCTGTATGATGACAAGGTCAAGTTCAATGGCCAGCCCATCGCGCTGGTCCTTGCTGAGGATTCGGAGACGGCCCAATTCGCCGCGACCTTGCTCCATGTCGAGTATCAGCAGGACCCATCCTTCGCGACCGATCTCGAGCGCGAACGCGACAGGGCCTTCGAGGTCGAAAAGCCGCACAAGCCGCGCGGCGACGCTTCGAGCGCCCTCGCTGCGGCCGCGGTTATGCATCAGGCGGATTACGTCATCCCGACCGAGCACCACAATCCAATGGAGCTGTTTGCCTCGACGGTCGTGTATGAGCCCGGCGGCATGCTCACCGTTTACGACAAGACGCAGGGTGTCCAGAACGTCCAGAAATATCTGTGCGGCGCCTTGATGAAGGGGCCGGACGAGATCCGTGTCATCTCGCCCTATGTCGGCGGCGCTTTCGGGTCCGGACTGCGGCCGCAATATCAAGTCGTGCTGGCAAGCCTCGGCGCACTGGCGCTGAAGCGGCCGGTGCGCGTGGTCCTGACGCGGCAACAGATGTACGGCCTCGGCTTTCGTCCGGCAACCATCGAGCGCGTCGGCCTTGGCGCAAGCCCTGAGGGAACGCTGGATGCGATCGCGCATGAGGCGGTCGCGATCACATCGCGCTATGAAGAGTTTTCCCGTAATGATGCCGGCTGGGCGGATCAGCTCTACAAGAGCCCGAACACCCTCCTCACGCACAAGCTGGTGCCGCTCGACGTCTCCACGCCCTGCGATATGCGCGCGCCGGGCGCGGCGACGGGTGTCTGCGGGCTGGAATGCGCCATGGACGAGTTGGCGGTGGCTCTCAGGCTCGATCCGGTCGAACTGCGTTTGCGCTGCTATTCCGATCGCGATCAGAGCGGAGACCTTCCCTACACGAGCAAGCGGCTTCGCGAATGCTATCAACAGGGTGCCGACAGTTTTGGCTGGAGCAAACGTAATCCCGAGCCACGCGCCATGCGCGACGGCAACGAACTGGTCGGCTGGGGGATGGCCACGGGCGTGTGGGAAGCCCTCCAGATGCCGGTGGCGGCCCGTATCGTGCTGACCGCGAACGGACACGCCGAAGTTGCCTGCGCGGCGTCGGACATCGGCACCGGCACCTATACCATCGTGGCGCAGGTCGCTGCCGATGCGCTTGGCTTGCCGATCGAGAACATCAGCGTGAAGCTGGCCGATTCCACGCTGCCGCAGGCTCCGGTCGAAGGTGGCTCCTGGATGGCCGCCTCCGCCGCCCATGCGGTGCTCGCCGCAGCCGAGGAGGTGCGCGGCGAACTCTTGCGCCTTGCAAAGACAATACCCGGATCGCCGCTCGGTGATGCCGACGTCATCGACACCGTCCTCGCCGACGGCACCATCGCCAGTACCGGGGACAGGAGCCGTGCAGTCTCAATCACCGATGCGATGCGCTACGGCCATGTCGACCGTATCGAGAAGGAAAAACTGAATCAATTTACGGAGGACAAATCGCACGCTCGCAATGCGCATTCCGCGGTTTTCGCCGAGGTGAAGGTGGACGAACAGCTGGATGTCATCCGCGTGACCCGGATGGTCAATGCCGTCGCCGCAGGTCGGATATTGAACCCCAAGACCGCGCGCAGCCAGATCATGGGCGGTCTGGTCTGGGGCATCGGCATGGCGCTGCACGAAGAAACGGTGATGGATCACCGCTTCGGTCGCATCATGAACGCGAACATCGCCGAATACCATATCCCTGTGAACGCCGATGTTCACGAGATCGAGGTGATCTTTGCCGAAGAGCCCGATGCCCACATCAACACCCTCGGCGTCAAGGGATTGGGCGAAATAGGCCTGGTCGGCGTTCCCGCCGCGATCGCCAACGCTGTCTACCACGCCACCGGCAAGCGCATTCGCCGCTTCCCGATCACGCTGGACAAGCTGCTTGATGGAGCGGACTGAACCTGCGGCAACAAACCTCGGCTTTTTGCCGCAGACCTCGCAGGCACCTCGTCGCTGTCGTAAAACTGTCATCGAATGTGCAGAGACCTGTCGGTCTCGCACATCCGGGACAAGCCATGGACTATTTCAAGCGCTTCAACTTCCTGTTCGCCGCACCTGCGTTCGATGCCGACGACCTCGAAGGCCTCCGCTTCAACCAGATCATCGAGGAGATCCAGCGTTCCGGCTTCGAGGTGGTCCGGGCCCGCAAGCTGGAAGACGCCGAGATCGCGGTGCAGACCGATGCCGCGATCGGCTGCATGGTGGTGGACTGGGGCAAGAAAGGCCTGGAGGGCAAGACCTCGGCCCTGATCAACCTGATGCGGCGCCGCGGCCTCGACTTCCCGATGATCCTGTTGATCCGGCGCAAGCGCTTCGAGGACCTGCCGGTCGAGGTGCTCGACTTCATCGACGGCTATGTCTTCCTCTCCGAGGAGACGCCGACCTTCATTGCCAAGAACCTGATCAGCCGCCTCAAGCAATATGCCGAGACACTGAAGACGCCGTTCTTCGGTGCCCTCGTCGACTATGCCGAGGAAGGCAACCAGCTCTGGACCTGCCCGGGCCACAACGGCGGCGTGTTCTACAACCGCAGCCCGATCGGCCGGGTCTTCGTCGAGCATCTCGGCGAATCCGTGTTCCGCGACGACCTCGACAATTCCGTGCTCGATCTCGGCGACCTCCTCACCCACGAGGGGCCGGCGCTGCGGGCCCAGAAGGAAGCCGCGCAGATTTTTGGTGCGGAGAAGACCTATTTCGTGCTCAACGGCACCTCGACCTCGAACAAGGTCGCGCTCGGCGCCCTCGTCACCGACGGCGACCTCGTGCTGTTCGATCGCAACAACCACAAGGCCGCCCATCACGGCGCGCTGATGATCAATGGCGGCATCCCGGTCTATGTCCCGACGGTCCGCAACGCCTGGGGCCTGATCGGTCCGATGCGCTGGGACATGCTCGACGAGAAGGCCCTGCGCGAAGCGATCCGCAACCACCCGCTGGTGACGGACAAGGACGCCTGGCGCAAGGAGCGGCCGTTCCGCGTCGCCGTGGTCGAGCAGTGCACCTATGACGGCTCGATCCACAGCGCCGAGATGATCTTGAAGCGGATCGGCCATCTCTGCGAATATATCCTGTTCGACGAGGCCTGGGCCGGCTTTATGAAATTCCACCCGCTCTATGCCGGCCGCTTCGCCATGGGTCTGGCGAACCTGCCCCCCGAGGCACCCGGCATCATCGCGACCCAGTCGACCCACAAGCAGCTCGCGAGTTTCTCGCAGGCCTCGCAAATCCACATCAAAGACCGTCACATTCGCGGCCAGAAGCGCCGCATCGAACACCGCCGCTTCAACGAAAGCTTTATGCAGCACGCCTCGACCTCGCCGTTCTATCCGCTGTTCGCCTCGCTCGATGTCGGCGCGCAGATGATGAAGGGTCGCTCCGGCGAAGTGCTGTGGGACGACACGATCCGTCTCGGCATCGAGCTGCGCAAGAAGATCCGCGCGATGCGCCGGGAGTTCGAGGAAAAGGAGCAGAATCCGGACCGCCGCTGGTTCTTCGAGCCGTTCGTGCCCGATCGGGTCGCCATCCCCGACGTCAGCCGCCCTGGCGCCGCACATAACGTCGCCTGGGAATCGCTCTCCACCGACGAGCTCGCCACCAATCCCGCGCTCTGGCAGCTCTCTCCCGATACCAGCTGGCACGGCTTTCCCGATCTTGCGGAAGGCTTTGCCATGACCGACCCGAACAAGCTCACGTTGCTGACCCCCGGCTTCGACCGCGCTACCGGCGCCTATGCGGAGCACGGCATCCCAGCCCCGGTCGTCGCGCAATATTTGCGCGAGAACCGCATCGTTCCCGAGAAGAACGACCTCAACTCCCTGCTCTTCCTGCTCACGCCGGGCGTCGAGGCGAGTAAGGCCGGCACGTTGATTTCAGGTCTCGTCGCCTTCAAGAAGCTGCACGACGACAATGCGCCGCTCGCCGAGGTCATTCCGGAGTTCTACCAGCGGCGGCAGGCGCGCTATGCCGGCGTGCGGCTGCGCGATCTCTGCGGCGAGATGCACCGCTTCTTCCGCGCCGCCGATGTCAGCGCGCTCCAGGCGCGGCAGTTCATGCCGGAGCATATGCCGGAGATCGCGATGTCGCCCCGCGATGCCGCGCGGTACCTGTTCAAGAACGACGTCGACTATCTACCGATCGAGGCGATCGCGGGCCGCATCGCCACCACGCCGTTCGTGGTCTACCCGCCCGGCATCGCCACCATCGTGCCTGGCGAGCGGCTGACGGAACGGGCCAAGCCCATGGTGGATTATCTCAAGATGTTCGAGACTTGCTTCAACACCTTCCCGGGCTTCGATGTGGAAATCCAGGGCGTTTACAAGGAGATCGATGCACAGGGGCGCATCGGGCTCTATACTTACGTCGTTGCCGAGTAGGTGCCGATGAACGAAACGGCTGCGCGCGCAAGTGACGAACAGGTCTTGGTCAGGCCCTCGCGCGAGAGCGATGTCGAGGCGATGCTGGCGATCTATCGCCATCACGTCCGCAATGGCGTGCCGCGCGACGTCGAGGGAACCGGCGCACCCGAGCCGGACGACCTGCGCGACCGCCGCAAGAACCTGAAACAGACCCGCCTGCCACACCTGGTCGCGACCTGGCGCGGCGAGGTCGTCGGCTATTGCTATGCGGTGCTGTTCCGCAAGCGCCCGGCCTATCGCTACACCGCCAAGCACTCGATCTATGTCCACCACGAGCATCTCGGCCGCGGCGTCGGGCGGCTCTTGCTCGGCGAATTGATCGACGCCTGTGCCGCCGCCGGCTTCCGCCAGATGATCGGCTATATCGATGCCGACAATGCGCCCTCGCTGGCGCTGCACGAGAAGTTCGGCTTTGCGCGCGCCGGCCTGCTCTGCGGCGTCGCGTATCGCCACGGCCGCTGGTCCGATACCGTCATGGTGCAGCGCTCGCTCGGCGCAGGCGTCACCGCGCCGCCGCCCGTTGCGTCACCCGGACGCTAAAGCGCGATGAGATTTGGTTGAATCGTCCTCGCGCTTTAGATTGTTGTTTGCGCATGATCTTTCCGGAAAACCGCTTCGCACTTTTCCGGATCATGCTTTAGTTGGGCCTGCGCGGCCCTTACGACGGAAGGTCAGCCGAGTTCACCTGAATCCGGTCGGCATGCAGGGACCAATGATGCAAGGCCTGGTCCTTGCAGAATTTTGCTTTCGCCCGCTCTCTGGCTTCGTTCTCATCGCAGGCGTCGACCTCGAGGGTGCCCTGGCAAACCTCGATCTGCCGGCCGTGACCGAGCACGTCCTTCATGAACCTGACGACATAAGTGGACATGAGACCTCCTGCTGCCCCGGCGGCACTCTAATCCCATTTAGCCCGCAGGGGGGAAGGAGATTTTACGCGGATCAAGGTCGGCGATGGTTCCCTTGCCCATTTTTGCCATTCCGGGGCGGCTCAAAGAGCCGAACTCAGGTGCACAATTGCGCACCTGAGAATCTCGGGATTCCGGTTCGATGCTACCCATCGGCCCGGAATGACAAAGAAAGCTACCCTGGCGCCACCCCGAACGCCTGCTTGAACCGCTCGGCATAGCGCGGCCAGACTTCGGGATTGATGATGCGCGGCGGGCGCTTGCCGTCGAGCGTCTCCAGCACCTGCTCGGCGGCGATACGGCCCATGTTCTGGCGCGCCTCGATGGTGACGCCGGCCGTGTGCGGGCTTGCCAGCACGTTGTCGAACTGGAGCAGCGGATGCTCCGGCGGCGGCGGCTCCTTGGACCAGACGTCGAGGCCGGCGCCCGCGATGCGTTTGTCGCGCAGCGCCTGGAGCAGCGCATCCTCGTCGTGGATGAAACCGCGCGCGGTGGTGATGAAGTAGGCGTGCGGCTGCATTAGCCCAAACTCGCGCACGCTGATCATGTTGCGGCTGCCCTTGTTGAGGGGACAGGAGATCGAGACGAAATCGGCGCGGCGCAACAGCTCGTCGAGCTCGACCTTCTCGCCGCCCCGCTCGGCCATCACGTCGGCCGACAAATACGGGTCATAGGCCAGCACCTTCATGCCGAGCAGGCCCTTGCACAGTGCGGCAATCCTCTTGCCGACATTGCCGAGGCCGATGATGCCGACAGTTTTGTGCTCGACCTCGTTGCCGACGAGTTCGTTCCGGTTGACATCGCGCTCGCGGCGCAAGCGGCGGTCGGACTGGATGATGCGCTTGGACAGCGTCAGCATCATCGCCAGCGCATGTTCCGCGACGGAATGGGCGTTGCCGCCGGACTGGTTGACGACCACCACGCCCGCATCGGTGCAGGCCTCGACGTCGACAGGATCGAAGCCGGCGCCGTTGCTGGAGACCAGCAGCAGGTTCGGCGTGCGCTTCAGGAAGGCGGCATCGACATGGAAATGCGGGGCGAGCTCATCGCGGGCGGCGCCGATCTGGTAGACATGGGCCGCGCTCAGGATCGGCGCGTAAAAATCTTCGGGGCTCTCGTTCTCGATGCGATCGAGCCGGACGTCGGGGCGCGCCTTCAGGATGTCGATATAGATCGGGTTGGCGAGGTATTTGACATAGAAGATGCGCTTGCTGTTGACGGACATCAGGACCCTTCCGGCTCTCTCAGGAAGACCCGCAAGGCCAGCGCGAGCTGCGCCCCGTCCATACGTCCCTCCCGTCTCCTCGTTATCGCCGCTTATGACATGGCGGTGCCGGCGACGGCAGGCCGTCTGGCGCAGATCACGGTGCCGGCCCGGACATGTTGACAATCCCGCCCGCTCCGTCAAGTTCGGTAGACGGCCACGACAATGGCACGACCAAAAAACATGTGCGGCTCGAGGGAGAACGCAATGGCGACTGCGGAACAGCAGATCCAGGCGGCACAGGGGTCCAGCGAAAAAAGCTGGCACGGCATCGTCCTGCAGACGCTGAAGCGGAACGAGATCAGTCTCATCCCCTACGTGCCCGATCGCGTGCTGACGCCGCTGATCAAGAACCTGCACGCCGATCCCTACTTCACCACCTTTGCCACCGCCCGCGAGGAGGAAGCCGTCGGCATCGTCTCGGGTGCCTGGATGGGCGGGCGGCGCGGCGCGGTGCTGATGCAGACCTCGGGCTTTGCCACGCTCGCCAATGTGCTGGCCTCGCTGGCGGTGCCCTACCAGATCCCACTGATCATGTTCGTGTCCGAACGCGGCACGCTCGGCGAGTTCAATTACGGCCAGTCGCTGGTCTGCCGCACCATGCGCCCCGTGCTGGACTCGCTCGCGCTCGAGCACCACACCATCACCCGGCTCGACGAGTTCGAATTCATCGCCGATCGCTCGATCAAGCAGGCCGTGACCACGCAGGCGCCGGTGGCGCTGATCCTCAACCCGCTGCTCACGGGCGGCAAGGTTTTCGACAAGTGAGTCCGGCCATGACTACACGCAACACCAAAGTGATGAACCGCTACGACGTCACGTCGCGCCTGATTGGAAAGCTCAAGCATGAAGAAGCCGTGATCGGCGGCATCGGCAACACCAATTTCGACCTCTGGGCCGCCGGCCACCGCCCGCAGAATTTTTACATGCTCGGCAGCATGGGTCTCGCCTTCCCGATCGCGCTGGGCGTTGCGCTGGCGCAGCCCGACCGCCGCATCTTCGCGCTCGAAGGCGACGGCTCGCTCCTGATGCAGCTCGGTGCCCTCTCGACCATTGCGGCGTTGAAGCCGAAGAATCTGATCATGATCGTGATGGACAACGGCATCTACCAGATTACCGGCGCGCAGCCGACACCGGCTGCGAGTGTGGCCGACATCGTCGCCATCGCCATCGGCTCGGGGCTCGCCAACAGCGCCTGGGCCGCCGACGAGGAGGATTTCGAGCGCCTGGTCGACGAGGCGATGTCCCGCTCCGAGCCGAGCTTTATTGCGATCCGCATCGACGACAAGCCGGGCGTCGGCACCACGCGCCGGGATCCCGTGCAGATCCGGGAGCGCTTCATGCATGGCCTCGGCGTGCGCGAGCCACTCTGACGTCCAGTCGTTGACAAAACCCCGCGGAGAGTCACTCCGCGGGCCCGATATTCCGATCGCTGCCTTACGCGATCAATCGATGATCTTGACGACGCGGCGCGTGCGCGGCTCGACGATCACGCGGCGGTCGTTCACGACGGCATAACGATACTGGGTGTAATTTGGCACGGGGCGCAGCACCACGGTCGGCGGCAGCGGCTCGCCGACGACGACGCGCTCGTGCACCACCACAGAATCATCACGCGGGATACCGCCCAGAATAGCGTTCGGAATCTCTAGCCCAGCGCCGACGGCCGCACCGACGGTGCCGCCGACCGCGGCGCCAACAGGGCCGCCGATATCGCCGCCCGCACGCGCGCCGTTCGCGGCGCCCTCGACGGTCGTCGACTGGGCAAAGGCTGCGCTCGACGCCAGCAGCGACGCGGCAGCCAACGAAATCGCAAGACGGGTTTTCATATCCACACTCTCCAGTGTTGTTGTGCGGCTTCAACCGCGGGGCGGGATCATTGTTCCGGTTCCGCTGTGATGAAAGAAGCATCACGTCTAGAGAGTGTTACCGCGTAACAGTTCAAACCGCCGCGATCTCGTGCCCCGCCATCAGTTCCAGCGCCCGCACCATCGCCGAGTGATCCCAGCCCTTACCGCCGTGCGCGGTGCAGGACGAGAACAATTGCTGCGCCACCGCCGTGCTCGGCAGCGACAGGCCGAGCGCGCGAGCGCCTTCGAGCGCGAGGTTGAGATCCTTCTGATGCAGCTCGATGCGGAAGCCGGGTTCGAAATTGCGCTTCACCATGCGCTCGCCGTGCACCTCGAGAATCCGCGACGAGGCGAAGCCGCCCATCAGGGCCTTGCGCACCAGCGCGGGATCGGCACCGGCTTTCGATGCGAACAGCAGCGCCTCGCTCACCGCCTCGATCGTCAGTGCCACGATGATCTGGTTCGCGACCTTGGTGGTTTGGCCGTCGCCATTGGCGCCGACATGGGTGACGTTCTTGCCCATCTTGCTGAACACGCCCTTCATGGTGTTGAAGGCGCGCTCCGGGCCGCCGACCATGATGGTGAGACTCGCGGCTTTCGCGCCGACCTCACCGCCCGAGACCGGCGCGTCGAGATAGTCCGCGCCGAGCGCCTCGATCTTCCTGGCGAATTCCTTGGTCGCCAGCGGCGAGATCGAGCTCATGTCGACGACGATCTTACCCTTGGAGATGCCGCTCGCGACGCCGTCCTTGCCGAACAGCACGGCCTCCACATGCGGCGTATCCGGCACCATGATGATGACGGCATCCGCCTCCTCCGCGACCTCCTTGGCCGACTTGCAGGCGACACCGCCGGACGCGATCAGCTCCGGCGCGACCGGTGCGACGTCATGCAGGAGCACACGATGGCCCGCGGCCAGAAGATGGCCGGCCATCGGCCGTCCCATGGTGCCAAGTCCGATGAAGCCGATGTCGATCATGATGTGCTTTCCCAGATTATGTTGGCTAAATCGATCCGCGGACTCGGTACACCTCTCCCCCTTGCGGGAGAGGTCGGCACGCAGTGCCGGGTGACGGTTTCTCTCCTCTTGGGGATTCTCGATGCATCTCGCGCGAGTCCCATCGCGGAGGCACCCTCACCCCAGCCCTCTCCCGCACAAGCGGGAGAGGAAGCGCACCTCCGCTGTGTCTCACGTCTCAAACGACTGCGCGGCGTGCCAGGACAGGCCTTCCAGCGTCGTGGTGCGCGGCTTGTACTCGCAGCCGATCCAGCCGCGATAGCCGATCGCGTCGAGGTGACGGAACAGGAAGGGATAGTTGATCTCGCCGGTGCCGGGCTCATGCCGGCCGGGATTGTCGGCAAGCTGGATGTGCGCGATCTCAGGCAGATATTCCTGCATGGTGCGGGCGAGATCACCCTCCATGATCTGCATGTGATAGATGTCGTACTGGACGAACAGATTGTTCGACCGCACCTCGGAGATCAGCTGCACCGCCTGCTCGGTGCCGTTGAGGAAGAAGCCGGGGATGTCGAGCGTGTTGATCGGCTCGACCAGCAGCTTGATATTCTCGCGGGCCAGCGTCGAGGCCGCGAAGCGCAAATTCCCGACCAGCGTCTCGTTCAGCTCGCGCGGATCGGCATCATCAGGTGCGATGCCGACGAGACAGTTGAGCTGGTCGCAATCGAGCGCCTTGGCATAGTCGATGGCGCGGAACACGCCATCGCGGAATTCGGCAACGCGATCGGGCAGGATCGCAATGCCACGCTCGCCGCCGGCCCAGTTGCCTGCGGGCAGATTGTGCAGCACCTGGGTCAGGCCATGAGCCTCGAGCTGCTCGCGCAGCTGCGCCTTCTCGAAATCATAGGGAAAGAGATACTCGACCCCGGCAAAGCCTGCCGCCTTCGCCGCAGCGAAGCGGTCGGTGAACGGCATCTCGTTGAAGAGCATGGTGAGGTTGGCGGCAAATTTCGGCATGATGCTCTCCCCTATTCCGCCGGCTGCAGCACGCCGGGCCTGACGGTCCCGACCTCGTCCAGCGGCAGGTCCAGCACCTCCTCGAACTCGACGATGTTGTCGATCTCGGTCCCCATCGCGATGTTGGTGACGCGTTCGAGGATGAACTCGACCACCACGGGCACGCGATGCTTGGCCATCAGCTCGCGCGCGGTGGCGAATGCCGCCTGCGCATCTTTGGGATCGGTGACGCGGATCGCCTTGCAGCCGAGGCCTTCGGCCACCGCCACATGGTCGACGCCGTAGCCACCGAGCTCGGGCGCGTTGATGTTCTCGAACGAGAGCTGGACCTGATAGTCCATATCAAAGCCGCGCTGGGCCTGGCGGATCAGGCCGAGATAGGAATTGTTCACGACGATGTGGATGTAGGGCAGATTGAACTGCGCCCCGACCGCGAGCTCCTCGATCAGGAACTGGAAGTCGTAGTCGCCCGACAGCGCGACGATCTCGCGATCCGGGCACGCCGCGCGTACGCCGAGCGCCGCCGGCAGGGTCCAGCCGAGCGGGCCCGCCTGCCCGGCATTGATCCAGTTGCGCGGCTTGTAGACGCCCAGGAACTGGGCGCCGGCGATCTGCGACAGGCCGATCACGGTGACATAGGTGGTGTCGCGGCCGAACGCCTTGTTCATCTCCTCATAGACGCGCTGCGGCTTGATCGGGACGTTGTCGAAATGGCTTTTGCGCAGCATCGTCTTCTTGCGATCGCGGCAAGACGCGGGCCACGCCTGGCGCTCGCGAAGCCTGCCTGACCGGCGCCACTCCCTGGCGACGGTGACGAAGAGTTCGAGCGCGGCCTTGGCGTCCGAGACGATGCCAAGGTCGGGATTGAACACGCGCCCGATCTGGGTCGGCTCGATGTCAACATGCACGAAGGTGCGGCCCTTGGTGTAGGTCTCGACTGAGCCGGTGTGGCGGTTGGCCCAGCGGTTGCCGATGCCGAGCACGAAGTCGGATTCCAGCAGCGTGGCGTTGCCATAGCGGTGGCTAGTCTGGAGGCCGACCATGCCGGCCATCAGCACGTGGTCGTCGGGGATCGCGCCCCATCCCATCAGCGTCGGGACGACGGGCACATTCGCGATCTCGGCGAACTCCACCAGCAGATCGGAAGCATCGGCATTGATGATGCCGCCGCCCGCGACGATCAGCGGGCGCTCGGCGGCATTGAGCATCTCCAGCGCCTTCTCGACCTGCTTGCGGGTCGCGGCCGGCTTGTAGACCGGCAGCGGCTCATAGGTCTCGTCATCGAACTCGATCTCGGCGAGTTGCACGTCGAGCGGCATGTCGATCAGCACCGGCCCCGGCCGGCCCGAGCGCATGACGTGGAAGGCCTGGCTGAACACGCGCGGCACCAGCGCCGGCTCGCGCACCGTCACCGCCCACTTCGTCACCGGCTTGGCGATCGACTCGATGTCGACGGCCTGGAAATCCTCCTTGTAGAGCCGAGCGCGCGGCGCCTGCCCGGTGATGCAGAGGATCGGAATGGAATCGGCGATCGCCGAATAGAGCCCGGTGATCATATCGGTGCCGGCCGGCCCGGAGGTGCCGATGCAGACGCCGATATTGCCGGTCTTGGCCCGCGTATAGCCCTCCGCCATGTGCGAGGCGCCCTCGACGTGGCGCGCGAGGATGTGTCGGATCGACCCCCGCTTCTTCAGCGCCGAGTAAAGCGGATTGATCGCGGCCCCGGGAACACCGAAGGCCGTCGAGATGCCTTCCTTCTCCAGGATACGCACGGCCGCATCGATTGCTCGCATCTTCGCCATATCGGACCTCGCTTTGGCTTAAGTCAGCGAGCGAGATCATCGGGTGTGCAGAAGCCGATCTCAACGAGATCGATTTTATTTTCCACGATGCGGCAGCCGGGGAAAAATCCCGGATTTCTCAAGCAGTTATGTTGATAGACGCATGAAAGAAATCACTCAAACAACGGCGCCAGCTCCATCTGCGGCACCAGCACGAGGCCCTTGTCGGTGATCCGGATTTCCGGAATGACCGATAGCGGAATCAAATTGAAACCCATGTAGGGGATGGTGCAACCGGCTTCGGTCCACTCTTTCTTCAGGGCCTTAACCTCTTCGGCTACTTCAGTGACGCGTTTGTCGGACAAGAGGCCCGCGATCGGTAGCGGCACCAGCGCCCTCACCTTGCCGTCGGCGACAACGCAGACGCCGCCCTGCTTTTCCTTGATGGCAGAGATCGCGACTTGCATGTCCGGTTCATTTGTTCCGGCCACGATGATGTTGTGGCTGTCGTGGCCGACGCTGGAGGCCACCGCCCCGCGTTTGAGACCGAAATTCTTGAGCAGGCCATGGGCGACGTTGCCGGACGACTTGCCGTGGCGCTCGACCACCGCGACGAAGCAGAGGCCGTAGCGCGCGAACAGCGACGGCCAGTCGTTGGCCGGCTCGATCGCAACTTTCTCGTGGATCAGCGTGATGCCGGGCAGCGCGGTCTTGATGGCATTGACGGTGCAGGCCTTCGCCGGCAGCTCCGGCGTCAACTTCATCTTCTCCGGCAATTTGACTGTCGCATAAGCCGCCTTCGGATATTGATAGCGCTGCGACAGCGCCTGATCGAGAAGCGGCGTGATCTTGCGGTTCTCGACGACAAGCTCGCCGCCATACCAGGTGCATTGCGGCTTCAGCTGGTCGTCCATCAGCACGAGATCGGCGCGGCGGCCGCCGCCGAGCCCGCCGATGTCACCCTCCATGCCGAACCGCGTGGCGCCATGCAGCGAGCCCATCGACCAGGCCTGCTCCGGCGCCATCCCCGCTTTCACGGCTTCGCGCACCACCCAGTCGAGTCCGAACAGCAGCAAATCGTCGGCATCGCGATCGTCGGTGCAGACGGCCGCACGCTTGTGCGAGGCTCCGAGCTCGGTGATCGTCCGGATCGCCTGCGGCAGCGAATGCCAGGGCGTGGTCGGCGGGCCGCCGCGCAAAAACACCCAAACGCCGGCATCGAGCAGGTCGTCGGCAATGTCGCGGTCGATCGCTTCATGGGTGTCGGTGACGCCGCTCGCCGCGTAGGCCGCGACGAATTCGCGGCCATAAACATGGCCGGACACCGGACGACCGCGCTTCAGTGCGGCGGCAAGAATGGCGTGGCTACGCTCGTCGCCCATCGCTACCGGCACAAAATCCATCTTCTCGCCGAGCGCGACCGCTTCGGGCCAGCGATCGAACAGGCCGGCGATCTTGTCCGGCGTGAGATCGCCGCCTGCGGTCTCGAGGTCGGCCGAGGTCGCCGGCACGGTGCTCGGCACCGTCAAAAAGATCGAGAGCGGCGCCTCGCGCGCATCTTCCAGCATCGCCTCGACGCCTGCGACGTCCATGACGTTGCCGATCTCGTGACTGTCGCAGAAGATCGTGGTGGTACCATTGAGCAGCGCGGCCTCGGCATAGGCGCAGGCTGTCACCATCGAGGATTCGATGTGGATGTGCGGATCGACCAGCCCCGGCGCGATGATGCCGCCGGCCGCGTCGTAAATGGCGACCTCGCTCCAGGCCTTCTTTGCAGTGCCTGCCGGTTTCACCGCCGCGATGCGGCCGCCAGTGCTCCAGACCTCGCGACCGGGACGGATGCGCTCCGAATAGGTGGAGAGCACCCGCGCGCCCGTGACGACGAGATCGGGCGCGGCGCGCGCCGAGGCAACATCGGCAAGGCGCCGCGTCATGCTGTGCAGCGGTGCGACGGCAAAACGGCTGAGCTTGGGCATGGGGCTCTCGCGAAGATGGGACAGCCCAGCGATGATTGCGCCCGCAGGCCGGCGGGGCAACTCAAATAAAACGGCGCCTCTGCTTACGTAGTGGGCAGGCGCGCCGCATTGCGCGTTAATCCTCGTTCGCCTTGAACCGCCCGAGCCCCTTGAGCACAAAGGGTGCCAGCAGCGCGATCAACGCGATGCCAAGCAGCGTCGCCGAGATCGGGCTCTGCACCAGGGTCATGGGATCGCCAAGGCTGATCGCGAGCGCGCGGCGCAGCTGGCTCTCGGCGATCGGGCCGAGGATCAGGCCAACAACGACCGGCGCGATCGGAAAATCGAACCGGCGCATCAAAAAGCCGAGCACCCCGAAGCCGGCCAGCATCGACAATTCGATCACCGACGGCTTGGCCGCGACGGTGCCCATGGTCGCGAAGACGAGAATGCCGGCATAGAGCCAGGGCTGCGGGATCGCGAGCAGCCGCACCCAGAGGCCGACCAGCGGCAGGTTCAGCACCAGCAGCATGCAATTGGCGATAAAAAGACTGGCGATCAGACCCCACACCAGGTCTGGCCGCTCGGCAAACAGCAGCGGCCCCGGGTTGAGGCCATATTGCTGGAAGCCCGCCAGCATCATTGCGGCGGTCGCCGACGTCGGCAGCCCCAGCGTCAAGAGCGGCACCAGCGTGCCGGCAGCGGAAGCGTTGTTGGCAGCTTCCGGCCCGGCCACACCTTCGATCGCGCCCTTACCGAATTCCTCGGGGTGCCTTGTGAGCCGCTTCTCGGTTGAATAGGACAGAAAGGTCGGGATCTCCGCCCCACCCGCCGGTAGCGCGCCGATCGGGAAGCCGAACATGGTGCCGCGCAGCCACGGCTTCCACGAGCGCTTCCAGTCTTCCTTCGTCATCCAAAGCGAGCCGCGCACGGGCTCGAGCTTCTCCTCGGCGTGGTGACGGCGCGAGGCGACGTAGAGCGCTTCGCCCAGCGCGAACAGGCCGACAGCCAGCGTCGTCACCTCGACGCCATCGAGCAATTCAGGCACGCCGAACGCAAGCCGCGCCTGCCCCGTCAGCTTGTCGATGCCGATGAGGCCGAGCGTCAGGCCGATGAACAGGCTGGTGAGGCCGCGGACTGGGGAATCGCCGAAGGTCGCGGACACCGTGACGAAGGCGACGCACATCAGCGCGAAGTAGTCCTCAGGGCCGAAGCGTACGGCGAAATCGACCAGCCATGGCGCGAGAAACGCGAGCCCGATGGTGGCGATGGTGCCGGCAACGAAGGAGCCAATCGCGGAGGTCGCCAGCGCCGGGCCGCCGCGGCCGGCCTTGGCCATCTTGTTGCCTTCGAGCGCGGTCGCCATCGAGGCGCTTTCGCCGGGCGTGTTGATGAGGATCGCGGTGGTCGAGCCACCATACATACCGCCGTAATAGATGCCGGCGAACATGATCAGAGAGCCGCCGGGGTCGAGCTTGTAGGTCACCGGCAACAACAGTGCGACCGTCAGCGCGGGGCCGATGCCGGGCAGCACGCCTACGGCCGTGCCGAGGAACACGCCGATCAGCGCATAGAGCAGGTTCATGGGCTGGATGGCGACGACCATGCCATGCGCCAGCGCCGCAAAAGTGTCCATCACAGCAGTCGCTCCAGCGGGCCGCTCGGAAGGCTCAGCGTCAACAGGCGGTCGAACGCGAGATAGATGAGGGTCGACATCACGAGAGCGATGACGCTGTCGATGAGGATGGCACGGCGCCCGAAGGCGGCCGAGGTGGTAACGAACAGTGCCGACGTCGCCAGGATAAAGCCGCCGCCGAAGCCAATGATGGCGATCAGCAGCGCGAGGCCGATGAGGATCAAAACCACGGGCACGGGATCGGCGCTCTCCCGCGCCGGCAGATTGCCGCGCAGCGCATCGATGAAATTGCCGATCGCGAGCAGCGCAAGGCCGCTGGCGACCACGACCGGCATCGCCTCCGGCCCCATCCCGTACATCGCGGTGGATGGCAGGCCGTGCGCGTCCCAGACCAGCACTGCGGCGAGAGCTGTGAGCAATGCGGCGATGACGATACCGGCGCGATCGACGCGCCGCGGCGGCTGGACGGGATCGCCTGAGGTCATGACTTGACCAGACCGACCGATTTCAGGACGTCGGTGACGCGCACAATTTCCTTCTTCAGGAAGTCTGCAAAGGCGTCGCCGCCGAGATAGGCATCCTCCCAACCCTTCTGCTTAAGGATCTCCTTCCAGGCGTCCGACTTCACCATCTTCTCGACCGCATCGCTCAGCGTCTTTTTCTGCTCCGGCGTGATGCCGGGAGGCGCGACCACCGAACGCCAATTGGCGATGACCAGGTCGATGCCCTGTTCCTTGAAGGTCGGGATGTCGCTGCCTGCGATGCGCTGCTCGGAGGTCACGCCGATCGCGCGCAGCTTGCCGGACTTGATTTGCCCTTCATATTCACTCAGTCCCGAAATGCCCGCGGTGACCTTGCCGCCGAGGATCGCGGCGAGCGACTCGCCGCCTCCGGAGAACGGGATGTAGTTGATCTTCTTGGCGTCGGCGCCGACGGCGGCGGCGAACAACGCCGCCATCACATGATCGACGCCGCCGGCCGAGCCGCCGGCAAAGGTCACCTTGGCGATATCGGTCTTCACCGCGGTGGCCAGATCCTGCGCGGTCTTGATCGGCGAATTCGCCGGCACCACGATCACCTGGATTTCCTCAGTGAGGCGCGCGATCGGCGTCACCTGCTCGAGCGTGACAGGCGACTTGTTCATGGCGAGCGCGCCCACCATGACGAAGCCGTTGACCATCAACTGGTTGCCGTCGCCCTTGGCGCCGTTGACGAACTGGGCGATGCCGACGCTGCCGCCGGCGCCGGGAACGTTGGTGACCTGCACGCTGCGCGCCACGCCCGAGGCGACCAGCGCCTGCTGCATCGAGCGCGCGGTCTGGTCCCAGCCGCCGCCCGGGGCCGCCGGTGCCATCAGCTTGAGTTCGAGCTGCTGGGCAAAGGCTGGCGTCGCCGCCGCAAGAGTCAGCGCGACGGCTGCGCCGGCAAGGCGCGCAGGAAATTGAAACATGGGGACGGTCTCCAGGCTCGTGCGGACGTGTTGATCGGGTGCCGCATTGTCGTCGTTTGGTCGCATATCAACCAAAACGGCTGATGCTGTCCAGCGACGGAGCCCGGATTCCCAGTCAGCCGGGCTTCGGCATCACCCCGCCAAGCGCGAGCGTCAGCTCGCCGGCCACTTCGCGCACGATCTGCCCGATTTCCGTCAATCTGTCGTTGGTCAGGCGGCTGGTCATACCCGAAACCGAAATCGCCGCAAGCGGCTCGGCACAGTCGTTGTAGACGACTGCGGCAATACAGCGCAGGCCCATGCAGGCCTCCTCGTCGTCGAGCGCGAAACCTTGCTTGCGGATCTTTTCGAGCTCCTTGAACAGGTCGCTCGGCCGCACGATCGACTTCTCGGTCAGGCGGGGCATGCCGTGATGGCGGATCACGGCGCCGACGTCCTCGTCGGAATAGGTCGCGAGCACCGCCTTGCCGACACCCGACGTCACCATGGGGACGCGCCCGCCGACCTGGGTCAGAGAGCGCATGATCTCGCGGCTCTCCATGCGGGTCAGGACGATGATGAATTCGTCGTCCACGACGGCGAGGTTGGCGGTCTCACGGGTGAGATCGCGCAGCTTTCGGAGGTATGGAATCGCTTGGGTGGAGAAATTGCGGCGCCGGGCGAAGCTCGCCCCGACCGTGAAGCTGCGCACGCCGACATGCCATTTGGATTCAGCGCGGTCGAACTGCACGAAGCGGCGGCTTTCCAGCGTCGCCAGCAGGCGATGCACGGTCGATGCCGACAGGCCGGTGCGGATTGCGAGATCGCTGAGGCGATAGCCTTCGTCGTCCTCGGCCAGGGTTTCGAGGATTGACAGCGCGCGATCGACGGACTGCACGCCGCCGTCACGCGCCTCGTGCTCGGCCTCCGATGGCGACCGAGGTTCAAGCGATTTGTGCCGGATCACGTTCTTGCTCATCGCGACCTGCATTTGCCCATCAGACAAGACGCGAACCGCCTCTTCTCCCTCGCCCCGTTCTTACGGGGAGAGGGTCGGGGTGAGGGGCTATCTCCACGAACACGGTGAGAATTGGACTCCTGGAGAGTCCCCCTCACCCGAATTCGATCTCCGATCGCATTCGCCTCTCCCCGCAAGCGGGGAGAGGCGAAGGCAGCGTCAGAGCAGCCCTGCCCCGCGCGCCCACTTGTACTTGGCGCCGAGCACCTCGACCGGCAGCTCGGTCGAGTAGGCATAGGCCGGGATGCCGTTCTGATAGAGATATTCGGCGGCTTCCTCGACCTCGACGTCGCCGGCGAGCGAGGCGACCATCGGCTTCACAAAGCCCTTGGCCTCCATCTCCTTTTTCACCTCGACCATGTTGCGGGCGAACACCATCGGCGGGGTGACGATGGTGTGCCAGTAACCGAGGATCAGCGCGTGGATGCGCTCATCTGACAGGCCGAGCTTGACCGTGTTGACATAGGTGATCGGGGGCTCGCCGCCGGTGATATCCACAGGATTTCCGGCCGCACCGAACGGCGGGATGAACTTGCGGAAGGCCGCGTCAAGATCCGGCGGCATCGACATCAGCGACAGACCGTTGTCGACGCAGGAGTCCGACAGCAGCACCCCCGAGCCGCCGGCACCGGTGATGATCAGGACGTTCTCGCCTTTCGGCGTCGGCAGCACCGGCACGCCGCGGGCGAATTCGAGCAGCTGCCGCAGCGAGCGCGCGCGGATCACGCCTGACTGCTTGAACACGTCCTCGTAGATGCGGTCGTTACCGGCGAGTGCGCCCGTGTGCGAGGATGCCGCCTTCGCGCCAGCCGAGGTGCGGCCGGCCTTGAGCACGACGACGGGCTTCTTCTTGGAGACGCGCTTGGCGGCTTCCGCAAAGGCGCGGCCGTCCTTGAGGTCCTCGCAGTGCTGCGCGATCAGATTGGTGTTCGGGTCCTGCTCGAAGAAGGCGAGCAGATCGTCCTCGTCGATGTCCGACTTGTTGCCGAGGCCGACGATCGCCGACACGCCCATTTTCGCCGAGCGTGAGAAGCCGATGATGGCCATGCCGATGCCGCCCGACTGCGACGAAAGCGCCGCGTGGCCCTTCACGTCATAGGCCGTGCAGAAGGTCGCGCAGAGATTGGCGGGCGTATAGTAGAAGCCGTAGATGTTCGGCCCCATCAGGCGGATGTCGTACTTCTTGCCGACCTCGACGATTTCGGCCTGCAGCTCCGGCGCGCCGGCCTCCGCAAAGCCCGATGGAATCAGCACCGCGCCCGGAATCTTCTTCTCGCCGCATTCGGTGAGCGCCGCCGCCACGAACTTCGCGGGGATCGCGAATACGGCCGTGTCGATCACTCCAGGCACGTCCTTGACGCTCTTGTAGGCCTTGTAGCCAAGGATCTCGGCAGCCTTGGGATGGATCGGATAGATCTCGCCCTTGTAGCCGCCGTTGATGAGGTTCTTCATCACGGAATTGCCGATCTTGCCGTCCTCGGCGGAGGCGCCGACCACGGCGACCGCCTTCGGCTGCATGATGCGGTTCATCGCCGCGACGATCTCTTCGGTCGGACGCGGCTTCGGCTTCGGCACATAGGCGAAGTCGACGACGATGCGGACGTCCGCCGCAATCGCGTCCTTGGCGGTCGCGAACACCGGGTTGAGGTCGAGCTCGACGATTTCAGGGAAGTCGGTGACGAGCTGCGAGACCTTGACGATGACGTCGGCGAGAGCGTTGCGGTTCACCGGCTCGCCGCCGCGCACACCCTTCAGGATCTCATGCGCCTGGATGCCGTCGAGCATCGAGAGCGCATCCTCCTTGGTCGCGGGCGCGAGGCGGAAGGTGATGTCCTTCAGCACTTCGACCAGGACGCCGCCGAGGCCGAAGGCGACCAGCTTGCCGAACGAGCCGTCGGTGATCGAGCCGACGATGACTTCGGTGCCGCCGGCCAGCATCTGCTGCACCTGGACGCCCTCGATCTTGGCATCGGACTTATATTTCTTGGCGTTGGAGAGGATGGTCTCGTAAGCCTTCTCGGCGTCCTCGGCCGTCTTGAGGCCGACGATGACGCCGCCGGCTTCGGTCTTGTGGAGAATGTCCGGCGAGACGATCTTCATCACCACCGGGAAGCCCATCGAGGAGGCCATCTTGCCGGCCTCGCCGGCCGACTTCGCCACGCCCTCCTTCGGCACCGGAATGCCGTAGGCGTCGCAGACCAGCTTGCCTTCCGGCGCCGTCAGGCTGGTGCGGTTGTCCGCCTTGACCTGGTCAAGCACCTTGCGGACGGCATCTTTGGAATTGGACATGTGGCTTCTCCCTTGACCTCAGTTCGTTCTTTGCAAAGCGCGCGCGTGGTTAGCGGCTGCCGGTGATGCTTGCCATTCGCCGCGCTCTGTTCCATGCGGCGGAACGGAGTGGCATAAAGCCGACATTACTCCGCCGTCTTGGATCAAAAATGGCTGGCGATGGCATTTGGTATGCCAGAAGCCAACTTGTCAAGCCGCCAGGTCACTTAGAACGCCGCAAAAAAATAGCCAGCTTGACATTCTGGCATGTGGTATGCCAAAAACTTTCCCGTCAATAATCCTGTAAAAGACGACTCCCACTGGAGGAGATTCGTCGTGTCATTACGGAAACCAACCAAGGCGTTGCCGAACATGGCCGAGGCAGACATCGCAATCGTTCGTATTGCCCCGGAGAGCAGCTTCAAGAACAAGGCGTATGACGCCTTGAAGGAAGCCATCCTCAAGATGGACATCTATTCGACGCCCGAGCCGGTGATGCTCGACGAGCGCGCGTTGTCCGAGCGCCTGGGTGTCAGCCGCACCCCGATCCGCGAAGCCATCGCGATGCTGGAGCAGGATGGTTTCGTCAAGACCGTGCCGCGCCGCGGCATCATGGTGGTGCGAAGGACCAAGAGCGAGATCGTCGACATGATCCGCGCCTGGGCGGCGCTGGAGAGCATGGCGGCCCGGCTCATCACCACCACCGCGCGCAAGAAAGACATCACGGCGCTGCGCGACTACTTCAAGGATTTTGGCAAGGACCGTCTGCCCGAGGATCATGTCGAGGAATATTCGCGCGCCAATATCGCCTTCCACCAGGCGCTGATCTCGTTGTCGGAATCTCCTGTTCTGGTCGACCTCACCAACGACCTGTTGCTGCACGTGCGCGGCTACCGCCAGCTCACCATCGGACGCAAGGACCGCACCGCGACCTCGCTGCCCGAGCATCTCGCCATGATCGAAGCGCTGGAGGCGCGCGACACCGAGCTCGCCGAGAAGCGCGCCCGCGATCACACCCTTGGCCTTGCCGCTTACGTCGAAGCGCACGGCCAGGAACTGTTCACATAACTCTTCACCTAGCAACGTTCACCAGAAGGGCGAGAAACTCGCCCCGCTACTTGAGACCAGGGAGACAAGGCCCATGCTGAATACCGCGACCAAGTCCGAGGCACCGGGCACCGAGCAGGAACTGACGGATGGTTTTCATCTCGTCATCGACGCGCTCAAGCTGAACGGCATCAACACCATCTATAATGTGCCGGGCATCCCGATCACGGATTTGGGCCGCATGGCGCAGGCCGCCGGTATTCGCGTGATCTCCTTCCGCCACGAGCAGAACGCCGGCTATGCCGCAGGCATCGCCGGCTATCTCACCAAGAAGCCCGGCGTCTGCCTCACGGTCTCGGCGCCCGGCTTCCTCAACGGTCTCACCGCGCTCGCCCACGCCACCACCAACTGCTATCCGATGATCCTGGTCTCAGGCTCCTCCGAGCGCGAGATCGTCGACCTCCAGCAGGGCGACTACGAGGAAATGGACCAGCTCGCGATCGCAAAGCCGCTGTGCAAGGCGGCCTATCGCGTGCTGCACGCCCAGGACATCGGCATCGGTTTCGCCCGCGCCATCCGCGCTGCGGTCTCGGGCCGTCCGGGCGGCGTCTATCTCGATCTGCCGGCAAAACTGTTTGGCCAGGTGATGAACGCCGACGCCGGCCGGAAATCGCTGGTCAAGGTGATCGACGCAGCTCCCGCGCAGCTCCCCTCGCCCGCTTCGGTCAAGCGTGCGCTCGACGTGCTCAAGAGCGCAAAGCGTCCGCTGATCATTCTCGGCAAGGGCGCGGCCTATGCGCAGGCCGACGAGGAGATCAAGAGCTTCGTCGAGAAGAGCGGCGTGCCGTTCCTGCCGATGAGCATGGCCAAGGGCCTGCTGCCCGACACGCATCCGCAATGCGCCGGCGCGGCACGTTCGACCGTGCTGAAGGACTCCGACGTCGTCTTGCTGATCGGCGCGCGGCTGAACTGGCTGCTCTCGCACGGCAAGGGCAAGAGCTGGGGCGAGACGCCGAAGAAGTTCATCCAGGTCGACATCGAGCCGCGCGAGATGGACTCCAACGTCGAGATCGTCGCGCCCGTGGTCGGCGACATCGGTTCGGTCGTCTCCGCCTTCAACCAGGCGATGGGATCGAGCTGGGCTGCCCCGCCCGCCGAATGGACCAAGGCGATCTCGTCCAAGCGCGAAGAGAACGTCGCCAAGATGGCGCCGAAGCTGATGAACAACAAGTCGCCGATGGACTATCACGGCGCGCTCGGCGTGCTGAAGAACGTCATCAAGGATCATCCCGAGGCGATCCTTGTCAACGAGGGCGCCAACACGCTCGACCTCGCCCGCGGCGTCATCGACATGTACCGCCCGCGCAAGCGTCTCGACGTCGGCACCTGGGGCGTGATGGGCATCGGCATGGGCCAGGCGATCGCGGCTGCGCTCGAGACCGGCCACCCCGTGCTCGCGGTGGAAGGCGACTCGGCGTTCGGCTTCTCCGGCATGGAGGTCGAGACCATCTGCCGCTACAACCTGCCGATCTGCGTCATCATCTTCAACAATGACGGCATCTATCGCGGCACCGACGTCAACAGCGTCAACGCCGATCCGGCGACGACCGTGTTCGTCAAGGGCGCGCGCTACGACAAGATGATGGAAGCCTTTGGCGGCGTCGGCGTGAATGCGACCTCGCCGGACGAGCTCAAGCGCGCCGTCAACGAGGCGATGGCTTCAGGCAAGCCGACGCTGATCAACGCGGTGATCGATCCGGCCGCGGGCTCGGAGAGCGGCCGCATCGGCAACCTCAATCCGCAGAGCGTTCTGCAGAAGAAGAAGTAAGTCCCCCCTCAACCCTAATTCCCTGCGGTTGGCAGGGGCAGACACTGAGTACGGAGCAACACGATGACCAAAGCGCTCGAGGGCGTTCGCATTCTCGATTTCACCCACGTCCAGTCCGGACCGACCTGCACGCAGCTGCTCGCCTGGTTCGGCGCCGACGTGATCAAGGTGGAACGCCCGGGCGTGGGTGATATCACCCGCGGCCAGCTGCAGGACATCCCGAACGTGGACAGCCTGTATTTCACCATGCTCAACCACAACAAGCGCTCGATCACGCTCGACACCAAGAACCCCAAGGGCAAGGAAGTCCTCACCGAGCTGATCAAGAAGTGCGACGTGCTGGTCGAGAATTTCGGCCCCGGCGTGCTCGACCGCATGGGCTTCCCCTGGGAGAAGATCCAGGCGATCAACCCGAAGATGATCGTCGCCTCGATCAAGGGCTTTGGCCCCGGGCCCTACGAAGACTGCAAGGTCTATGAGAACGTCGCGCAGTGCACCGGCGGCGCCGCCTCGACCACCGGCTTCCGCGACGGCCTGCCGCTCGTCACCGGCGCGCAGATCGGCGATTCCGGCACCGGCCTGCATCTGGCGCTCGGCATCGTCACCGCGCTCTATCAGCGCACGCACTCCGGCAAGGGCCAGCGCGTCACCGCCGCGATGCAGGACGGCGTGCTCAACCTCTGCCGCGTCAAGCTGCGCGACCAGCAGCGCCTCGCCCACGGGCCGCTCAAGGAGTACAGCCAGTTCGGCGAAGGCATTCCGTTCGGCGATGCCGTGCCGCGCGCCGGTAACGACTCGGGCGGCGGCCAGCCCGGCCGCATCCTGAAGTGCAAGGGCTGGGAGACCGATCCCAACGCCTACATCTACTTCATCACCCAGGCCCCGGTCTGGGAGAAGATCTGCGACGTGATCGGCGAGCCGACCTGGAAGACCGACCCGAACTACGCCAAGCCGGTGGCCCGCCTGCCGCGCCTCAACGAGATCTTCGCCCGCATCGAGCAGTGGACGATGACCAAAACAAAGTTCGAGGCGATGGAGATCCTCAACAAGGACGACATCCCCTGCGGCCCGATCCTGTCGATGAAGGAGATCGCGGAAGACCAGTCGCTGCGCGCGACCGGCACCGTGGTCGAGGTGGACCACCCCACCCGCGGCAAGTACGTCTCGGTCGGCAACCCGATCAAGCTGTCGGACTCACCGGCCGACGTGCAGCGCTCCCCGCTGCTCGGCGAGCACACCGACGAGATCCTGCGCTCGGTGCTCGGCTTCAGCGACCACCAGGTCGCCGAGATCCACAAGTCCGGCGCGCTCGACCCGCCGCAGAAGCAGGCCGCCGAGTAAGCGGCACACATCGAGCAAGACGAAAGGGCCGCCCTCGGGGCGGCCTTTTTGCATGGAAAGAGCCGTGCGGTCGCGGGTCCAAACCAAAAAGCTGAAAAACAACCCCATGCACAGTAGCCAACCTCTTGTTCGCAAAACGAACTTCGAATTTGGCGAAATTCGGTTGACGCGTCGGGCAAAACAGGGGTATTATGTCCTCATCCAAAGAAGCGAGTTGTCCTGTCTCACACGGCACCGGACCCGCGGCGGCGGTTGCGCGTCCTCTTTGGCTGGCGCCGGATAAGGTGACACTGCGATCCCCGGCAGAACGATCGATTGCCGAATTAAGGTCGCCTCCAAGGAACGGACGGGATACGCCCCCGTTGTTCCCTGCATCGGCGCGCCCGTGGAATCGCAAGGCGCCATCCGGCAGCGACAATCCTTCGCCGCCGGTCCGCGAACGGGAAACGCCGGGTCCGGCGCGTTTCGAGACCGCGCCATCCATCCAATCGAGGTCAAGACGATGAAAGATCACGGGTCCCGGGCTCTGCGGGAGGCCAACAGGGCATTCAAGCCGGTCGAACCGAAGAAGCCGATGACCGACTATGCGAAGGCGCAGCAATCCCTGCAGGAAAATCGCGAACGCCTGAAGGCGGAGCGGCTCGCGCGCGAGGCCGCCCAGCGAAGTCACCCCAGATAAGGGAATGCCGGTGCCGCATTATGACTTCGGCATCAGAGACGGACGAGCCCTCTCCGTTGACGAAGAGGGATTGAGGGTGGCGAAGCAAACGGCCGCCGAGATCGATCCGCAGGGGCTGCAGACGCAACGCTTCCGGGCAGCCCTGGTCGGACGCTTACAGCGATAGAAGCGGACGTCAGCCAGCCGGCAATCTCCGCTGAAACCGTCGAAATGACCCGGAGCGGACACTCGATGGTCCGGACGGCCCGCCTCCTCCCCGTCTGAAGTTCTTAGAATTCAGTAACCCAATTTCAGGTCAACAACGGCCAAAACTGCATCGGTTGCTTATATTGACGGGATGGATCACAGTGTCATGTTGGCCACGATCACATTCACCGGTGAGAACCGCGATTTGAAGATCGCGCTGATTGCCGCCTGTAGCGACGGGCCTGCGATTCACTTCACGTATTAGAAAGAGGGCACGGGAATCCGGACTTTCTGATTTGGACTCTAGGTCAGTCGTGGCGGCACTCAGGTTGTCCGAGATTGTGGCCTTCGCTTGCTGTTGGATCGTCGGCGCAGGCGCGCTTCTATGGTTGAAGGACCTGCAATAGCTCACGCTGCCCACTGCATGCCCGCTCGGCGATTTCCGGAAATGGCCCTTAACTGCCTTCGTCTTGAGCGCCCCGCGGTCGGCTTTCCGACCCCAAGCGGACGAGGGAGGACGATTGCCGGCAAGCCCGCTTGTGACCCGTTGCAGACGTTTGTCGGATTCGGCTTCGTGCCGCGTTAACACAACCCGGTTATACGAGCCACCACGCTCCGAACGGATCGCCTTTCTTGCGAGGCAGTGACGTAATGAAACGCATTTTTACGTTTCTCATAGTCGGGCCGCTGCTTATGGGCGGCGTGCTCGACTTTCTGTTTGGGTCGACGAGTGCCTTTGGTTGGTTGGTTGGGCTTCCGTTCTTGAGTGTTTTGGTTGCGTTTCCAAGTGCGGTTGTCGATTACTCTCTGGAAGGGCGGCGCTGGCAGCTCCCTCTCGTTACAGCGTCCGGCGTTGTTGGATCGTCTCTGGCGGGCTTCTCTTCCCAAAGCCATCTGCTTTCGATCGCCGCTGCTGGAGGTGTCTCGATGGCGTTCTGTTCTTGGATGACCAATCAGAGTTGGTCCCCGGAACAAAGGGCGTGTTCAGGGCCGCCTCTTTTGCGTTCACTTCCGCTTGTGGCCCTTAGCTGACCTTGCCGCTGCCTGCCAACCGTCAGCTTGTGACGCAAGCCGTTCGGCGAGCCAGCGCGGATTGGACGCGCATCTGCGGCCCGGGGTTGCCTGGCTTATGCTGGTGGTTGAGCCGGCGGCGGCTTTGCGCCGACGATCTTCCCCTTATTCCAAGGAACGTGCTTCGAGACGGCGGGGATGGTGCTTGGGGTGACGGTCATGTTGACCTCCTCAGCTAGTGAGGTTGGCCATTTTTCAGCCCGGAGCCCTTCGCGCGTCCGCTTCTAGACGATTGGAGCCGTACTTGTGTCCAATTCGAGCTATGACAAGACCGATTTCTAACCCGTTGCTGACGTTCGCACGGGCGCGCAAAGGGCCCTGTTTCATCGACGAAAGAGCCGCACAGCCGCCATGAGGATTAGGCCAAGCACAGCAAACCCGCCGATAGGCGACGTGAATAGCGGTAGATACCAAGCGATGGTCCCATCGCCGTGACAGCTTGGGAGTGCGCATTGATACTGGGCATAGCCGACCAAGCACAGCCACAGTGCGGCGACGACAACGAAAATTCCGACAGGCATGCTAGGTCCAATTCGGGCCAGCTCATCTTGGCGGCCTATTTCGTGCTACGTCAACCTGCGATGTCGCCTGTTGGCCCGTCAGCGACGTGGGGCCGCGTCTGATGGAGGTCCGATCATTGCGTCAGAGCGGACCACATTTGCTGAAAGTGAGTTCTTCGCATCTTGACCCAAAACAGATTTCGCGGATGCGTAAAATTATGAAGTTCTGCTATGCGACAGGTTGATGTTTTACGGTTATGCAATCGGCGTGGTTGGGATCCGGCCATCAAAAAAACCGGTTGTTTGGAGGGATGCTATGGCCGTAGCGCGAACAGTCCGAGCATACTCCGAGCTGGTCAATCAATGGCGAGCAATCGTCGATCGACCAATCTCGAAAGAGGCCAAGCATGCGGATTGCATGTCGCTGCTTCGCGAGTTTATCGACGGCGTTGCTTGCACCCGCATACGCGGACTTGATAGGCCTCTTCGTTTCTATGCTGACATGTTGGTGTTGCAAGATCTTCTTCGCCCACCATTGACGATAGACGAACTGGGCGAGGTCGCAATCAGGCCAGGCTATGATCTGGTAAAAGACTGGCTGGACGAGCATCGTAGGCGATAGGCTCGATTGGCGTCCGACCGCGAATGCTGGATGTCTGGAAAGGTACGGCTTTCAGCTCTGGAGCAACAATGCGCCTTTTTGACTGTTGCGTTTGTATTCAGTTTTGCACCGCTTGGCGGCACAAGCCGATGATCTACTGACCCGCCCGCACCCGGCGCTCGCCCGCATTCAGGCCAATCTCGATCGCTTCGCGCCAATGATCTTCCCTATTCCTGCAGGGCAATCATATGGCCCGTACGATGCGGCGGCATCGGCGCTGGGCTCCCTCTCCCGCTTGCGGGAAGGGTTGGGGTTGGGGTCTCTCCGCGTCGGAATTCCAATGGATTGCGGAGGACGTCCCTGCGTGGCGAGAACCCTCACCCGCCGCGCGCGGGACGATGCTTCGCATCGCCCGGGGCGCGTCGGCCTCTCCCGCAAGCGGGAGAGGCGGAGCAAGCCCGCGGACAATCCTCCTGAAATCCATATGCGATCGCCCTACCTATTTCAGGGAGTCCGCTTGGATAAAACTGTGGGAGCGCCTTCCAGTTCAGCCATATTGGCCTCCTCAGTTGCTGAGGCTGGCCATTTTGCTCTTCAAGCGCCGTCGGCTTTTAGACCATTTCAGACCTAAGCGGGATCGATACGACGGGAAAAGCGGCGCTTGTGACCCATAAGAGACATCCGTTTCTCGAAGTACTATGTAAGCTGACACCATCGGAGCCAGCTGCTTGCCGCGTATTCTCAGGGCACCAACAGTCGAAGAGCTGCCAGCACTCTCGGCATTGTGCTTCCGGTCGAAAGCCGTATGGGGCTACGACGACGCCTTCATGGAAGCGTGTCGCAGAGAACTCACCATTGAATCAGATGACTTGCGAACGAGCTCGATTGCGGTTGCAGAAGAGGATGGCAAGATCGTTGGCGTTGCGCAAATCAAGGTAATCGGAAGCGAAGCAGATTTGCTGAAGCTGTTTGTTGAACCGACCACGCTGCGTAGCGGTGTCGGGAGAAGCCTATTCCTTTGGGCGATCAACCAAGCAACAAGCGAGGGTGCCGATCGTCTAGTGATCGAAGCCGACCCGGATGCCGCGCCATTCTACAGGCGAATGGGCGCTGAGGATTGTGGGCCGCTCCGTCCGGCTCAATACCAGGAAGGATGCTGCCAAAGCTTATGAAGGGGCTACGATCGACTTGAGTGTGTGTGTCGCCTTCTGGCCCGTTAGCGAGGTTGTGCCTCGTCTGACGGAGGTGAGCTCATCCAGGCCGAGCGGACCAGATTTACTCAGCGTCAGTTCCGCGCCATTTGATTTGAACGGGAGCGGCAGAAGTCGCTTTCGAGATAGTGACAATCCGTTCGAGCCTCATTCGGAATGCGCGGCCAAGGTGGCCTTCCAAGCATGTCCGAAGCCAGAGGCTTCGACGTCGGCAATGGCCCATCGCGACATTTACTAGGCTTGCACAGAGGCGGTCGATGTCGGGACGAAGCGGACATCAGCGACGATCTATGAGTACGCCGCCTAAATCGCGATGATATTTGGACCAATCGTCCTCGCGCTTCCGGTTGTTTGGGCAGATGTTCTCGGAAAACCGCTGCGCAGTTTGCGCTCACGCGGCCCTCCGGGTCCGGATCATGCTTAGAGCATCGAGAGGACGACGACCCCGTCTTCGAGCTCGCCTGACGCCAGACGCGCCCGCGCGATGCGCTCGAACTCCGTCCGGTACTTCTGGAGATAGCTGAAGGCCTGCTTCTGGGTCTGAAAATTGGTCGCGAGCCGGCACATCTGTCGCCCGGCGCCGAGCGCGAGAAAGAACGTGATGGTGCCGCCGCCGTCCGGCTTGATCCTAGGCACGACCCGCACTCTTCTGCATGTGACCGGCCTTTCCAGATGTTCTCGGCGCTCTTGAACTATCGCGGCAGCTTCCTCGCGCGCTTCTTCGGCGCGGGCGCCGGCTGCGAGGCCCGAACCGTCGCGTCGGCCGCTTCCTTGGCCTCGCGCAGTTCGCGAAGCCTTGCCATGTTCTTGCGAAGTTCGATGGATCGCCGTTCGGCATCCGCCATCGCCCGCGCGCCTTCTTCAGCGGCGAGACGCTGACGGGTCAAACGCGCGATGCCTTCGGGTGTCGGTTCTGCCGATTTCTTGGCGCTCATCCCTCACCCTGTGCTGCAACAGACAAAACCCGCTCAATCCAGGGATCGAGCGGGTCGCATGGCCGTTTCAGTACATCCGTGAAACGGCACTGGAGAGCTTAGGCCAGCGAGAGATTCTCAGCGCTGACCTTGCCCCGCATCTTGTCGGTCTTGGCCTCGAAATTGACCTTTTGGCCCTCGGCGAGACCCGCAAGACCAGCCCGCTCGACCGCGCTGATGTGAACGAACACATCGTTGCCGCCGTCGTCGGGTTGAATGAATCCAAAGCCCTTCTGGCCGTTGAACCACTTCACAGTACCTGTCGTCATTCTTCTTCTCCAAAGCGCACAAGCGCGCGTTCCGCGTGACGCTCACGCAGAACCAATTCAATTCGTCGATGTCTCTGGAAAAGGAGCCCGCGGGCGCATTCAACAAGGCACAGCGGCTGAACGAACAACTCTAAGCTATACCACACTACCGGGAATAGCAAGGCTTCAGCGGGATTTAATCGCGCCTGCGACTCCCGCGGACCATTTGCAGGTTTGAGGGGCCGAACCTCAGATATTCCAGCGCAAGGCGCAAGAGCCTTCGCGAGCTCAATTCGACACTAAGTTCAGCTGAGTGTTCAGTCCGGCGCCAGCGCCTGGCCGGCCGCATAGAGCGAGCATTCCTTCCAGGCGGCGACGCATTGACGCATCGCTTCGTTCTTCGCCTCGCCGACGGTTCGCTGTGCAGCAGTGACCGAAGAACAATGACCGTCGCGATTCCAGGCATACGCCTTCGCGTCAGTCCACGCCTTTACATAAGAATCGAAATAGTCCGCGCACGCAGCGTTGAGCGGCATCGGCGCCGGGATGGGTGCAGGCGGAGGTAGTTCGACAAGCACTGACGTCGGCAGACGCAGCTGATTCAGGAAACTCTCGACGGCCGGCCACCAAAAGCCGGCGGGGCCCATCGGCACCATGGCATGCCCTTCGACGCCATAGGGCGGCAGAACCTGCAGCTGCGCCGGCGCACCAGAGGCAACGTAGGCGTCAAACATGCGATGGCCCAAAGCCAACGGCATATGATGGTCGTTCTCTGAATAGACCCACAGTGCCGGAATTCGCGCAGTGCTGCCAAAGACGCCGGCGTCGGCCACGAGATGATCCGGGCTGCAAACCCGATCCGGTCCGGCCGAACCGTGACCGCCTTCGAAATTCAGAACGCCGACGACGCCTTCAGGATTAGTCGATGCCACGGCTGTCACCGCCAAGCCACCGGTCGAATGCCCGAAGAGCAGCACACGATCTGAGTCTGCCCAAGGCTCGCCGCGGAGCGCGGTGAGCGCGCCCGTGACATCCTCGGCCGCGATCCGCACCACAGCAAGATAGTCCCGATCATCGCAAGATCCGGAAAGGGTCTCGGCAAATCGTCCTTCGGAACGGCCAAATCCCCTGCGCATGATCGACGCGACGGCGTAACCACGCTGTGCAAAGGCGACAGCCGGATTGAGGAGACTGGCCGGCGTTTCTCGCGCCATTGCGGAGCGAAGGGCTTCTCCAGTCGCGCGAATTGTACCGTGAACCAGCAGGACCAGCGGAAAGCGCCCGGGCCGATCTGGGCGCACGATCATGGTCTCGAGCTTGACCTGGCTGCCATCGGCGAGCGTGATCGGTAGCATTCGATCCTGCCGAACGAGACCGGGCAGCACGGGATCGGCCGCGGCCGGCGAAAGCAGAAGCACAAGTAGCGCGATCGCACAGCCAAGTCGTCGCATCTTTGCCTCCCCGAACTCCGATGCTCAGTGATTTCCGCCAGCAAGTTGGTCGCGAAAAAACTTCGCCACTGCTGCGTCGAACTCGCGGTGAAAGGCCGCCCGGTCAAAGCCTTCGGGATCGGTGCAAACCTGCGGCCTTAATGCTGCGAGCTCCGGGGTGCAGGGCGGCAGAAATGCGTAATGGCCGGCCCGCACGACATGAACGTCGAGCTTACCCGGCAGGCTGCTGGTCACGGATGCGACACCGGCCGCGTTGACGCCCCCGCCCCCCAATTCGGATCGCCAGACCATCAGCGGAATTTTGATGCCCGCCAGATTTTCCCGCGTGAATGCAAAACTCACCGCAGGGTCCACGATCACCGCGGCCTTGATCCGAGCATCATGCGGCGGATCGGGAGGCAGATCGCCGGCGCGCAGCTGCTCGCAGACCATCGACTTCTCCTCTGGCTTGCAAGCCAACCTGCGAAAATCGGGCTGACCACCGACCAGAACCAGTCCGGTAAAGCCGCCCAACGAAAAGCCAAAGAGACCGACGCTGGCCCGGTCGATCACGGCCCTGTCCTTCCATTCGTTCAGCATGAAATCGAGCAGGCGAACCATCTGCACCGGGCGCGACGCCCAGACAGACATCCCCCGTCCTGACATGTCGTTGGTGTTGTTGCCGGGGTGGTTGATTGCCGCCACGACAAAACCCGCGCTCACCAGTGCTTCGATGATGTCGAGATGAAGCGCGAAGTAGCCGCTATTGCCATGGGAGATAACGACCAGTGGTAACTTGCTCCCCGTGACGGGACAGTCTTTCGTTCCCTCCAACCAGTCGACTGTTGGCACCCCAAGACTGCCAAGCGCCACATGCGTCGGCTCGATTGCGCAAGGATACCAGATCGCGCCCGACAGGGTCGGATCGGATTGGAGGAGCTGAATGCCGGCCGCCCTGGCAAATGAGCCAAGACAACAGAGCGCGATGGCGAAAGCCCAGAGTGTCTTACGCAACGGAAGCCCCCCGATTTCGCGCAGGAGTTGAGCGGGCAACGATAGCGGAATTGTGGCTGGCGTCCGCTGGCACTTCGGGCGCGTGCCGAAAATCCGGCCACCGGCCGCGACGCCACCTCGTCGAGAGCGTGAGCTCAGCTCCCCTCGCCCGTATCACCGTCGCTTTCCTCGCCCGCGACATATTCGAGAATGTCGCCGGGCTGACAGTCGAGCTCGCGGCAGATCGCAGCCGGGGTGGAGAAGCGCATCGCCCTCGCCTTGCCCGTCTTCAGGACCGAGAGGTTCTGGATGGAGATGCCGATGGCGTCGGCGAGCACGGTGACCTTGCTGCCGTCGGGCCATCTCAACGTCCAGGGCTGTATCGGAACGCTGTGCGCGGGTGAAGACTGGACCCGATGAGCAGCAGATCGGCCAGGCGACATCAAAAGCCGCCGGCTGCGGCGGCTTTTGATCTGCGATGGCCCTAAATCTGCGATGGCATGTCGGATCGGCAGCACCTCGTTCGTCATCTGAACATGAATGGGTCGTAGACGCCAACGTCGGCCCATCAATTCACGAGGAATGACGAACATGCCCAGCACCGTAAAACTGCACCGCGTCCTGGCCACCAGCCCGCAGAAAGTCTATCGCGCCTTTCTTGAGGCGGACGCGCTGGCAAAGTGGCTGCCGCCGAACGGCTTCACCTGCACCGTCCACCACCTCGAACCCAAGGTCGGCGGCACATTCAAGATGTCGTTCCGCAACTTCACCACGGGCAACGGCCACTCATTCGGCGGCGAATATCTCGAGCTCGTGCCCGGCGAGCGGCTCCGCTACACCGACAAGTTCGACGATCCCAATCTGCCCGGCGTGATCGAGGTGACCGTGATGCTGAAGAAAGTATCTGTCGGCACCGAGGTCGATATCACGCAGGCCGGCATTCCCGACGCGATCCCGCCGGAGGCCTGTTATCTCGGCTGGCAGGAATCGCTGCGGAATCTGGCGCGGCTCGTCGAGCCCGAGATCAATCAGTAAGGGCAAAGCCAAGTAGCATCAAATTGGATCGATGCGGCTGCGGGCTTGCTCCGCCTCTCCCGCTCGCGGGAGAGGCCGACGCGCCCGCAGGGCGCGGCGGGTGAGGGCTCTCACCACGCAGGGACATTCTCTGCAATCCTCGATAATCCCTTTGCGGAGACACCCCCACCCCAGCCCTCCCCCGCACGCGGGAGAGGGGGCGCACCTCCTCCTTGGCACTCATACCGCCGCTCTATGCACCCGCCTTCGACTCGCGACCGCCGCTCGCCGTCCAGCGATCCGGATCGGGACTGTGTCCGATCAGCGCGAGTCCGTAGGCGATCGACTCGAACTGGTCGCCTGACATCAGTCGCTCGTTGCCAAAGCGGTCGGCGAACAGTTTTCGAACGGCGGGAACGAAGGACGTGCCGCCGGTCAAAAACACCTTTTCCACCTCACGTGCGGTGATGCGGGCCTCAGTCAGCACCTTGTCGACGGTGGCGCCCAGCCGGGCGATATCGTCGGCAATCCAGGCTTCGAAATTCTTCCGCGTGATGGTCGAGCCGATGTCGACCCCACCGCCCCTGAAGCGGAAGTCGACCTGATCCTGCGCCGAGAGCGCGACCTTGGCGTCGGAGACCGCGCAGTACAGCGAGAAGCCGAGGTCGAGATCGACGATGGTGATGAAATCCTCGAGCAGCTCTGGCTTCAGCGCGGTACGCGCAAGCTCGCGGAGCTCGCGCAGATCGCCGTTGCTCTTCATCATCGCGAGCTGATGCCAGCGCGCCAGGTTGGTGTAGTGACCGCTCGGGACCGGCAGCACCTTGTCGAACGAGCGGAAGCTCGAGCCCTTGCCGAGCCGCGGCGAGACGACGTGGTCGACGATGCGGTAGTCGAAGGTGTCGCCCGCGATGCCGATGCCGGCATGGCCGAGCGGCTCGGCGCGAAGCGTGCCGCCGGAGCGCGAGAAGCGCATCACCGAGAAATCGCTGGTGCCGCCGCCGAAATCCGCAACCAGCACGGTGGCATCGCGCTCCAGCCGGCGCGCAAAGGAGAACGCGGCGCCGACCGGCTCGTAGACATAGCGCGCGTGGCCGGCCCCCAGGCGCTCGAACGCGGCGCGGTAGCGCTGCATCGCCAGCGCCTCGTCCGGATTGCCGCCGGCAAAGCGCACCGGGCGGCCGACTGTGATGTTGGACGTTTCGAAGCCGAACTTGTCGCCGCCATGCCGCGCCAGGGTGCGCAGGAACGCCGCGAGAATGTCCTCGAACTTGAAGCGCTGCCGGAACACTTGCGTGGTGTTGAAGCTCGAACTGGCCGCAAAGGTCTTGAACGACTGCAGGAAGCGGTAGACGTGGCGGCCTTCGAGGAACGTCTCGATCGCCCACGGCCCGCCCTCGGCCTGGGCGCCGGCGCCCGGCCGGTCCTCCCAGAAGCACAGCGCCGAGACATAGACGCTGTGGCGCTGCCCGCCATGATCGAAGCGGATCGCCTCGACCCGGCGGTCGTCCGCCGCAAGGGCGACGACCGTGTTGCTGGTCCCAAAATCGATGCCGATCGAGACGGCGGCCGAGGCGCTCGACATGAACCACTCTGACAGTTGATTGGAAGGGGGCAGAGCACTAACGGCTTTGGCCAGCCCTGCCAAGGCCCAGATCGGCTGCGATTCCGCTCAAATCCGCGCCCATGCGTCGCTTCGGCCGCCACTTTTGCAATTTTAAGCCCGGAACGGCCTCTTTAACGCAGTGTTATGCTGCAATGCGAGAGGCTGCATGCTGCTATGCAAACACGCGCATGGACACTGGCATCTGGTATACATAGATTGCCTTTCGAAATGAGACAGCGATGCTGACTGTCTCAAGAAAGGAACTTCCGATGTCCAAGACTGCTTCCGTCGCTCTCGCCCCCTCCGCCTCGCTGTTCGCGCGCTTCATGGCCGTGGTTGACCGCTTCCTGATGGCGAGCGCCGAGATCTCGAATCATAACGGCGACCTGCCGCGTTTCGGCCTGTAAGCCGGCATTTTCCCGCGCCGCCACGCAGCGCCGCGGTTTCAGACCGATCCATATGCTACTTTTGATGAATGGCCCCGCAGGACGGGGCCATTTCTACTTGTGCTGTCCCTGAGTCACTGCCGAAGCCGGACAAACAGCTGCGGCATTTGCGCACGGTGGCCGGACCAGCGCTTGAACCTTGGCATAATGAATACAAGAATGCCGCTCCAGCGCTCGCAGAAAAATGAGAGGCGCCACGGGAGGCTTTATGACGGACATGGTGCAGGCAACGGCCCCTACAGCCGCGCGCGTTAGCGACACGTATCGCTGGGCGCAATTGGCGATCGGTGTAGCGGCGATGGTGATGATCGCCAATTATCAGTACGGCTGGACGTTCTTCGTCCCCGACATCCAGAAAAAGTTCGGCTGGGATCGCGCTTCGATCCAATGGGCCTTTACGCTCTTTGTCTTGTTCGAGACCTGGCTGGTGCCGGTCGAAGGCTGGTTCGTGGACAAATACGGTCCACGCTTGGTCGTGCTGGTCGGCGGCGTGCTCTGCGCCCTCGGCTGGGCGATCAACGCAGAGGCCACCACGCTCAACGGCTATTATCTCGGCATGATCATCGCCGGCATCGGCGCCGGCGGCGTCTACGGCACCTGCGTCGGCAACGCGCTGAAATGGTTTCCGGACAAGCGCGGTCTTGCTGCCGGCATCACGGCCGCAGGCTTCGGTGCAGGCTCGGCACTGACCGTCGCGCCGATCCAGGCGATGATCAAGGACACCGGATTCCAGGCGACGTTCCTTTATTTCGGCCTGGGCCAGGGCATCATTGTCGCCATCCTTGCCTTCTTCCTGATTGCACCGAAAGCGGGACAGGTGCCTGCCGCCGTGCAGAACGCGACGCTGCAGCAGACTCGCCGCAACTACCAGCCGACCGAGGTGCTGCGTCAGCCGATCTTCTGGTTGATGTACTTCATGTTCGTGATCGTCGGCGCCGGCGGCCTGATGGTGACGGCGAACCTGAAGCCGATCGCGGTGGACTGGAAGGTCGATGCCATCCCGGTCACGCTGATCGGCATGACCATGACCGCGGTGACGTTCGCAGCGACCATCGACCGGGTGCTGAACGGCCTGACACGCCCGTTCTTCGGCTGGATCTCCGACATGATCGGCCGCGAGAATACGATGTTCATCGCCTTCGGCATGGAAGGCATCGGCATCTGGATGCTCTACCTCTGGGGCCACGATCCGATCTGGTTCGTGCTGCTCTCGGGTTTCGTGTTCTTCGCCTGGGGCGAGATCTACTCGCTGTTCCCCTCGACCTGCACCGACACGTTCGGCGCCAAGTTCGCGACCACCAATGCCGGCCTGCTCTACACCGCAAAGGGCACCGCCGCGCTGCTGGTCCCGATCGGCAACTACATGCAGCAGTCGTCGGGCCATTGGGACAACGTGTTCATCATCGCGGCCGGCGCCAACATCCTGGCTTCGCTGCTGGCGATCGCGGTGCTCAAACCCTGGCGCAAGGTCGTGGTTGCGGAGTCGACCGCCTGACGCGCTTCATCACGGTTCGTTGGAGCATGACGCCCGGCCTCACGGCCGGGCGTTTTCGTTTGTCCGAACGGTCTAATTCCGACGATCCGAATGGAACCGGGCATTTTCCTGATCCTCGGCGTGAGATAGGGCTTGCAATCTGGAATATGGTATACCAAGCTGCGCGCTGCGCTTGCGACGATAAGCCACAACATTTGCGACATCAGGTCATCTTGGCAATCTGATGCGCGACCAGACAGGCGCGTTGGGAGGTTCTAGATGATTTCCAGCACGGACGGCGCCGTCACAGCTGCGCCTCTTCGCACCGGTTTCCGTTGGCTTCAACTCGTCATGGGCATCGTCTGCATGGCGATGATCGCCAATCTGCAATACGGCTGGACGCTGTTCGTCGATCCGATCGACGCGGCCCACCATTGGGGCCGCGCTGCGATCCAGCTCGCCTTCACCATCTTCGTCGTCACCGAGACCTGGCTGGTGCCGATCGAGGCCTGGTTCGTCGACAAATACGGCCCGCGCATCGTCATCATGTTCGGCGGCGTGATGATCGCGCTGTCCTGGGTGCTCAACTCCTACGCCGATAGCCTTCCCCTGCTCTACACGGCGGCGGTGATCGGCGGCATGGGCGCGGGTGCGGTGTACGGCACCTGCGTCGGCAACGCGCTGAAATGGTTTCCCGACCGACGCGGCCTTGCCGCCGGCGCGACCGCGGCCGGCTTCGGCGCCGGCGCCGCGATCACCGTGGTGCCGATCGCAACCATGATCGCAGCGAGCGGCTACCAGCACGCCTTCCTCACCTTCGGCATCGGCCAGGGCCTGATCGTGTTCGTGCTCGCCTTCTTCATCCAGCCGCCGCGGGTCTCGATCCCGCCGAAGAAGAAGCAGCTCAATCTGCCGCAGACCAAGATCGACTTCACGCCGCCGCAGGTGCTGCGCAGCCCTATTTTCTGGGTGATGTATCTCGTTTTCGTCATGGTCGCCTCCGGCGGCCTGATGACCGCGGCGCAGATCGCGCCGATCGCGCACGACTTCAAGATCGCAAGCACGCCGGTCACGCTCGCCGGCTTCCAGATGGCGGCCCTGACGTTTGCGATCTCGCTCGACCGCATCTTCGACGGCTTCGGCCGGCCGTTCTTCGGCTTCGTCTCTGACACCATCGGCCGCGAGCACACCATGTTCATCGCCTTCGGCACGGCGGCGCTGATGCTGTTGACGCTGTCGGCCTATGGTCACATCCCGGTCGTGTTCGTGCTGGCGACCGCGGTTTACTTCGGCGTGTTCGGCGAGATCTACTCGCTGTTTCCGGCGACCTGCGGCGACACCTTCGGCGCGAAATACGCGACCACCAACAACGGCATGCTCTACACCGCGAAGGGCACCGCCTCGCTGCTGGTGCCGCTCGCGAGCGTGATCTCGGCAACGTACGGCTGGAAGGCCGTGTTCGTGGTCGCGGTGGCGCTGAACGCGACGGCAGCGCTGATGGCGCTGTTCGTGATCAAGCCGCTGCGCCGCTCCTTCATCCTCGGCAAGGAAGCCGAGAGCGCGAGCGCCGCAACCGCCAGTGCCAAGACCGAGACGGCGTAGCGACCACACGCCAACATAACGGTCGGAAAGGGGCGCAGCGATGCGCCCCTTTTCTTTTTTGGCGCACGATAAACGTCAGTATTGCTGCCGCAAGATTTTTCGGATCAGCCAAATCCAACGCTTGACGATTGGCATTATGTATACCACACTTCCTCTGTCATTCACGCGAGGGAGGTTGCAATGCTGGTCGGAGACATTCTGCGCAAGAAGACGCCGCGCGTTGTCACGGTGCGAATGAACGAAACGGTGGGTATCGCCGCCAAGCTGATGCGCGCCAACAACATCAGCGCGCTGGTGGTCAAGGACGTCGTCCGCTCGGAAGGCAACACCGCGGTCGGCATGTTCACCGAGCGCGACGTGGTGCGCGCTGTTGCCGAGCACGGCGCCAACGCCATCAACGTCAAGGTTTCGCAGCTCGTCTCGGTCCAGCAGCTGGTCTCCTGCTCGTCGAGGGACACGATCGAGCACGTGCGGCACCTGATGAACCGTCATCACATCCGCCATCTGCCCGTGATCGACGATTACAGCCTCGTCTCCGTCATCAGCATGCGCGACATCGCCGCGGCCGTTGACGAGGCGACCAACAAGACGCCGCAAGCCGCCTAGAGCTTGATCCGGAAAAGTGCGTAGCGGTTTTCCGAAAAGATCAAGCTCAACAAAATAACCTGGGGCGACTACCCCTCCCCTGCGACTGCCGGCCCCGGCTCGGATCCATCCGCGCCGGACCGGGTCCTTCGTCCCAAATTCCGGTCTCCCGCGAGGATTTCATGAAGATCTGCATCTACGGCGCCGGCGCAATCGGCGGCTATCTCGGGGTTCAGCTGGCGCGCGCTGGCGCCGACGTCAGCCTCATCGCGCGCGGCGCGCACCTTGCCGCGATGCGCGAGCGCGGCCTGACGCTGCTCGCGGGCGAGGAGCAGCACACCGTGCATCCGCGCTGCACCGACGATCCTGCCGAGCTCGGCGTGCAGGATTACATCATCATCACGCTGAAGGCGCATTCGATCACCGGCGTGATCGAGAAGATGCAGCCGCTGCTCGGACCGCACACCCGCATCGTCACCGCCGTCAACGGCATCCCCTATTGGTATTTCTACAAGCATGGCGGTCAGTACGAGAACGCGACGCTGGAGAGCATCGATCCCGGCGGACGGCAGTGGCGCGAGTTGGGAGCCGAGCGCGCCATCGGCTGCATCGTGTATCCCGCCACCGAGATCGAGGCACCCGGCGTGATCCGCCACGTCTACGGCAACAATTTTCCGCTCGGCGAGCCCTCAGGGGAGATCACTGGCGACGTGCAGCGCCTCGCCGACCTCTTCGTCGCCGCCGGGCTGAAGGCGCCGGTGCTCGACCGCATCCGCGACGAGATCTGGCTCAAGCTGTGGGGCAATGTCTGCTTCAACCCGATCAGCGCGCTGACCCATGCGACGCTCGACGTGATCTGCACCGATCCGTCCACGCGTGCGCTGTCGCGCGCGATCATGATGGAGACGCAGGCGATCGCCGAGAGCTTTGGCGTCAAATTCCGCGTCGACGTCGAGCGCCGCATCGAGGGCGCCCGCAAGGTCGGCGCGCACAAGACCTCGATGCTGCAGGATCTCGAGCGCGGCCGTCCGATGGAGATCGACCCGCTCGTCACCGTGGTGCAGGAGATGGGCCGCCTCACCGGCATCGCCACGCCCGCACTCGACTCGGTGCTGGCGATGGTGACCCAGCGCGCCCGCATCGCCGGTCTCTATGACGGCGTCTCGTCGCCATCCGATCCGCGCGCACTGGCGGTGGCGTGATGGCTGGCGAGATGAAACAGTGGCTGCGCTTCCGCTATGCCGGCACCACCGGCTTCGGCACCCTGACGCCGTCAGGTATCAGCGTGCATGAGGGCGAGATGTTCGGGCGCAATACGCCAACCGGCAAGACGCTCGCGCTGTCCGAGGTCGAGTTGCTCGCGCCTTGCGCGCCCAGCAAGATCGTCGCGCTCTGGAATAATTTCCACGCGCTCGCGGCCAAGCTCAACCAGCCCGAGCCGCCGGAGCCGCTCTATCTGCTCAAGGCCACCACCACCATCGCCGCGCCCGGCGCCGTGATCCGCCGGCCTTCTTATTATGATGGCAAGACGACCTACGAGGGCGAGCTCGGCATCGTCATCGGCAAGACCTGCGCCCGCGTCTCGCCCGCGGAAGCCGACAACTTCATCTTCGGCTACACCTGCGTCAACGACATCACCGCCAACGACATCCTGACCCGCGACCCCACCTTCCCGCAATGGGCCCGTGCCAAGGGCATCGACGATTACGGCCCGTTCGGCCCCGTCATTGCCACCGGCCTCGATCCGGCCCAGCTTGTGGTCCGCACCATCCTCAACGGCGCCGAGCGGCAGAATTACCCGATCTCGGACATGATCTTCAGCGCGCAGGAGCTGGTCAGCAGGATCTCCCACGACATGACCCTGCTCCCCGGCGATCTCATCGCCGTCGGGACATCAGTGGGCGTCGGCGTGATGAAGGAGCCGGTGAATATTGTGACCGTCGCGATCGACGGCATCGGCGATTTGACCAACGAGTTTCGGTTGTAGCCACAGACTCGGCACCGTAGCCCGGATCGAGCGAAGCAAATCCGGGGCGGCCGCCGCGACGCTCGCAGAACCCGGATTGCGCTTCGCTCCCTCCGGGCTACGAGGCACGCCCTCAGGCCTCGGGAAAACCCGGCAAGCTCCGCACCGCCCCCTCCACCGATCGGCTGACGTATTCAGCCGTGGATCGCGCTACCGAACCCACCCGGTAGCCCCGTCCGCCCCTTGATCTCGGTTCCGCTCTCCAATAGCAACTATGGCGATATTGTGTGCCGGCGTGAGGAATTCACGATGTGGCTGTTTTTCCTGGTTGCCTGGTTCGTCCTGCTGGCTGCCGTCGCGTTTCTCGCCCAGCAGGCGTTCGGTTACGATGTCGGCCACCTGCCCGCCTGGTTCGCGGGCCTGCCGATGCCGCAACGCATCGCGACCGGCACGATCCTGATCGGCGCGCTGGCGCTGATCGGCGCAACCGCTTGGCGGCTGTCGCGCCAGGACCGGCGCCTCGGCACGCTGCGCGACCGCCTCAGGAAGACCCGCGAGGACGCGGTCGTGGCCCATGCGCTGCAAAACCATCTCGACGCCACCGTCCAGCACCTGATCGAGAGCGATCCCCGCGAGGCCGTCTCCGCCCTGCATGACAAGCTGGCTGAAACCGAGCAGCGCGCTTTGCTCCAGCAGGGCCGCAACGAATCCGCCGACATGCACGACCAGCTCGCCGAGATCCGACGCCGCCAGCAGGCGCTGCGCGAGATGGTCGGCAAGGTCGCCGATCAGCGCCGCGCGGTCGAGCCGGTCTTCACCGAAATCCGCGACCGTCAGAATCAGCTCGAGCGCTCGCTGCACGACCTCGAGACCGACGGAAGATTTGGCGAAATCCCATGCCGAGCTGGTGCCGCTGCGCTCGACGGACGCCGGTGTCGATGCCCTGATCGGCGAGCTCGGCCTCAGCCATGACCGCCTCGCCAAAAGCATCGACGAGCTGGAGACCGGCGGCGGCGCACCTCTGGGCAGCCGTGTGGAGACATTGTCGAAGAACAAGATCGACATCGAGCAGCGCCTCGCCCGCATCGACGACAGTTTCAACATCCTCAAAGCCATCCGGCTCGACTTCGAGGAGCTCGGCCAGCGCCAGGCCCAGCTCGAGCGCTCGCTTGCCGAGGTCGAGACCGACACCGACGGCAAGAGCCTTGCCGACCGCCAGAACGCACTGAACGACTTCGTCCTCCAGTCGCGCCAGCGCATCAGTGCCTTGCAGGAGACGCTGGCGACGCTCAGCGCCTTCAAGGCCGAACTGTCGAAATCGCAGGCCGACCTCGTCCCGCTCAAAGCCCCGGTGTTCGGCATCGAGGCGATGATTGCGGAAGTCGGCACCACCCGCGATCTGCTCGCGAAAACCGTCGGCGAGATCGAGGCGAACGGCGATGTCACCCTCGCCTCGCGCGTCGACGCACTCACCAAGAGCAAGCGCGAGGCCGAAGACCGCCTCGCCCGCATCTTCGACAATTTCAACGCGCTTGATGCCTTGCGCAAGGACATCGGCGGCGTCTTCTCGACCATCAGGAACAGCCTGAACCGGATCGGGTGACGGCGCTGCTTGCGGAAGTGCGTAGGATGGGTAGAGCGAAAGCGAAACCCATCCCCTCTCTTCGCGCAACTGGCCAATGGGTTTCGCTGCGCTCTACCTCGAAACATCCAGACACATCAAATCTCCGTACGCCCGACAGATGCCGCCAACATGTCCCGCGCGCGCCGCAACTTGGACGCATTCGGCCGCCCTTTTGTGAGGGGTGTCTGGGGGGCACGGCACCGCCGTGTTTGGACCAAACCTTCTAGGGGTATGACTGTGAAGAAGATTGTATTTGTTCTGGGTGCCACGCTTGCTCTGGTGACGGCTGCAAACGCTGCGGATCTGCCACGCCGCCAGCCGGTGCCGGTCTATCCGGCCGAGCAGGCCCCGATCGGCAAGATGCCGATTGGCAAGAGCCCGGTTGGAAAAGCCCCGATCGGCAAGGCGCCCGGTCCGGTCGCGGCGCGCTACTGACGCGCAGCGGATTTCGCGCAGAACTGGCGTAAGCGGCCGACAGTCGAGGGGCACAGCGTGACGAACAAACCTGATCGATCGGGGTCCTGCATCCTTGCAGGATTTGCCCTGGCGGCGATGCTCGCATGCACGATGCCCCCGGCTTCGGCCCATGAAGCGAACAAGCGCGTTGCCGATGCCAATGCGCTTGCCACGACCGACACCGCCTCGCGACCTCAGCCGCAATCGCGGCGCCCCGTCGCGCGCGCCGAGAAAGGCCCCTACTACGTCGACTTCCGTGCCCGCACGGCGGCGAGCTGGGGCCATGCCTTCGTCTGGTACGGCAAGACCAGCGAGCGCGCCGTCGAGGTCGCAGGGCTCACACCCGCCGGCGACACGCTTGCCTACGTGCTCGGCCACCTCACCTTTGTGCCGTCCGAGACCGGCGCGAGCTACGGCGATCTCGATCCGGAATATCTGACCGCGAGCTACCGTGTGTACCTCAACGAGGCCGACGCCAAACGCGTCTTCGCCTACATCAAGAAGCTGCAGGCGAGCTCGCCGGTCTGGAACGCCGAGACCGCCAACTGCACCGGCTTCATCGGCGACATCGCCGAGTTCATGGGGCTGCAGGTGCCCTATCGCTGGCAGCGCCCGGAAAACTTCGTCAACCGCCTCAAGGAAATGAACGGCGGCCGGCAAACGGTGCGGCTGTCGGCGGAGTAGCTGTTCGCTCCATACTCGGTGTCATTGCCCGCCTTGTGCGCGCTTGCGCACTGGAGCAGGCAATCCGGTGTTCCAGAGACAGCCAGGCTAGAGCCGAGAAGCCGCGGCGTACTGGATACCCCTTCGGTTCACGAAACAAGTGCAACACCTGCTAAGGTGTTGTTGCGATGGGACGATGTTATGGCCAGCTCAGCCTTGAGGAGCGCGTTGAGATATACCGCCTGCATGCAGGCGGTATATCTCAAAACCAAATTGCGGCGGCCCTGGGCCGGTCGCCTTCCACGATCAATCGGGAACTTAGGCGCAATTCCAAGCGGACGAAGGCTTGGGCCGGCGGGTATGAGCCGGTCCGCGCCCAGCAATTGGCCGAGCGACGGAGGCGATGGGATTGTCGCTTCAAGCTGGCGCGCCAGTCAGACCTGCGAAGATGCGTCGGCAAAAGCCTTGCGATGGGACATTCGCCGGAGCAGATCGCCGGCCGACTGGCGCTGAAGCATGGTCGCGTCATCATTAGCCATGAGTCAATCTATCGTTTCATCTATCATCGGACGGCCCAGAAGGATTACTGGTATCGTCTGCTGCCCCGTCACAAGAAAATGCGAGGGCGCCGGCGACGGGGCGGCAGCTCCGCCAGCCTCATAAAACAGCGGCGCTCGATCACAGAACGGCCCATTGAGGTCGAAGGCCGCCAGGTGCCGGGCCATTGGGAGGCCGACTTCATGATGTTCTCCCGATCCGGTCAGGGGCTGATGGTTCTCCATGAACGACACAGCCGCTTCAACCTGGTTCACCGCCCCGTTGACCGAAAAGCTATTCCCACCGCTCGAGCCATCGCCCGCCAGCTCGGCAAACTGCCACCAGCGATGCGCCAAACCATCAGCTTCGACAATGGCAACGAGTTTGCCGAGCACCATCGGCTTCACGATATCCTCGGCGTTCAGACTTTCTTCTGTGATCCTCACAGCCCTTGGCAAAAAGGCGGCGTTGAAAACTCGATCGGCCGCTTGCGACGCTCGCTGCCTCGCAAGACGGATCTCGATCTCCTCACGGCTGCCGATCTCAGACGATATGTTCAGCGCCTCAACAACACCCCACGCAAATGCCTGGACTTCAAGACACCCGCCGAGGCATTCTCCGACCTTAGATCAACCGTTGCACTTCAAACGTGAATCCATCCCCCGCCTACGCGGGGTATGACGGCGGAGTGCGAGGAAAGAGCTTGCACCAAAGGTGCAGCCGCGTACCCCAATTGCCGCCCCGCGGAATCTCCCTCATCCTCCGCATGAGGCCCCGCCCTCACCGCACGCCCGCGCAATAGACTTTTCCGGACGCCGGCGGCATCCTTCCCATTATCAACCGATAACAGAGCGCCTTACCGGCGGGGGAAACAGATCATGTTGCAAACGCGGTTCACGCAGCTCGTCGGCGTCGAGCACCCGATCGTCCAGGGCGGCATGCAATGGGTCGGACGAGCCGAACTGGTCGCCGCTGTGGCCAATGCCGGCGCGCTCGGCTTCATCACGGCGCTGACCCAGCCGACACCGGAGGACCTCACCAGGGAGATCGCGCGCTGCCGCGATCTCACCGACAAGCCGTTCGGCGTCAATCTCACCATCCTGCCCGCGATCAAGCCCCCGCCTTACGCCGAATACCGCGCCGCGATCATCGAAGCCGGCATGAAGGTGGTGGAGACCGCCGGCAACAAGCCGCAGGAGCATGTCGACGAATTCAGGAAGCACGGCGTCAAGGTCGTGCACAAATGCACCAGCGTCCGCCACGCGCTCTCGGCCGAGCGGATGGGCGTCGATGCGATCTCGATCGACGGCTTCGAGTGCGCCGGCCATCCCGGCGAGGACGACACTCCCGGCCTGATCCTGATCCCGGCCGCTGCCAACAAGGTCAAGATCCCGATGATCGCCTCGGGCGGCTTTGCCGACGGCCGCGGCCTCGTCGCGGCGCTGTCGCTGGGCGCGGAAGGCATCAACATGGGCACCCGCTTTATGGCCACCAAGGAGAGCCCGATCCACCAGCTCATCAAGGAGAAGATCGTCGCCAATGACGAGCGCGAGACCGAGCTGATCTTCCGTACCATGCGCAATACCTCGCGCGTCGCCAGGAACGAGATCTCGACCAGGGTCGTCGCGATGGAGAAGGAAGGCGCCAGGTTCGAGGACATCCGCGAGCTCGTCGCCGGTGCCCGCGGCAAGATGGTCTATGCGACAGGCAATTCGGACGAAGGCATCTGGTCGGCCGGCCAGGTGCAGGGCCTGATCCACGACATCCCGAGCTGCGCCGAATTGATCTCCCGCATCGTCCGCGAAGCGGAAGCCATCATTCGCGGCCGGCTGGAGGGGATGATTGCGAGCCCGGCGGCGCAGGCTGCCGAATGATCGCTGAAGTGATTGAACACCGCGCGCGCCGCGCCGAAAGTATGTCCCCTCGCCCCGCTTGCGGGGAGAGGCGAAGCGACACCGCCCGCACCTCAACCAACGTGCACGACACCAGAGGCAACGCATGAAGGCTTACGTCTACGGCCCTGAGGGCGCTCGGATTTCCGACGTTCCTCAACCAACACCTAAGGGCACGCAGGTGCTCGTACGCGTGCGCGCCTGCGGCCTCAATCGCGCCGACACCGGCATGCGTAGGGGTCACGCCCATGGCGCGGCCGGCGGCGTCGGCACCGTGCTCGGGATGGAATGGGCCGGCGAAGTCGCCGCGCTCGGACCGGATGCCAAGGGCGTCAAGATCGGCGACCGCATCATGGGCTCGGGCAGCGCGGCTTTCGCCGAATATGCCCTCGCCGATCACGGCCGCCTGTTCCACGCCCCCTCGAACATGAATTTCGAGGAGGCCGCCAGCCTCCCCGTCGCGCTCGCGACCATGCACAACGCCGTCGTCACCGTCGGCGGCGTGCAGCCGGGACAGGCCGTGCTGATCCAGGGCGCCAGCTCCGGCGTCGGCCTGATGGCGATGCAGATTGCCAAGCTCAAGGGCGCCAGGATCGTGATCGGCTCCTCGACCGATGCCTACCGCCGCGGCCGGCTGAGGGAATACGGCGCCGACCTCGCGGTCGACTCCTCCGACCCCAAATGGGTCGAGGAGGTGCTGAAGGCGACGAACGGCGAAGGCGTCGACCTCATCGTCGACCAGGTCTCCGGCAAGGTGGCCAACCAGAACCTCGCCGCGACCAAGGTTTTGGGCCGCATCGTCAATGTCGGCCGGCTCGGCGGCACCCATGCCGACTTCAACTTCGACCTGCATGCGGCGCGCCGCATCAGCTACATCGGCGTCACCTTCCGCACCCGCACCATCGAGGAGGTCCGTCAGATCTTCGAGGAGGTCAGGAACGACATCTGGGGCGCGGTGGAATCGCGAAAACTCCAGCTGCCGATCGACAAGGTCTATGGGTTCGACGACATCGACAGGGCGTTCGAGCACATGGAGGCGAACAGGCATCTCGGGAAGATCGTGGTGACGCTGCCATAGCCGCCGCTCGGGTCTCGGTCTCGTAGGGTGGCAAAGGCGCGCAGCGCCGTGCCCACGCTTCTTCCCCGATCGCTGACGCTTGGTGGGCACGCTGCGCTTTGCCCACCCGACGAGACCGAACGAGTGGCGCAAGCCACCATTCAATTCGGAAGCATTCGCAACAGCTTCGCTCCTGCAACTCACTTGCGACTACAATTGTGGATCGTCGCTTGATGTTCAGCCTTAGGCTGCTACATCCCGGCCATGACATCCCAGCACAACAAGACATCGGTCGCGGCGATCTCGATCTTCGCCAGCGGCGGCATGGCGGCGGCGAAATTCGCGGTCGGGATCGCGATCGGTTCGCTGGCGCTGATCTCCGAAGCGCTGCACTCCTCGATCGACCTCATCGCGACCATCATCACCTGGGCCGTGGTGCGGGTCTCCGACAAGCCGGCGGACGAGGAGCACCATTACGGCCACGGCAAGCTGGAAAGCATTTCCGCGCTCGGCGTCACTGCCCTGCTCTACGTGCTCGCCGGCGGCATTCTGGTCGAGGCCTATGGCCGCTTACGCGAGGGAACCCCGCCGCCAACCATCTCGGCGGTGCCCTTCGTCGTGTTGGTGATCGACATCGCCGTCAATCTCTGGCGCGCCCGCGCGCTGCACAGGGCGGCGCGGGAGACCAGAAGCCAGGCGCTCGCCGCCGATGCGCTGCATTTCGCCTCCGACGTGATGGGCTCGTTCGCCGTGATCGTGGGCCTGATCCTCGCCGCCCTCGGCTTCTGGTGGGGCGATGCCGCGGCGGCCGCCGCGGTCGCCGTGATGATCGCTTTGCTCGGCCTGCGCATGGCCGGCTCGACCGTGCAGACGCTGGTCGACCGTGCCCCGGAAGGCGCGCAGGAGAAGGCCACGGCCGCGATCCGCGGTGTGCCCGGCGTGATCGACGTCGAGCGGCTGCGCGTGCGCATGGTCGGGGCGACCACCTTCATCGACACCATCGCCAAGGTGCCGCGGACCTACCCGATCGACCGGATCGAGGAGATCAAGCGCGCGGCGCAGGCCGCCGTCGACAAGGCGTTCGGCGATGCCGACCTCACCTTCACCCCGGTCCCCGTCGCCCGCGACAATGAGACCGTGCGCGACCGCATTATGGTGATCGCGCACAATTCGGGCCTCGCCATCCACCACGTCACGGTGCACGACCTGGGCAAGATTCAGGATTCGGGCGCCAAGCTGATCGTCGGCATCGATCTCGAGGTCGATGCCGAGATGCAGCTCGAGGCCGCCCATGACATCGCCAACAGGTTAGAACGCAGCATCCAGGAGGAGTTCGGCGAGGACGTCGAGGTCGACGTCCATATCGAGCCGCTGGAGCCGGAGCTGCCGCTCGGCGTCGACGCCGCGCCGGAGCGGGTGCAGACCATCGCCGCCGCGCTCACGGACTATGCCGCCGGCGGCGAGATCCATGACATCCACAATGTGCGCGTCCGCAACACCGATGCCGGCGAGATCGTCAACTTCCACTGCCGTGCCGCGCCGTCGATGAGCGTGATCAAGGTGCACGAGCATGTCGACGCGATCGAGCGTGCGCTGCGCCGCGCGTTCCCGAGCGTGAAGCGCATCATCAGCCACGCCGAGCCGCCGCGCGCGTGATGTCGATGGCTGGGAGTCACACGTTCTCGTTTCGGACTCCTCGCCCCCGTGAGTTTGCGGACGCGCGATGCGCAAACTGCGCGTTGGATAAGAATTATTTCGCGTTAACGTTTCGTTGACTCTCGACAGCCTGCGCAAACTGGATTCAAATCGGTTTGATTCGGAAGCGACGTGGGGCCGCTTCCGCACTGTGTAGCAAGCAGGTTTTCAGGGGGCCGAAGGCATGGCGCGCGCAGACGCCGCGAACGCGTGCGTCCAATCCGATTCGATCAAGGGATTGGCGCAATCGATCGCGAAACCTGCCTATCATCGGCTCCTGATCGCGGAGCCGGCGCTGCGGCGCGCCGTGCCGACGCTCATCATCGCCTTCCTGATCACGATCTGCCTCGGCGCGTTCGTGCAGGTCGTCGACCAGACGCGTCAGAAGCGGCTGGTGATCCGCCACGATATCTCGGCGCTCGCCGACCTGCTCGCCGAGCGCAGCGACCGCCTGACCTCTGCACGGCAGGAGCGGCAGAAGAACATCGAGAACCTGCCGACGCTGCTGCCCGATCTCATTCCCTCCTGGGGCCTCGCCACAGGCCGCCACGTCATCGTCACCTCGGCCGGCATCGACCGCCGCATCCTCGCCCGCATTCCCATCGATAGCGATCCCGCCGGCAACGACCGCCTGCTCGATGCGATCACCACCGCGCAGCTGCTCGCGGCGCCGCCGCGCGACAACAACGTCTCGGACATGACGCTGCCGAACGGCAACGCCGCAATGGCGACCTCGCGCCAGATCGCGTCGCTGCCGGGCCTCGTCACCGTGATCCAGGAGCGCAACGAGCCGATCTGGGGCTCGGATGCCGCGCTGTCGGTGACGCTGTCGGCGACCACAGGCTTCGTCGTCCTGATCCTCGGCTTCGCCTTCCACTGGCAGTCGACCCGCGCCCGCGAGGGCGACCTCATCAATGACGCCGTGCGCGGCCGCATCGACACCGCGCTCAACCGCGGCCGCTGCGGCTTGTGGGACTGGGACCTGTCGCGCGGCCGGATCTTCTGGTCGCAGTCGATGTTCTCGATGCTCGGCCTCGACGGCCGCAACGAGCTCCTCACCTTCGGCGAGGTCAACGCGCTGGTGAAGTCCGACGACATCGACCTGTTCGAGATCGCCGACCAGCTCATCTCGGAAAAGATCGACCACATCGACCAGACCTTCCGCATGCAGCATGTCGACGGCCACTGGATCTGGCTCCGCGTCCGCTGCGAGAAGACGCGCGGGGCGACCGATTCCAGCGTGCACCTGATCGGGATCGCCGTCGACATCACCGAGCAGAAGAGCCTCGCCGAGCGGACCGTGGAAGCCGATTTGCGCCTGCGCGATGCGATCGAGACGATTCCGGAAGCCTTCGTGCTGTGGGATGCCGGCGACCGCCTCGTGCTCTGTAACTCGCACTTCCAGCGCCTGCACAAGCTGCCCGACACCGCCGTCATCCCCGGCACCTCCTACGAGACCGTGCTCGAGGTCGGCCGCATGCCGGAGGTGCGCACCCGCCACAACGAGACCGGTGCCCAGGGCCCCGGCGCCCGCACCTTCGAGGCGCAGCTCGACGACGGCAGCTGGCTGCACATCAGCGAGCGCCGCACCAAGGACGGCGGCTACGTCTCGGTCGGCACCGACATCACCCGGATCAAGGAGCACGAGCAGAAGCTGGTCGACAACGACCTGCGCCTGCGCGCCACCGTCATCGACCTCAAGCGCTCGCAGGCCGCGCTGGAGCGCCAGGCCGTCGAGCTCGCCGACCTCGCCGAGAAGTACCAGCGCGAGAAGACTCGCGCCGAGGAAGCCAACCAGACCAAATCGAAATTCCTCGCCAACATGAGCCACGAGCTGCGCACGCCGCTGAACGCGATCATCGGCTTCTCCGAGATCATGGGAAGCGGCATGTTCGGTGACCTCGGCAGCGAAAAATACCAGGAATACTGCCAGGACATCCTGACCAGCGGCCATTATCTGCTCGAGGTCATCAACGACATCCTCGACATGTCCAAGATCGAGGCCGGGCGCATGAAGCTCGACATGGAAGAGCTCGACCTGTCGCAGACGCTCGCCGAATCCTTGCGGGTGGTCACCGGCCGTGCCCAGGACAAGAACCTGACATTGGATGCCGAGATCGCAAAGTCCATCTCGGTCGTCGCCGACCGCCGCGCCACCAAGCAGATCATCGTCAACCTCTTGTCCAATGCGGTGAAGTTCACGCCCGACGGCGGCCGCGTCGTGGTGCGCAGCCGCCAGCTCGACGACAGGATCGTGCTGATGATCGCCGACACCGGCATCGGCATCGCGCCGCATTCGCTGGCGCGGCTCGGCCGCCCGTTCGAGCAGGTCGAGAGCCAACTCACCAAGACCTATCACGGCTCGGGCCTTGGCCTCGCCATCGCCCGCTCGCTGGCGCAGCTCCACGGCGGCTCGATGCGGCTGCGCTCGAAGATCGACGTCGGCACCGTCGTCCGCGTGACGCTGCCGCGCGATGCCGTCAAGGTGGCGACCGGGATATCAGCCGCGGCTTAGAGCTCGGTCTGGAGCGAAATCGCTTGACGTTCGGTCGATACTGCGGCCCGGACACCTCTCCCGCTTGCGGGAGAGGTCGCGCCGAAGGCGCGGGTGAGGGCTTTCTCCTCTAGGGGAATCCCATCGCGGAAACACCCTCTCCCCAACCCTCTCCCGCAAGCGGGCGAGGGAGCGCACCTCCGTTGCAGCAATCAAGCCTGATCTCGTCGCGCAGCAGATCTCTAAAGCTGCAGCGACGGCGCGACCTCGCGCGCGACGTTGACCAGTGCCGCGATCAGCGGCGTCATCGGATCGCGCTGCGGGATCACCATGCCGATGCTGTAATTGACCTCGGGGTCCACGATCGGGATCGAACGCACCGTGTCGGAGAGACCGAGCGTCTCGGCGAGCTTGGCCGGCATCACGCTCGCCCAGCGTCCCGTCTTGACGTGCGTGAACAGCACCAGCAGCGAGTTCGAGGTCAAGGTCGGCGTCGCCTCCGCGCTGACCGAGCGGAGCGCGCGATCGATGATGCGGCGGTTCTGCATGTCGGGCGTGAGCAAGCACAGCGGCACCTGCCCGACCTCGGTCCAGGTCACCGTCTCGCGGTCGCCGAACATTCCGTCCGGCGCGGTCAACAGGCGATAGCTCTCATTGTAGAGCGGAATGGTGCGGACCTTGCCGATCGGCTCGTTCTCGATATAGGTCAGCCCCGCATCGACCTCGAGATTTTCGAGCAGCCCCAGCACCTCCGATGACGTGGTGGACTGGATGCGGAAACGCACCTCGGGATGCCGGGCGCGGAACGGCGTCGTCAGCGCGGCGACCATGCCGAGCACGGTCGGGATCGCGGCGATGCGGATCTCGCCGGAGAGCTGGTGCTTCAGCCCGTTGATCTCGTCGCGCATGGCCCGGGCATCGCCGACGATCCGCCGCGCCCAGTCGAGCGCGCGCTCGCCTTCGGGCGTGAACCCCTGGAAGCGCGAGCCGCGCTGGACCAGCATCACGCCGAGGATCTCCTCGAGCTGCTTCAGCCCCGTCGACATCGTCGGTTGCGTCACGCCGCAGGCTTCCGCCGCGCGACCAAAATGCCGCTCCTTCGCCAGCGCCAGCAACAGTTCAAGCTTGTCGATCAACCGGTCGTCCCTTCGAATTCTGTCGTGGCATGCAAGCTAGCACGGCAGGTCGTTACCAACACGGAAAAACCAGCAAGCGGAACGCGATTAATTGCATTCCCGTATCGATCGATTGCACTTCCAGATCGATCTGAATTCGCAATCGCAGCATGAGACAGCTTTATTGATCTTCGAACGATTCCAAATAGTTTGCGAGGGAGAAACGCTCAGGTTGAGAACGAAGAATGACAACGCTTCACGAGCCTTGCTACGAGCCTTGTTACGAGCCTTGGGACGAAACGCACGGCGCCGAGATCATCGCCGAACATGCAAAGCAAGAAGGCGGGACGCTCGTCATCTTGCACGCGCTGCAGGAGGCATTCGGCTACGTGCCGGAGGCCGCCATTCCCATGGTGGCGCAGGCGCTCAATCTGTCGCGCGCCGAGGTGCACGGTGTGTTCACCTTCTACCATGATTTCCGCCACAAGCCGGCTGGCCGGCACGTGCTGAAGCTGTGCCGCGCCGAGGCCTGCCAGGCCGCGGGCGGCGATGCGCTGGCTGCGCGTGCCGAGTCGAAGCTTGGCGTCTCTCTTGGCAACACGACGCCCGATGATCGCGTCACGTTGGAGCCGATCTACTGCCTCGGCCTGTGCGCGACCGCGCCGTCCGCGATGCTCGACGGCCGCCTGATTGGCCGGCTCAATGAGAAGCGTCTCGATGCACTGCTTGCGGAGGCGCAGCGATGAGCATGCGTCTCTTCGTCTCGCGCGATGCGGGTGCCATCGCCGTCGGCGCCGATGAGGTCGCGCTGGCGCTGGAACAGGCCGCCGCCAAGCGCGGCGTCGCCGTCGAGATCGTCAGGACCGGCTCGCGCGGAATGTACTGGCTGGAGCCGCTGGTCGAGGTCGCAACGCCGCAGGGTCGGATCGCCTTCGGCCCGGTCACCGAGACCGACGTACCCTCCCTGCTTGACGCGCTCGCCAGCAACACACCGCATCTGCTGCGGCTCGGCGCGACCGACGAGATCCCCTGGCTGAAGCGCCAGACCCGCCTCACCTTCGCCCGCTGCGGCGTGATCGATCCGCGTTCGCTCGACGACTACCGCGCCCATGGCGGCTACAAGGGTTTTGAGCGCGCACTCTCGCTCGGACCTGATGCGACCTTGAACGACGTCACGGCGTCCGGCCTGCGCGGCCGCGGCGGCGCGGGCTTTCCGACCGGCATCAAGTGGAAGACCGTCGCGCAGGCAAAAGCGGACCGCAAGTTCATCGTCTGCAACGCCGACGAAGGCGACAGCGGCACCTTCGCCGACCGCATGATCATGGAAGGCGATCCATTCCTCGTCATCGAGGGCATGACCATCGCCGGCATCACCGTTGGCGCCACTAAAGGCTACGTCTACATCCGCAGCGAATATCCGCATGCGGTCGAGGCGATGAACGCCGCCATCGTGGCGGCCAGGCGCGGCGGCTATCTCGGCGACAGGATCGGCGGCTCCACCAGCAGCTTCGACATGGAAGTGCGCGTCGGCGCCGGCGCCTATGTCTGCGGCGAGGAGACCGCGCTGCTGGAGAGCCTCGAAGGCCGCCGCGGCCTCGTGCGCGCAAAACCACCGCTGCCGGCGCATCACGGCCTGTTCGGCAAGCCGACCGTCATCAACAACGTGCTGTCGTTCGCGGCGATCCCCTTCATCCTCGCCGAAGGCGCCAAGGCCTATGCCGATTTCGGCATGGGCCGCTCGCGCGGCACGATGCCGATCCAGCTCGCCGGCAACATCCGCCACGGCGGGCTGTTCGAGACCGCGTTCGGCGTGACGCTCGGCGAGCTCGTCGACGACATCGGCGGCGGCACGTTGACGGGACGCCCGGTCCGCGCGGTGCAGGTCGGCGGCCCGCTCGGCGCCTATTTCCCCCGCGCGCTGTTCGACACCCCGTTCGATTACGAGGCGTTCGCGGCGCGCGACGGCCTGATCGGTCATGGCGGCATCGTCGTGTTCGACGACAGCGTCGACATGCGCAGGCAAGCGCGGTTTGCGATGGAATTCTGCGCCGTCGAATCCTGCGGCAAGTGCACGCCGTGCCGGATCGGCTCGACCCGCGGCGTCGAGACCATCGAGAAGATCATGCGCGGCGAGCGCGTGGCCGAAAACCTCGCGCTGGTCGAAGACCTCTGCAACACCATGAAATTCGGCTCGCTCTGCGCGCTCGGCGGCTTCACGCCCTACCCGGTGCTCAGCGCATTGAAGCACTTCCGGGAGGATTTCGCACCCATCCCGACCACGCTTCAAGCCGCGGAATAGGAGAACGACAATGTCTCTGATCGAAGAAATCGACTTCGGCACGCCGGCTTCCAAATCGGAAACGATGGTGACGCTGACCATCGACGGCAAAGAGGTCATGGTGCCGGAGGGCACGTCGATCATGCGCGCCGCGATGGAGGCAGGCCACCAGATCCCGAAGCTGTGCGCGACCGACATGGTCGACGCCTTCGGCTCCTGCCGGCTCTGCGTCGTCGAGATCGAGGGCCGCGCCGGTACGCCGGCGTCCTGCACCACGCCTGTCATGAACGGCCTTGTCGTGCACACCCAGAGCGAACGGCTGAAGCAGCTGCGCAAGGGCGTGATGGAGCTCTACATCTCCGACCATCCGCTCGACTGCCTCACCTGCGGCGCCAACGGCGATTGCGAATTGCAGGACATGGCCGGTGCGGTGGGCCTGCGCGAGGTGCGCTACGGCTATGAGGGCGAGAATCACGTCTTTGCAAAATCGAATGGCGAGGTGAACCCCGCCTGGATGCCAAAGGACGAGTCCAATCCCTATTTCACCTATGATCCGTCCAAGTGCATCGTCTGCTCGCGCTGCGTCCGCGCCTGCGAGGAGGTGCAAGGCACCTTCGCGCTGACCATCTCCGGCCGCGGCTTCGGCAGCCGCATCTCGCCGGGCATGAGCGAGAGTTTTCTGGGCTCCGAATGCGTCTCCTGCGGCGCCTGCGTGCAGGCCTGCCCGACCGCGACGCTGACGGAAAAGTCGGTGATCGAGATCGGTCAGCCCGAGCACTCGGTCGTCACCACCTGCGCCTATTGCGGCGTCGGTTGCGCCTTCAAGGCCGAGATGCGCGGCGAGGAAGTGGTGCGCATGGTGCCGTACAAGGACGGCAAGGCCAATCGCGGCCATTCCTGCGTCAAGGGGCGCTTCGCCTGGGGCTACACCAACCACAAGGAACGCATTCTTAAACCCATGATCCGCGAGCGGATCGAGGATCCCTGGCGCGAAGTGCCCTGGGACGAGGCGTTCTCGTTTGCCGCCGCCAGGATGCGCGGCATCCAGAAGAAGTACGGCCGCGACGCCATCGGCGGCATCACCTCGTCCCGCTGCACCAATGAAGAGACCTATCTGGTGCAGAAGCTGATCCGCGCCGGCTTCGGCAACAACAATGTCGACACCTGCGCCCGCGTCTGCCACTCGCCGACCGGCTATGGCCTCGCTACCACCTTCGGCACCTCGGCGGGCACGCAGGATTTCGACTCGGTCGAGGACACCGACGTCGTCGTGATCATCGGTGCCAACCCGGCCTCCGCCCACCCGGTGTTCGCCTCGCGGCTGAAGAAGCGGCTGCGGCAGGGTGCAAAACTGATCGTGATCGATCCGCGCCGCACCGAGATGGTGGAATCGCCGCATGTGAAGGCGCTGCACCTGCCGCTGATGCCCGGCACCAACGTCGCGGTGATGACCGGGATCGCGCATGTCATCGTCACCGAAGGCCTCGTCAACGAAGCCTTTGTACGCGAGCGCTGCGACTGGGCCGAGTTCGAGGAATGGGCCGCCTTCGTCGCCCAGCCGAACAACAGCCCGGAAGCGACCGCCATCCTCACCGGCGTCGACCCGAAGGATCTGCGCGAGGCGGCCCGCATCTACGCCACCGGCGGCAATGGCGCAATCTATTACGGCCTGGGCGTCACCGAGCATAGCCAGGGCTCGACCACGGTGATCGCGATCGCGAACCTTGCGATGGCAACCGGCAATATCGGCCGCCCCGGCGTCGGCGTGAACCCGCTGCGGGGCCAGAACAACGTGCAGGGCTCCTGCGACATGGGCTCGTTCCCGCATGAACTGCCCGGTTACCGTCACATCTCGGGCGACGCCGTGCGCGACCAGTTCGAGGCGCTCTGGAACGTCAAGCTCAACCCGGAGCCGGGCCTGCGCATTCCCAACATGTTCGACGCCGCGGTCGAAGGCACGTTCATGGGCCTCTACGTGCAGGGCGAGGACATCCTGCAGTCCGACCCCAACACCAAGCACGTGGTGGCGGCGCTGTCGGCGATGGAATGCGTCATCGTCCACGACCTGTTCCTGAATGAGACCGCCAACTACGCCCACGTCTTCCTGCCCGGCTCCAGCTTCCTCGAGAAGGACGGCACCTTCACCAATGCCGAGCGCCGCATCCAGCGCGTGCGCAAGGTGATGTCGCCGAAGAACGGCATGGCCGACTGGGAGGTCACCATCGGCCTCGCCCGGGCGATGGGCTTCGAGATGAACTACAGCCACCCGTCCGAGATCATGGACGAGATCGCGGCGCTGACCCCGACCTTTGCCGGCGTCTCCTACGCCAAGCTCGACGAGCTCGGCTCGGTGCAGTGGCCCTGCAACGAGAAGGCGCCGGAGGGCACGCCGGTGATGCATATCGACGGCTTCGTGCGCGGCAAGGGCAAGTTCGTCGTCACAGAATACGTCGCGACCGACGAACGCACCGGCCCGCGCTATCCGCTGCTGCTGACCACGGGCCGCATCCTCAGCCAGTACAATGTCGGCGCGCAGACGCGGCGCACCGACAACGTGGTCTGGCATGCCGAGGACCGGCTCGAGATCCATCCACACGATGCCGAGCAGCGCGGCGTGCGCGACGGCGACTGGGTGCGGCTGAAGAGCCGCGCCGGCGAGACCACGCTGCGCGCGGAGATCACCGACCGCGTCGCGCCGGGCGTCGTCTACACCACCTTCCACCACCCCGATACGCAGGCCAACGTCATCACCACGGACTATTCGGACTGGGCGACCAACTGCCCCGAATACAAGGTCACGGCGGTGCAGGTGTCCCCGTCGAACGGCCCGTCCGACTGGCAGAAGGCCTATGACGCGCAGGCGCGGCACTCCCGCCGCATCGCGCCCGCCGAGGCCGCGGAGTAACGGCATGCACGTGCCGGTCCAGGCCATCGACCGCGAGATCTGGCGCGACGGTGCCGCGTCCGAGGGGGCACGGCTGATCCCGGAGGAGACGCCGCTGGCGCTGACCTACAATGGCGGCACCTACGCCGTCATGATGGGCACGCCGCAGAACCTCGAGGATTTCGCCGTCGGCTTCAGCCTTGACGAAGGCATCATCAAATCGGTCGACGACATCAAGTCGCTCGACGTGGTCCGGCTCGACGACGGCATCGAGCTGCGGATGTGGCTCGCCTCGGACGAGGCCGCGCGCATCAGCGAGCGCCGCCGCCATATCGCCGGCCCGACCGGCTGCGGCATCTGCGGCATCGATTCCATTGCCGAAGCGGTGCGCCCCGCCGCCGTCGTGCCACGGGGGACCAGCTTCACGCCACAGCAGATCATGGCCGCGATGCAGGCGATCGCGCCCCTGCAAGCGATCAACATGCAGACCCGTGCGGTCCACGCCGCGGCGTTCTGGTCGCCGGCGAACGGCCTTGCGGCCCTACGTGAGGACGTCGGCCGTCACAACGCGCTCGACAAGCTCGCTGGCGCCCTGGCGCGCAGCCGGACGGACGCAAGCGCCGGCATGGTGCTGCTGACGAGCCGCGTCTCGGTCGAGATGGTGCAGAAGACGGCCGCGATCGGCGCGCCGGTGATGGTTGCCGTCTCCGCCCCGACCGCGCTCGCGGTCCGCACCGCCACTGCTGCCGGCATCACGCTGATCGCGATTGCCCGCAGCGACGGGTTTGAAGTGTTCACGCACCAGGCCCGCGTCACGGCTCTTCGTGCCCAGGAGATCATCGATGTCGTCGCCTGACCGCCTCGTCTACATGGCCAACCAGATCGGCACGTTCTTCCGCAGCCAGGGCCACGACAAGGCCGTGCCGGGGATTGCCGAGCACATCAAGAAGTTCTGGGATCCCCGGATGAAGCGCGCGATCTTCGCCCATCTCGATGCCGGCGGCGCGGGCCTCGAGCCTGACGTCCGTGAGGCCCTCACCTCGCTGAAGCAGGCGACGACCCTTGCAGCAGCGCCGTAAACACGCGCCGCACCTCGCCCTGCGTTTCCTTCACGCGGGCCTCCAGCGCGGAGAAATCCGGCGCATCGCCGGCGCGCGCCATCACGCGTTGAAGGTCGGTGCCGGCGGTTTCCGGGTTGAAGCGATCGCTGACGCAGAGCCGCAGGATCTGCGTCAAATCGTGGTAGAGCCGCGCCGCGGCGCGCAGGACCTCGGTTTCCGATTGTGAGAGCACGCCGAGCCTGCATGCATTTTCCAGCACCTGCATCGTGCTGACGTCGAGTATCCCGGGCTTGTCGTGGGCGTGCACGAGCTGGAGATATTGCGCGATGAAGTCGATGTCGATCATGCCGCCGGCGGCATATTTGAGATCCCAATGGTCGCTCTCGCCCTTTTCCTGCGCGATCGCGTGCCGCATGTCGGCGACGTCGTTGGCGATGATCACCCTGTCCCGGCGGCGCGTCAGCACGTCGCGGATCACGCGCTCGATCCGCTCCCGGAATTCGCTCGAAGCCGACACCACGCGCGCGCGCGTCAGCGCCATGTGCTCCCAGGTCCAGGCCTCGTTGGCCTGATAATCGGCGAAGGAGGTAAGGCTCGAGGCGACGGGGCCGGCGCGCCCGGACGGGCGCAGCCGCATGTCGATCTCGTAAAGCACGCCGTAATTGGTGCGCGTCGTGAACGCGCTGATCAGGCGCTGGGTGAAACGGGCGAAATAATGCGCACCCTGCAGCGACTTCGGTCCGTCCGAGTCCGGCTCGTCGCTGTCGAAATCGTAGAGCAGGATCAGGTCGAGATCTGACGAGGCCGTCATTTCGCGGCTGCCGAGCCGGCCCATCGCGATGATCGCGGTCTGCTGATCCCTAATGCGGCCGTGCTGGGCGGCGAAGCGGTCGGCGACGAGACCATGCACGGTGTGGACGATGCCTTCGGCGACGTCGGCGAAGGCGGTGCTCGCCTGCTGCGCCGAGACGGTACCGGACAGGATGCGCGTGCCGATCAGGAACAGGCTCTCCTGTCCGAACAGGCGCAGGCGATCGAGGAATTCCTCGTATGAACCGGCGTCCTGCACGGTCGCCGCCAGGCGCCCCGACAATTCCTGCCTGTCCGGCATGGCGCCGAAGAAGCGCGGATCGATCAGTCCGTCCATGAGCTGCGGCTGCCGCGCCAGCATCTCGCCGAGCCGCGGCGCGGCGCCCAGCACCAGCGCCACCAGCGCGACCAGATCGCGGTTCTGCCCGAGCAGCGTGATCAGCCGCCCGCCGCGCTGGAGCGCCCCAAGGAAATGGTCGAACGCAACGACGGCGCGATCCGGCTCCTCGGCACGGGCGAGACCATCGATCAGGGCTGGCACGAAATCGAGGAAGGCGCCGCGCGTCTGGTCGTTCCGGAACACGCGATAGTCGCCGGTGATCCAATCGCGCACGGTCTGCGCGAGCGCGGCCGGCTTCTTGAAGCCGAGCGTGGTCAGATATTGCAGCAGGCGCGGATCGTTGGGGCCCGCGCTGTAGTCGAGCGCGGGCAGCTTGGCCGTGCCGGTCGGATCGTCGCCCTCGAACAATTTTTCATAATGACCTTGCACGATCTTGAGTTGGCGCAACAGATCTCGCGCGAAGGCCTCACGATCCGGATAGCCGAAGAACCAGGCGAAGCGCTCGACCGCGTCCTTGTCCTCGGGCAGCGTGTGGGTCTGCTCGTCGGCGATCATCTGAAGACGATGCTCGACGCGGCGCAGGAACTCGTAGGCGGCGGTGAGTTCGTCGCGCGCGGCGAAGGTGATCCAATTGCTGGAGGCGAGAATGTCGAGCGCGGCGAGCGTCGGCCGCACCCGCAATTCGGGATGGCGGCCGCCCGCGATCAGCTGCTGCGTCTGCGCGAAAAACTCGATCTCGCGGATGCCGCCGCGGCCGACCTTGACATTGTGCCCCTCGACCGCGATCTCGCTCTGGCCGCGATAGGTCTGCATCTGCCGCTTCATGTCGTGGACGTCGGCGAGCGCGGCAAAGTCGAGATGCTTGCGCCAGACGAACGGCGCGATTTCGGCCAGCAGCGCTTCGCCTGCTTTGGCATCGCCGGCACAGGCGCGCGCCTTGATCATTGCGGCGCGCTCCCAGGTGCGCCCTTCCCGCTCGTAGTAGTTCAGCGCGGCGTCGCGCGAGATCGCCACCTGCGTCGAGGACGGATCCGGACGCAGGCGCAGATCGACGCGGAACACATAGCCATCATAGGTGCGCTGTTGAAGGATGCGCGCCATGCCCTGCGTCACGCGGACGAAGAACGGCTGCGGCTCGATATCGGGCGCGAGCGTTGTGGCATCAGGGTCGAAGAACACGATGAGATCGATGTCGCTGGAATAGTTCAGCTCGCCCGCGCCCATCTTGCCCATCGCGAGCACGATCAGGCCGCAGCCTTCCTCGGGAGCCTCCGGATTGGGCGGCGAGAGCTTGCCACGTGCGGCTTCCTGCCGCAGCAGGTACTGGAGCGCCGCCTGCACCGAGGACACCGCAACATCGGTCAGCGCCGCCGTCACCCGCATCACCGGCCAGACCCCCCCGATGTCGCACAGCGCAGTCAGCAGCGCGGCCTCCGCCTTCATGCGGCGGAGCAGACGCATCACCTCGGCTTCGTCGCCCGCCGCGAGCACCGCGCCCCACGCCTCTGCGATCAGCGTGGGAAGATACGCGTCCGGATCGCACTCGAGCAGGCGGATCAGACGCGGCGCGTCAGTGCGCACCAGATCGAACAGATAGGGCGAGAATTCCGCGATGCCGGCCAGGATGTTCCGCGCGAAGGGATGGCTCAGCAAGCCCTCGATACGGGCCGATTGTGCCGGCTCAAGCTCGGCCAGCCAGCTCTCGATACGTCGTTCGTCAGTTGCGGAAGCGGCAATATGGGGAGCTTCCGCGAAGCGCGCGGCGAGACTCGCTCCATGCTTGTCCGCGTTTCCCGGCGCGGAGTGGTTCATGCCACCTTCTGTGGCACATCCTGCATTGGAGGAGCAACCCTGTCGCCTGCACCCGCGCGCGCCGGCAGCACCAGCGTGGCGATGAGGCCGGGCTGGGCATCGCCCAGCCGCAATTCGCCGCCATGAAGCGTCGCAACCGCGGCGGCGAGGCTGAGGCCGAGGCCGGACCCCGGCAGCGTGCGGCTGGCCTCGAGCCGCACGAATCGCTCGACGACGTGCTTGCGGTCGGCCTCGGGAATGCCGGGGCCGCGATCGATGACGCTGAGCAGCACTTGGTCGCCCTCTCGCTTCGCCTCGATCGTGATCTGCCGCGCGTCCATGCTGACCACGGTTCCGCCGGTCTGTGCGACCGGCTTGCCATATTTGATCGCATTCTCGACGAGGTTGGCGAGCGCCTGGCTGATCAGTTCGCGGTTGGCGTGAACGGGTGTGGGCTCGGCCCTGACCTTGAGCGTCATGCCGTCGTCCTCGGCGAGCGGCTCGTAGAGCTCGTGGATACCGCCCGCGACTTCGGCCGCGTCGAAATCATCCATGTTGCCGCGCGCCTGCCCGGACTCGGCGCGCGCGATCATCAGCAGCGCGTTGAAGGTGCGGATCAGGCCGTCGGATTCCTCGATGGTCCGTTCCAGCGCGGCGCGGTAGTCGGCCTCGCAGCCCGATCTCGCCAGCGCCTCCTCGGCGCGGTTGCGCATACGCGTCAGCGGCGTCTTGAGGTCGTGGGCGATGTTGTCGGAGACTTCTTTCAGCCCCGCCATCAGCGCTTCGATCCGCTCCAGCATGGCGTTGAGATTTTCGGCGAGGCGATCGAGCTCGTCGCCGCTGCGCCCGACGGGCAAGCGCCCGCTGAGATCGCCGGTCATGATGCGCTGGGCGGTGCCGGTCATGGCATCGATGCGGGTAAGCACACGGCGGGCGACGAAGACGCCGCCGCCGAGGCCGAGCACCACCACGATCAGGACCGACCATTGCGCCGCCTTGGCGACGATGCTGAACAGGCGCCGCCGCTCGGCGAGATCGCGGCCGATCAGCAGCCGGAAGCCGTTTTCGAGCTCGGTGACGCGCACCAGCGCGCGATGGTCGCGGTCGTCGGCATCCTCGATCCGCCGATAGGCCGTCTCCGACCAGCCGCGCGTCGCCATCACGCCGGGCGCGAGCGAGCCGACATTGCCGGCGATCGCCTGCCCGGTCGGTGTGGTCACGAGGTAGAGGTTGGCGCCCGGCCGCAGCGCGCGATACTCGATCGTGCGCACGAGGCCGAACATGCCGCGGCGGCCGTAGATCTCGTTGATCTCCGAGGTCTCGGAGTTCACCGTCTGCGTGATTTCCTCGGTGATCAGCCGCCGCGTGTTCCAGGCGAAATAGCCGAGCAGCGAGGCCGCGAACATCGCGAACAGCAGCAGATAGACCAGCGTCAGCCGGAACGCCGTGGTGCGGACGAGTTTACCGAATGCCGTCACGGATCATGTACCCGGCGCCGCGGATCGTGTGCAGCAGCGGCCGCTCGAAACCCTTGTCGATCTTGGAGCGCAGCCGCGAGATGTGCACGTCGATGACGTTGGTCTGCGGATCGAAATGGTAGTCCCAGACGTTTTCCAGCAGCATGGTGCGCGTGACGACTTGGCCGGCATGCTTCATGAGGTATTCGAGCAGGCGGAATTCACGCGGCTGCAGCGTCAGCTCGTCCTTGCCGCGGGCGACGCGATGGGAGAGCCGGTCGAGTTCGAGATCGCCGACGCGATAGATCGTGTCCTCGGCAGGTCCCCCGCGGCGGCGCGACAGCACCTCGACGCGGGCCAAGAGCTCGGCGAAGGAATAGGGTTTTGGCAGATAGTCGTCGCCGCCGGCGCGCAGGCCCTTGATGCGGTCATCGACCTGGCCGAGCGCGGAGAGAATCAGCACGGGCGTCGTGTTGTCCTTGTCGCGGAGCGCGCCGATCAGCGACAGGCCGTCGCGCTTGGGCAGCATGCGGTCGACCACCAGCACGTCATAGTCGCCGTTCTCGGCCATGGCGAGGCCTTCCTCGCCGTCGGCAGCGAGATCGGCGATGTGACCGACTTCGCGAAACGCCTTCACGAGGTAGTCGGCGGATTCGCGGTCGTCTTCAATGATGAGGAGGCGCATCGTGCGTTCGGCGGCGGTCAAGGGAGTCAACCTTCTATGAACATGGCGCGAGCGGCAATCGCATGCAAGCCAAGCGAAAGAGACTTGGTCGAGAACTTAAGTCGAGAACCTGGGTCGACAAAGGGCGGGCGGTGAAGCTGGGGGGACTTCACCGCCCTAGGCCTTCCGACGGAGGGGGGCGTAATTCCACCGGAAGGTAGACAGGGGAAGCAATCGTTGCGCTGCTCCCCCGAGGAGCGTCGGCGGCGGGGGCGACTGATGCCGGCGACACCCCTCATCTCACAGGCTCCTGGCCCTCAGCCTTTGGCGATGGGCACGGCTACGAAGCGCGACTGGCCGCCGCTCTTCACGCGCATCAGGACGCTGTTCTTGTTGTCGGTCCGCGCCGCATTGATGGCGTCGCGGACTTCGCCGGCGGTGGCCACGGTCTTGCCGCCGACCTCGAGGATCACGTCACCTTCCTTGAAGCCGCGTTCGGCCGCGGCGCTCTTCGGATCGACTTCGGTGACGACGACGCCTTCCTTGCCGGCGCCAGCCACGGAGTTGGCAGGGGCAACGGTCATGCCGAGCTTCGGCACGTCGGTGCCCTTGCTTGCACCCTTGCCGGTGTCATTGTCGGTGTCGGCCTTGGCCTCGACCGTGTTCGGGAGCTGGCCGAGGGTGAGGTTGATGACCTTGTCCTGGCCCTTGTGCAGCACGTTGAGCTTCACCGTCGCTCCGGGCGCCATGCCGCCAATGGTGCGGGCGAGCTCGCGGGCGTCCTTGACGGATTCGCCGTTGACTGCGGTGATGACGTCGCCGGATTCGATGCCGGCCTTGGCGGCCGGACCGTTCGCCTGGGGCTCCGCCACCAGCGCGCCTTCGGCCTTCTTCATGCCGAGGCTGTCGGCGATGTCGGATGTCACCGGCTGGATCTGCACGCCGATCCAGCCGCGGCTGACCGAGCCCTTGTCCTTGAGCTGGGCCACCACGCTCTTCACGGTGTTGGCCGGAATCGAGAACGCGATGCCGACGCTGCCGCCGGAGGGCGAATAGATCGCGGTGTTGACGCCCATCACCTCGCCTTCGGTGTTGAAAGCCGGACCGCCCGAATTGCCCTTGTTCACGGGCGCGTCGATCTGGATGAAATCGTCATAGGGACCGTTGCCGATGTCGCGGCCGCTGGCCGAGACGATGCCGGCGGTCACGGTGCCGCCGAGGCCGAAGGGATTGCCGACCGCCAGCACCCAGTCGCCGATCCGCGGCTTGCCGTCGGCAAGCTTGGCGAACGGGAAATTCGAGCTGCCCTCGACCTTGATCAAGGCAAGGTCGGTGCGCTGGTCGGTGCCGATCACCTTGGCGGTGTAGGTCTTGCCGTCGTCGGTGGTGACCTCGACCTTGTCGGCGCCGTCGACGACGTGGTTGTTGGTCACGGCATAGCCGTCGGCCGAGATGAAGAAGCCGGAGCCCTGGCCCTGCACGACGCGGCCACGGCCGCCCTTGAGGCCCGGGAAACCATCCGGACCACCGAAGCGGCGGAAGAAGCGCTCCATCGGCGAGCCCGGCTGGAACGGCGAGGAATCGTCGCCGTCATCGTTGCTTGCGGTCTTTTCCTTGATGTTGACCTTCACCGAGATCACCGACGGCTTCACGCGCTCGACGATGTCGGCAAAGCCGATCGGACGCTCGACTTTCTTGACTTCGTTGTTGACCTGCGCATGCGCCGGGCTGGAGAACAGGTCGGCCGGCGAGACCGACGGGCTGAAGCCGTAGACGGCGGCCCCGAGGCCGGCGACGACCGAGGCCATCAGCGCGATCTTGCGCGCGGAAAACACCGACCGGCGCGGCTGCCGGTTGGACGGAAGGTTCGAGAGGTCGATACGGTCGGTCATGCAGAGATCTCCAGGGCCTTGAAATCCATTTGGCGCCGAATGGCAGCGCCTTACGGTCCTGAAGATGGGGACTCCCGCCTTACCGCGCGCTGGCGGCGGGGTTAAACTTTTGTAATGAAGGGGCGGGCCGGATGCGGCGGTTTAACGCAGGCCGAAAGTCGTGGTCGGACAGGAACTTAATCGAGTTCCGGCAACCGGCGTCAAAGCGCGATCGTCGCCTCGCGAAGCTAGCGCGAGGGGGTGGTGTCGTCGGACATCAAGGCGGCAAGCCGCGCCTGTTCCTCGGGCGTGAGCGGCGGTGCCGGCGCATCTGCACCGCTTCGCGCGCGACGGCGGATTTGCAGCCACAGCGCGAGGCCGCCGCCGGTCAGCAGCAGAGGCGCGAGCAGCCAGAGCAGCATGGTCTGGCGCTCGAAGCGCGGCTTGAGCAGCACGAACTCGCCATAGCGCGCGACGAGAAAATCGAGCACCTGCGCATTGCTGTCGCCCGCAGCGATGCGTTCGCGGACCAGCAGCCGCAAATCGCGCGCCAGCGGCGCGTCGGAATCGTCGATCGACTGGTTCTGGCAGACCATGCAGCGCAGCTCGCGCGACAAGTCGCGCGCACGGGCCTCCTTCACCGGGTCCGACATGATCTCGTCGGGCTGCACGGCATGCGCCGCCGGCGAAGCCAACAGCATCAACGCGACGAACGCGGCCATCATCCGGCGCATCAAGATCACTCCGCCGGCTGGAGGCGCTGCTTGGCCCGCGCCGGCTTTGGCGCACCGACCCGCAGGCGGCGGTCGGACAGCGACAGCATGCCGCCGAACGCCATCAGCACCGGCCCCCACCAGATCAGGAGCACCAGCGGCTTGTGATAGATGCGGACGGCGATGGCACCTTCCGCGGTGGCATCGCCGAGCGAAACGTAGAGCTGACTTGCGCCGCGCGTCAGCAGCGCGGCCTCCGTGGTCGAAGAGCCACGCGTGGTAAAGCTGCGTTTCGACGGCGTCATGACGCTGATCATCCCGCCGTCGCGGCCGACGCTGAACTCGGCGATCATCTCGCGATAGTTCGGCCCCTGGCGCGAAAACAGGCCGTCAAGCTTGAGGTCGTAGCCGGCGACATGGGCGACGTCGTTCTGCTTCATCGTCGCGATGTATTCGCTGTTCCAGGTGGTCTCGCAGACGATTCCGATCAGGGCGATGCCGAGGCCGGCATGTGCGAATGCCGCCCCCCAGGCCGAGCGCGGCAGGCCGCGGGCCCGGTGCAAGGCCGTTGCGAACGGCAGCCGCACGAGGCCGGTGCGCTCGACAATGTCCGTGACGGCGCCGGCGATGACGAAGATGCCGAGTCCGATCGCGAGCGGCGCCAGCGTACTGCCCCCGCTCGCCCAGCCCCAGGCGACGGCGACGGCGACGAGGCCGGCGACGCCCGCGGCGAGCAGGCGCTGGGTGACACCGAGCAGATCGCCGCGCTTCCACGCCAGCATTGGGCCGAACGGGACTGCGAGCAGCAGCAACGTGAACAATGGCACGAACGTCAGATTGTAGAACGGCGCGCCGACCGACATCTTGAAATCGGCCAGCACTTCCATCGCCAGCGGATAGAGCGTGCCAAACAGCACGACCGCGCAGGCCACGGTCAGCAGCAGATTGTTCAGCACCAGCGCGCCCTCGCGCGAGATCGGCGCGAACAGGCCGCCCTGCTTCAACGAGGTGGCGCGGCCCGCGAACAGCGACAGGCTGCCGCCGATGAATAGGCAAAGGATCAGCAGGATGAACACGCCGCGGGTCGGATCGGTGGCGAAAGCGTGCACCGAGGTGATGACGCCCGAGCGCACCAGGAAGGTGCCGAGCAGCGACAGCGAGAAGGTCAGAATCGACAGCAGGATAGTCCAGACCTTCAGCGCGTTGCGCTTCTCCATCACCAGCGCCGAGTGCAGCAGCGCGGTGCCGGCGAGCCACGGCATCAGCGAGGCGTTCTCGACCGGATCCCAGAACCACCAGCCGCCCCAGCCGAGCTCGTAATAGGCCCAGTACGAGCCCATCGCGATGCCCAAGGTCAGGAAGATCCAGGCCGCCAGCGTCCAGGGCCGCACCCAGCGCGCCCAGGCCGCATCGATCCGCCCCTCGAGCAGCGCGGCGATCGCAAAGGAGAACGAGATCGAGAAGCCGACATAGCCGAGATAGAGCATCGGCGGATGCACCGCGAGGCCGATGTCCTGCAGCACCGGGTTGAGATCGCGTCCCTCGATCGGCGGGGTCGCGATGCGCAGGAACGGATTCGAGGTCATCAGGATGAAGAGATAGAACGCGCTGGCGATCCAGGCCTGCACGGCCAGCACATGCGCGCGCAGCGACAGCGGCAAATTGTTGCCGAACGCTGCGACCAGGCCGCCGAACAATGCCAGGATCGACACCCACAGCAGCATCGAGCCTTCATGGTTTCCCCACACGCCGGTGATCTTGTAGAGCAGCGGCTTCATCGAGTGGGAATTCTCGTAGACGTTGGCGACCGAGAAATCCGAGTTCACGTGCAACGTCACCAGCGCGATGAACGAGGCGGCCACGAACAGCAGCTGCGCCAGCGCCGTGGAGCGCGCCACGTTCATCAGCGCGGCATCGCGCAGGCGCGCGCCGATCAGCGGCACGATGGACTGGATCAGCGCGAGCCCAAGCGCCAGCACCAGCGCGTAATGTCCTGACTCCGCGATCACCGCACCGCTCCCTGCGGGTTGCCCTGCGCCGTCGTGGCCGCAGGCTTGCCGCCACCAGAGGCCTGCGGACCGTAATCGTCCTTCCAGTGGCCCTGCTTCTTCAGGGCATCGGCGACGTCCTTGGGCATGTAGGTCTCGTCGTGCTTGGCGAGCACGGTGTCGGCCTTGAACACGCCGCTGGCGTCGAGCGCGCCTTCGGCAACGACGCCCTGCCCTTCGCGGAACAGGTCGGGAAGGATGCCTTTATAGGCGACCGGAAGTTTTGCGTTGCCGTCGGCGACCTCGAAGGTCACCGCGAGATTGTCGCCGCGCTGGAGCGAGCCGGGCTGCACCAGGCCGCCGAGGCGAAACCGCTTGCCGGGCTGGACGTGCTTCTCGGCCACCATGGTCGGGGTCGAGAAGAACACGATGGAGTCGCGCAGTGCGTTGAGCACCAGCGCGGCCGCGAGCGCGAGCACGGCGAGCGAGCCGCCGATGATGGTCATGCGTCGCTGCTTGCGGGTCATGGCGTGTCCGTTCTCCGTCCGTCTCGTTCCACTCTCGTCATCCGTCGAGCCCGAGAGTCCTGAGGCCTTCGTTGAGCTGGCGCAGCCGCTCGCCGTCATTGGCGACCGCCTGGCGGGCGTCGGTCGACGCGCCCCTCGCCTTGTCGCGATCGCCCATGACGAGATAGGCGCGCACCAGGCGGAGCCACCCCTCGACGTCCTCGCCGTTCTGCTTGAGGCGCGTAGCGAGACGTTCGACCATGCCGCGGATCATCGCGTTGCGATCACCTTCGTTCATATCCCTGGACGCTGCGATCGTCTCATCCGGCAGCGCCGGCATCGTCGCGCCGCCGCCGCCGACCCGCGCCAGCGCGGATTGCACCAGAGGCCGCCACGGCGCATCCGCCGGCGCTTTCGCCAGCAGAGCGCGCCAGATATTGGCCGCGTCGTCCTTGCGGCCGTCCTGCTCGGCGGCAAGCCCGAGGAAATAATTCGCCTTGGGATCATCGGCGTTCAGCGCATGGGCGCGCTCGAACTCGCTCTTCGCCTCGGCGGTCACCACGCCGCTGGCGACGGCCGCGATCGCTTCACCGAGGTCCGACCGGCGCTCCGCACTCTCGCCACTATAAGTGATCGCGTTGCGATAGGCGCGCACGGCATCATCGAAGCGGCCGAGCCGCTCCAGCACCGGGGCGAGCACATTCCAGCCGCGGCCGTCGGTCGGATTCTTTTCCAGATGTTGCTCCACCTGCACGACCAGATTCTCGAGCGACTGCGCCATGCCGGAGCCTGCCCCGCGCTCCCGCTGTGCCAGCGGAAAGTCGCGCAACAGCGGCGAGCCAAGCGGCATGTAGATGCCGACCGCAACCAGCGGCAGCCCGACCAGCGCCAGCACGGCCGCCGCACGACGCCATTTCAGGCTCGATTTCGGCTCCAATGCCGGCTCGCTGGCAGCAGCGGTGAGGAGCCTGCGGCTGATCTCGACGCGCGCGGCTTCCGCTTCGGGCGCTACGATCAGCCCTGCGGCGAGATCACGCTCGATCTCGGTCAACTGGTCCTTGTAGACCGCGACCTCACTGCCCTGATTTTGGCTGTCCTGATCTTGCGCACGCGCGCCGCGGCCGAGCGGCCAGAGCACGGCGAAAATCGCCGCGACCGTCATCAGCGCGAACACGAACCACAACGTCATCTGGCAAGCTTCCGGAAGCGCGCGAGCCGCGCCCATAGCTGGCTTTACACCACGGCCGGACGATGCGGCAATTGACAATTGTCAATTCGGCGCGACCGCGCGCAGTCCGTAACGGTGGAAATCCAACGGCTTAGCCGATCTCGAAGTCCGCGCTCTGGGCGGCGTGCTCGCCATGCCCATTGAAGGCCTTCAGGAAGTATGTTCCGGGCTCGATGGCGTCGGGCAATCTGATGCGGAGCGCGCCGACGGGAACCGGAGATGCAACCTTGGTGACGGTCTCCGGCAATTGGCGACCGCTTGCCTTCTCGACCAGCACGATCTTCGCGCCGACCATCAGCCTTTGATATTTGGCAACTACGACGCGGTTCTCAATTTCGATGGAGCTGATAACGGGTTTCATGCGCCCACAGATGGAAATTTCAAAAACTTGCACGGTGACCGTAGGGCTCGTCACCGGTATCGTCAACTATAAATTGTACTTACGAAAATGTGCGCTTGGATCAGCTGGCGCGCGAGGATTTGCGCTCGCCCGTGAGCGCGTTTTCCGCGGCGCGGCTCATCAGCGAGGCGTAATCGTCGCCGAACAGCACCTGGCAGAAGCGGATCGCCGCCTGCACCTGCTGCTGCCGGTAGGTACGGACCTTGTGATCGGCGGCACGCAGCGACTGCACCAGCTGCTCGGTCGAGCGCTCGACATATTGCTGAAGGTCGGAATAGGTGCGCAGCGTCACCTCGTTGATCGCAAGCTCGCTGGCATAGTTGCGGCAGGTCGCGACGAAATCGATCAGCGCGACGGTCTCCTCGACCTCGGTGCTGTCGATCCGTGCCCCCGGCGGGATGTCCTTCTCGGGCCGCTGGCGCAGGATGCGGCGGACGCGGCCGGGAACGCTGTCGATCTCGGATTGCAGCGCATTGGAGATGTCGGCCCGGATCGAGGTCAGCTGCTTGCCCCAGGCGGAATCGTTGCGCAGGTCGAGCTCGGTGCGCAGACCGCGCACGCCGTCGTGCAGCGCCTTGAGGTTGTCGGCGACATTGTCGAAGTAGCCGCGCTTGATGTCCGTGCGCAGGATCGCGGCCACGCAGGACAGGTCGTGCAGGGCCATCGTGACCGCGACACCATAGGGCGTCGCCGCGACGCGGATCTCGTCGTCGGACGCGGCCATCTTGATGGCGAGGCGGATGATCTGCCAGGGCGCCGTCATCCGCTGCGCCACCATCGACAGCGCGAAGGGCAGCATCTGCGGTGTCTGGAGCACGGGAATGTTGAGCGCGGACGTCACCGAGGCGATCTGGGAATCGCCGAAGGCGCGCAGGAAACGCGGCAGCTTCTCGTTCAGCGTGGCGATGGCTTCCCGGACCTGGAGCACCGCGCCGACCGCATAAAGGTCCTCGATGACGTTGGGCGGGCCGACGCGGGCGAGCGCGCGCGACTTGTCGCCGCCGCCCGGCCCCGTCAGCTCGAAGATGGCATCGGCCGCCGCGGCCTGGAGCTTCTGCGCCAGCGCCTCGACCTGCCCTCCGGCGTCCGCCGGCATGCGCGCCAGCGCCGCCTCGAATTCGTTGACTTTGTCCGGCGCGCCGTCGCGGCCGAGCCATTGCCAGATCGGATGCAGCGAGGAGCGGCGGATCTGGCCGACCCGGATCGGGGCGCCCGCCTCGACCAGAAATGGCTCCAGCACCTGGAACAGCAGCCGCGACAGGTCGTCGGTGCGCGGCGGCGGAACTTCGTCGGCTTCGCTCTTGCGGACGATCTTGCGCAGCTGCTCGAGCACGAGGGTTGCCACCGCCGTGTCCTGGCCGCGCTCGAGGGCGCGCTCGAACTCCCGCATCAGCAGCGCCTGCGACTGCGGCGGGAGCTGCGCGAGATATTCCCTCAGCCGCTCGATCGATGTCTGGCTCATGCGCCCGGTAATGCACGGTAAAATGGCGGACATGGGATGCGTCCGAGCGCGATCATAGGAGGCTGCGCCTTAAGAAGCCGTTGAGGACGTTGGCTCGAATGCCCCCGCTTGCTTGCGGACCGGCCGCCACTGGACCAAAAAATCCCATGAGAACAATGGATTATATTCCGGGAAGCACCAGCTCGGCCCGCAGGCCACCGATCGGGGCCCCGCTCAGGGAGAGGCTGCCGCCATAGAGCGCGGCAAGGTCGGTCACGATCGACAGGCCGAGGCCCGAGCCGGGCTTGGACTCATCTAACCGCTGACCCCGCCGGGCGACCTGGGCGCGCTCGGCCTCCGAGAGGCCGCGGCCGTCGTCATCGACCAGGATCCGCAAGCGGGGGCCCGCGCCCGCCTGGTTCGGCGTCTCGACCAGAACTTCGATGAAGACCCGCGAGGCCGCCCATTTGCAGGCATTGTCGACGAGGTTGCCGACCATCTCCTCCAGATCCTGCCGCTCGCCGCGAAACTTCGCCGACGGGTCGGCCTTGGCCTCGACCATGATGCCCCGGTCGCGGTGGATCTTCTCCATGGTCCGCCGCAGCGCCTCGATGACGGGCGCAACCTCCGTCACGGTCGCAACGATCGAGACCCGCGCCGCAATGCGGGCGCGCTCCAGATGATGGGCGACCTGGTCGCGCATCACGTCGGCCTGCTCCCTCACCTTGGCCGCGAACGGATCGGCGGCGTGGCTGCCTGCCTCGTTGAGAATGACCGAGAGCGGCGTCTTGATCGCATGGGCGAGATTGCCGACATGGGTGCGCGCGCGCTCGACGATTTCGCGATTGGCTTCGATCAGCGCGTTGGTCTCGCGCGCCAGAGGGGCGATCTCGACCGGGAATTCGCCCTCGAGCCGCTCCGCCCGCCCGGAGCGGATGTCGGCGATCGATTCCGAGATACGCTTGAGCGGCGCAAGGCCGAAGCGGACCTGGAACACGGTGGTCAGCAGCAGCACGATGCCGAGCGCGGTGAAGGTGCCGCCGAGATAGTAGTCGAAGCTCCGCGTCTCGTCGAAAATCTCGGTGTCGTCGCCGGCGACGCTGACCAGGAATTTGCCGTCGGCGCCGAGATCGACCGGCCGCTCCACCATGCGCAAATTCTGCCCCTCGGGCCCGTCGACATAGGCGAGGCGAATGCCGGCGGCAGTGAGCTCGGCACCCTGCTCCTCCAGCTTCGGCAGCTTCTTGTCCCAGAGCGAGCGCGAGGAGCGCACCTCCGGCTTCTCGGTGTCGGTGCGCGTGATCTGCCAGTACCAGCCGGACAGCGGCAGCTCAAACAGCGGCTCGCCGAGCGACTGGAACTGGCGGTCCGGCGGCTCGTCGGGGGTTGCGACCTCGGCGATGAGGGTGCGCAGGTATAGATTGAGCCGGCGGTCGAAGGCACGCTCGGTGGCGTTTTTGTAGACCGACGACAGCACCACGCCGGTGATGGCCAGGATCACGACAAGCCACGCCGTTGCCGACAGGAACAGGCGGTTGGCAAGTGAGCTAGCGGGCATCGAGCCGATCCCGGGAGACGCAGGATGTCAGGTGGTCGGACGTCATAACCGGACCAAGGCCGCTGTTCGGCCTCCCGTCAAGCCTGAGAAGCCATCAAGCGCCCGGCGCGGGCGGCGGGGTCAGGAGATAGCCGAGGCCGCGGACGGTTTGGATGATGTCGACGTCGAGCTTCTTGCGGATACGGCCGACGAAGACCTCGATCGTGTTGGAGTCGCGGTCGAAATCCTGGTCGTAGAGATGCTCGACCAGCTCGGTGCGCGAGACCACGCGGCCGGAATGGTGCATCAAATAGGCCAGAAGCCGATATTCGTGCGAGGTCATCTTGATGGGATTGCCGGAGACGCTGACCCGCCCGGTGCGGGTGTCGAGCGTGACGGGGCCGCAAGACAGCTCGCTCTGGGCATGACCGGTGGAGCGGCGCAGCAGGGCGCGGATGCGCGCCAGCACCTCCTCCAGATGGAACGGCTTGGCGACATAGTCATCCGCGCCGGCATCGAAACCCTGCACCTTGTCGCTCCAGCGGTCGCGTGCGGTCAGGATGAGCACCGGCATGGTGCGGCCATTGCGGCGCCAGGCCTCCAGCACCGAGATGCCGTCCTTCTTCGGCAGGCCGATGTCGAGCACGACGGCATCGTAGGGCTCGTTGTCGCCGAGATAATGCCCCTCCTCACCGTCGAAGGCTCGGTCGACGACGTAGCCGGCGTCGGTCAGCGCCTTGGTGAGCTGGCGATTGAGATCGGGGTCGTCCTCGACAACGAGCAGGCGCACTCTTCTCTCCAGACATAGGCCGCATCAACTGCGCCAGAGATGAGCAATTCCGGCGTGAACTGAATATGAACGCGGGGAACTGCCTGCGTTACTTTTTAGTCATATATGACTTGGTCATAGACGCCGCCCATTGATGCGACTGCGCCCGCCGCGCCACCGGACCGGCCGGCGACATGGCGGGCGCAGTGTGGCGCTTTCCGCGGTGAGTCGAAAGGTGCGAGCCGTCTCCTCGATCGACCCGTCAGGTCCGGAAGAACACGAACCAGATGACGGCGAGGATCAGGATCGCAAGCCCGGTCGAGATGGCGAGCAGCGCCGCCACCGAAGGCCCCGGCTCGCCCTGGCGCGCCTCGGTCGGAGTTTCGACGATCCGGTTCTGCTCTCGCGTGGATGCCATGATGTCCTCAATCTCTGGATGTCGCCTCCGATGGGCGGCGACCATGTCGCGGCCCTGTATGCGGAGCCAACGCCCGATCCGAATTGATGTTCCGGATTTTCCCCTCGACCAACGCAGCAACCGCACAACTGGCGGCCGGTTAACGCAGTTGCAAGATTCCGAGTCGCGCCTTGCTATGATTCGGTGTTCCCCGATGGTATTCTCATAAGTCTGTCCCCGTTGCGTTTGGAGTAGCCCATGGCCCCCCGCGCCAATTGGAAGGGTTTTCTGCGTCTGTCGCTCGTGACCTGCCCGGTCGCGCTGTATCCGGCCACTTCGGATACGGAGAAGGTCTCGTTCAACCAGATCAATCGCAAGACCGGACATCGGATCAAGTACCTCAAGGTCGACGCCGAGACCGGTGACGAGGTGACCTCCGAGGACATCGTCAAGGGCTACAAGGTCGACACCGACACCTATGTCGAGGTCACCAAGGACGAGCTCGAGGAGATCGCGCTCGACTCCACCCACACGATCGAGATCGACGAGTTCGTGCCGAAGGCCGACATCGACAACCGCTATCTGATCCGCCCCTATTATCTCGTGCCGGACGGCAAGGTCGGGCATGACGCCTATGCGGTGATCCGCGAAACCATCCGCAGCATGGACAAGGTCGCGATCGGCCGCGTGGTGCTGACCAACCGCGAACACATCATCGCGCTGGAACCGCTCGAGAGCGGCCTGATGGGCACGCTGCTGCGCTACCCCTACGAGGTCCGCAGCGAGACCGAATATTTCGACGACATTCAGGATGTGAAGCTGACCAAGGACATGCTCGACCTTGCCAAGCATATTGTCGAGAAGAAGTCCGGCGCGTTCGAGCCCGAGCTGTTCGAGGACCATTACGAGACCGCGCTGATCGACCTCATCAACAAGAAGCGCAGCGGCATGCCGATCGCCGCGAAAACGACGCCCAAGACCGGCGGCAACGTCATCAACCTGATGGACGCGCTGAAGAAGAGCATCGCGAACGAGAAGGATGTGGCGCCCGCCGCGAAGGTCGCCAAGGAAACTGTCAAAGAAACCGTGAAGGAAGCCGTCAAGGGCAAGAAGCCGAAGAAGCGCGTCGAGGGCCAGCGCGAGATGCTGCTGCCGATCTCAGGCAAGAGCGGCAAGGACACCGCTGCGAAGACGGCGAAGGAGCCTGCGAAGAAGGCCGACAAGCCGGTGCGCGCGCCGGCCCGCGCGAAGAAGGCCGGCTAGCGGCAGCACACCGTCTCATCGCGCCGTGATGTCCCCCCTCGCCGATCGGCCGGCCTGACATGCCCTGGTCGGCGGCGTTCGACGATCCCATTACCTTGCGCGGCGGACGCAAGCTGCGGACGCTGCAAGAGGCGGCCGATCACGTCATGCACCTGCCCGAGGACACGCAGCACGGGCCGCACTGGCAGACCGCGATCGAGACCCTGATCCATGCGGCCGAGACCGGCGGCGGCTGGATGATGTTCGCCCGCATCGCGATGTTGCGGGCGCTGAACGCGGACACCGGTCGCAATTAGCCTCAACGATCCGTTAAGCCGCACCATCGTTTTCCGCGCCAGTCGGGCGACACGTAATCCTACGGAAGACAAAATTAACGTTCGATTCCCGTTACGCACGGCATGGTCGCGCCGTCGGTCGAACCCGGGGGGTTGCACGCCGTGCAGCAGGACGCCAGAAAGAACTACATCGGTCTCGTGAACGACACGGCCGAGGAAGAGCGCCTCGGCGGCAGCTCCGCGCGGCCGCAGCCGCAGGTCATGAGCTATCTGGTCGGGCGCCTTGCAGCGGTGCTGAAACGCGCCGACAAGGCTCAATCGGGGCGCTCGATCACGTCCTGAACGGCGCGAGACCGTCAAATCCACCGGAACCCGGTGACGAAACCTTAAATCAACGAATGGCATCATATAAGGCCGCAAGTCGGACCATCCCGCCTGCGTACTTTGCTTTGGCGCGCACAGCGCCCCGGTCGAAAAGTTAGTGAATCAATTTACCGTTTCGAAGACGGCGCCAGCTTACGTTGGACGGAGAACAGGAGTTGACGATGGCTTTGCTCAGGTCATTTCTTGCCGATGAAAATGGTGCCACCGCGATCGAATATTGTCTGATCGCCGCCGGCATTGCGCTCGCGATCGTCACCGTCGTCAACAACACCGGCAGCGCGCTTCTGAACAACAAATTCAACTCTGTCAGCTCGGCAATGAAGTAACGGCCGTATCGGCCTGACACGACGCACTGCACGCGCTCCATCCGCGGCCGCGAACGCATAGAGCGAAGCCGGCTCCCCATTTCCGTCAAATTTGACCGCCATTGGGTGCTGATATTCTTGAGCACGGCGCGGCGCGAACGGTCATGCCGTCAATTGTTGAACCAAAGTTGTTTGAGGATGCGGATGAGACGCACGATCGTCCTGGCTTTCAGCCTCATGCTGGTCGGCGTCTGCTCGCAGGACAGCGCGCGGGGACAGACCGCGCCACCGGTTTCGCTTGCTCCGCCGCAAGCTTCCCTGCCCCAGGCCTCGCCGCCACCAGCGAGCGCTAAGAATTCCCGGGCCAAGCGCGATCCGTCCCCAGTGACGGTGCCCAGCAGCGAGGCTTCGACGCCTGCGATCGGCAGCTTGCCACCGTCGCCGAATCCCGCCGCCGACTACGATGGTTTCAGTGTGGGCACCGAATACGACGGCATCTCAGCTCAGGTGGCGTCGCCCGCGCGGCCGCGCGCAGCGAGGAACAAGAGCGAGACAGGAATGGCTCGATGAGGACGATGAGGCGCTGAAACGAAAGCTGACGATTTGCAAGAACTGCAAATAGGGAAGCTTGTGTAACCCCATCCCGTAGCCCGGATCGAACGCTACGGCACGCAATCCACCGAACGCCTCATTCCCGACAGGGCTGTCCCGCCGCGCCCGACAAGGCCATGTCCTTGACGTGATCCTTGCGCGACACTTCGATCAACATCGAGACGGCACTTGCGACCGCAGATGAGCGATGACGAGGACATTCCCTCGCGCACGCCCTGCATGGCTGACCTACCTGCGGGCGCGACCAACTGCGCTTTACGCCTCTGCGATTTCCTGATCCTCTCTCCTCAATCGGCCGGATCAACCGGCCTCCGCAGGGAGAGAGACGCCATGAAGCTCGGCACCGCGATCGCGGAAATCATGAAGCGCGAGGGCATCGAGATCCTCTGCGGCTATCCCGTCAACCATTTGATCGAGCATGCCGCGAAGGCCGAGATCCGCCCGGTGATGGTGCGGCAGGAGCGCGTCGGCATCCACATGGCGGACGCGATCTCGCGGGTGACGTCGGGCCGAAGCATCGGCGCGTTCTGCATGCAGCATGGCCCCGGCGCGGAGAATGCGATGGGCGGCGTCGCGCAGTGTTTTGGCGAATCCGTGCCCGTGCTGGTGCTGCCGATGGGCTATCAGCGCCGGCTGTCGCATATCGAGCCGAACTTCAATTCCAGCGAGGCGATGAAGCCGTTCGCGAAATCCTCCGAGCCGATCATCCTCGCGGCCGAGGTCGCCAACATCTTCCGCCGCGCATTTACAAAACTGAAGAACGGCCGCGGCGGCCCTGTGATCGTCGAAATCCCCTCGGACATGTGGAACGAGGAGGTGCCGGAGCCGCTGAACTACACGCCGGTGCTGCGCACCCGCTACGGCGCCGATCCCGTGCATGTGAAAGAGGCAGCCGCCCTGCTAGTCAACGCCAAGCGGCCGGTGATCTACGCCGGCCAGGGCGTGCATTACGCCCAGGCCTGGCCGCAGTTGAAGCGGCTCGCCGAGCGGCTCGCGATTCCCGTCACCACCAGTCTCGGCGGCAAATCCTCATTCCCGGAAACACACCCGCTCTCGCTTGGATCGGGTGGCCTCGCCGTCCCCCGCGCAGTGCCGAAATTCCTGGCCGAAGCCGACGTGATCTTCGGCATCGGCTGCTCCTTTACCGAGACCAGTTTCGGCATCGCGATGCCGAAGGGAAAGACCATCATCCATTCGACGCTCGATCCCAATCATCTCAACAAGGACGTGGAAGCCAGGATCGGCCTCGTCGGCGATGCCGGGCTGGTACTCGACGCGCTGCTCGAGGAGATCGGCAAGACCGTCACCGCGGATCGCGATGCATCCACTGTCGCGGCCGAGATCGCGGCCTCGCACAAGGAGTGGCTGGCGAAATGGATGCCGAAGCTCACCAGCAATGACGCGCCGCTCAGCCCTTATCGCGTGCTGTGGGACCTGCAGCACACCGTCGACATCAACAACACCATCATCACGCATGATGCCGGCAGCCCGCGCGACCAGCTCTCGCCGTTCTGGAAATCGGTCGAACCGCTCACCTATCTCGGCTGGGGCAAGACAACCCAGCTCGGCTACGGCCTTGGGCTGGCGATGGGCGCCAAGCTGGCCAAGCCCGACAAGCTCTGCATCAACGTCTGGGGCGATGCAGCCATTGGCTTTACGGGCATGGATTTCGAGACCGCGGTGCGCGAGCGCATCCCGATCATGTCGATCCTGCTCAACAATTTCTCGATGGCGATCGAGCTGAAGGTGATGCCGGTCTCGACCGAGAAATATCGTTCGACCGACATCTCCGGCGACTATGCCGCAATGGCGCGCGCCTTCGGCGGCTACGGCGAGCGGGTGACGAGGCCCGAGGACATCGTGCCGGCGATCAGGCGCGGCATCCAGAAGACCCAGGAAGGCACCCCGGTGCTGCTGGAGTTCATCACGGCCAAGGAAACCGAGGTGTCGCGGCCGGCGACGTGAGCAAGGGCCGGATCTCGCTGCGGCGCTGGCTCCGGCCGCAGGAGATGTGATAATCCGCCCTGGTGCCGCGCCCGCCGCGGCATCAGTCCGGATTGCGAATGACCAACCCTTCCAACGATGTCGCCGATGACCTCGCAGCCGAGAACGCATGGCTGCGCAGCGAGCTTGCGACGGCGCGTGACCGCCAGAGCGCCAGCGCCGAGATCCTGCGCATCATCGCGGCCTCCCCTTCCGATGCACGGCCGGTGTTCGCGGCGATCGCGTCCAGCTCAAAACGCCTGCTCGGCGGCTTCTCCGCCACCGTGCTCCAGTTCATCGGCGACGAGCTGCATCTCGTCGCCTGTACGCCGACGAGCCCGGAGGCGGACGCCGGACTGAGGGCCTCGTTCCCGCGGAAGATCACGGAGTTTCCGACCTTCGAGCTGGTGCGCGGCGGCGAGACGATTCAGTTTCCCGACAGCGAAGCCGCCGACGTCCCGCAGCTGAATCGCGATCTCGCGCGGCTGCGCGGCTTCCGCAGCGTGCTGTTCATGCCGCTGATGAGCCGCGGCACGGCAGTCGGCATGATTAGCGTGACGCGCGCCGAGACCGGCGCGTTCGCGCCCGACCTTGTACAGCTGCTCCAGACTTTTGCCGACCAGGCCGTGATCGCGATCGAGAATGCGCGGCTGTTCAACGAGACGCAGCAGGCGCTGGAACGTCAGACCGCCACGGCCGACATTCTGAAAGTGATGGCCGCTTCGCCCTCCGACGTGCAGCCGGTGTTCGACGCCATCGCCGCCAATGCCAACCGCCTGATCGGCGGCTTCTCCACCGCCGTGCTGCGCTATATCGATGGCGCGGCGCATCTTGCGGCATTCACCCCGGCCGACCCGGCCGGCGACCGCCTCCTCCAGGCGTCATTCCCTGTGCCATTCGCGCAGTTTCCGCCCTACCGGCTCGTGGCTCACGGTGCCGCCGCACAACTCCCCGACACCGAGCTCGAACCGGCCGCACGCGACATCGCGCGTGCCCGCGGCTATCGCAGTATGCTGTTCACGCCCTTGATGAGCGAGGGCGAAGCCAAAGGCGTCATCATCGCCACGCGGCGGACGACCGGCGCGTTTGCCGAGCATCACGTGCGGCTGCTGCAAACTTTCGCCGACCAGGCCGTGATTGCGGTCAAGAATGTCAGCCTGTTCAACGCCACGCGGGAAGCGCTGGAACGGCAGACCGCGACTGCCGACATCCTCAAGGTCATTGCGGCCTCACCGGCCGACGTCACACCGGTGTTCCAGGCCATCTCCGATAGCGCCAAGGCGCTGATCGGCGGGCATTCGTCCACCGTCACCCGCGTCATCGATGGCATGCTGCACCTGGCAGCCTTCACCACCGATAATGAGGCCGGCAACGCCGAGCTGCTTAGCACCTTCCCGGCGCCGCTTGCGGCATCGGGCATTCACAGCCGGGTGGCGACCAGCGGCGAATATGCGTTCCGCAGCGACATGCAGAACGAGCCCGACCTCACCGAAGCCATGAAGGAGCTGGCGCGCACGCGAGGCTATCGCAGCATCCTCGTGATCCCGATGTTGCGCGACGGCGTTGCGATCGGCACCATCGGCGTGACGCGCCCCGAAGCCGGTCCTTTTCCGGAGAAAGCAATCAACCTGCTCAAGACCTTTGCCGACCAGGCCGTGATCGCGATCGAGAATACGCGCCTGTTCAACGAGGTGCAGGCGCGGACGCACGAGCTTGCAGAGTCACTCGAGCAGCAGACTGCGACGTCGGAGGTGCTCGGCGTCATCAGCCGATCGGCCGGCGATCTCGCGCCGGTGTTCGAGGCGATGCTCAGCAAGGCAATGCAGCTCTGCGGCGCCAGTTTCGGCGTGCTCAATACCTATGACGGCACGCAGTTCCGCACAGCCGCCACTTACGGCCTGCCCCCCGCCTATGATGAATTCCGGCGCAAGGCGCCCCTCAACTATGGTCCGGCCACCGCGCCCGCGCGTCTTTTGAAGGGCGAACCGTTCGTCGAGATTGTCGACCTGCTGGAGTCGGACGTCTATCGCAGCGGCGAGCCGAACCGTCGGGCCCTGGTCGATCTCGGCGGCGCCCGCTGTCTGCTCGCGGTGCCGTTGCTCCAGGACGAGCGCGTGGTCGGCAACGTCATGATCTTCAGGCAGGAGAACCGCTCCTTTTCGGAGAAGCAGATCACCTTGCTGAACCAGTTCGCGGCGCAAGCCGTGATCGCGATCGAGAACGCGCGCCTGCTCAGCGAATTGCGTCAGCGCACCGAAAATTTGACCGAGTCGCTGCAACAACAGACGGCGACTGCCGACGTGCTCAAAGTGATCAGCCGCTCGGCATTCGACTTGCAGGCCGTGCTCGATACGCTCGTCGAATCGGCGGCGCGACTATGCGAAGCTGATATGGCGGCGATTACCCGCAAATCCGGCAGCACCTATTTCCGGGCGGGCTCATACGGCTTTCCAGCCGAATTCGTCGACTATGTAAGGGACCTTCCAGTCCGGCCAGATAGGCGCACCATCACCGGCAGGACTTTGCTCGGCGACAAGGTGGTCCATGTCACCGATGTGCTCGAAGACCCCGATTACTTCTTTGAAGGCCAGGAATTGAGCGGCAATCCGCGCAGCTTCCTGGGTGTGCCCCTGCTGCGCGAAGGCGCCACCGTTGGCGCTATTGTTCTCGCGCGCCGCGCGATCCGGCCGTTTAGCGAAAAGCAGATCGAACTCGTTACCAGTTTCGCCGACCAAGCCGTCATCGCGATCGAGAATGTACGTCTCTTCGACGAAGTGCAGGACCGCACGCGCGAGCTCGCCAAATCGCTCGACGACTTGCGCGCCGCGCAGGACCGGCTGGTCCAGACCGAGAAGCTCGCCTCGCTCGGCCAGCTCACCGCCGGCATCGCGCACGAGATCAAGAACCCGCTCAACTTCGTCAACAATTTTGCTTCGCTCTCTGCCGAGTTGACCGACGAGCTCAACGAGGTGCTGGCGCCGGTCCCGCTCGCCGACGATGTCCGCAACGAGATCGACGAACTGACGGGACTCTTGAAGGACAATCTCAAAAAGGTCGTGCAGCACGGACGACGCGCCGATTCCATCGTCAAGAACATGCTGCTGCATTCGCGCGAGGGCGGCGGCGAGCATCGCGAAAGCGACATCAACGCGCTGGTCGAGGAGAGTCTCGATCTCGCCTATCACGGCGCGCGCGCCGAGAAGCCGCAGTTCGATGTGACACTGAAGCGCGAGCTCGATCCGGCGGCAGGCTCCGCCGAGGTGTTTCCGCAGGAGATCACACGGGTGCTGCTGAACCTGATCTCGAATGGTTTTTACGCCGTGACGCGGCGCAAGGCGGACAACGGCGCCGCCGGCTACGAGCCGGTGGTGATCGCCACCACCCGCGACCGCGGCGATCGCATCGAGATCCGCATCCGCGACAACGGCGTCGGCATTCCGGACGAGGTGAAGGCAAAAATGTTCAATCCGTTCTTCACCACCAAGCCTGCCGGCGAAGGCACCGGCCTCGGATTGTCGATGAGCCACGACATCGTGGTGAAGCAGCATGGCGGCACGATCGAGGTCGCGACGGAGCCGGGCCAGTTCACGGAATTCACGATCCTGCTGCCGCGCAAGAGCAGCTTCCCGGACGCGAACAGAGGGTAGCGGCGATCGGAAGGGGCTTTCATGAATCCGGCGCGGCTCATTCGGCGACAATGGCACTCGCTGTCCGGCGTCGGTCTCATGCTGGGTGCGTTGTTCTTCGCGGCCGCACTGACGCCGACCTTGGTGCCGCGCAGCTATCTCACTCAAGGCGCCCTCGCCGGCGGCTGCTTTGCGATCGGCTACCTCGCCGGCAATCTCTGGCGCCGGCTGTGGCACTATCTCGAGCTGCCCGGGCCCTCGGCGCGCCTGCGATCGCGTGCCAATGCACTGGTGGCGGCCGGCTGCCTGATCGTCGTGATCATCTACCTGTGGCGAGCCGCCGAATGGCAGAACTCGATCCGCGCCGCGATGAAGATGGCGCCGGTCGAGACCGCGCATCCGTTCAAGGTCTGCGCCGTCGCCCTGATCACGTTCGTCGTGCTCCTGGCGCTGGCCCGGCTGTTCGTTCTCGTCTCGCGATTCCTTGCCACGCGCACGAGGCGCTTCATTCCGCGAAAGGTCGCCAATGTCATCGGCGTGGCGATTGCAGTGCTGCTGTTCTGGTCGATCGCCAGCAATGTCCTGATCCGCACCGCGTTCAACGCGCTCGATTCCTCGTTCCGCGAGCTCGACGTTCTGCTCGAGCCCGAGCGGCCGCAGCCGGCTGATCCTGATCGAACAGGCGGTGCGGCATCGCTGGTGAAGTGGAAAGAGCTAGGACGCATGGGGCGCCGCTTCATCGCCTCGGGTCCGCGGGCTGCCGAGATCAGCGCCATCACGGGAGAGGCTGCGCAGCAGCCTGTGCGGGTCTATGTCGGCCTCGGCGGCGCCGATACGGCGCAAGCGCGCGCCCGGCTTGCGCTCGACGAGCTCAAGCGGCAGCACGGATTTGACCGCGCCATTCTCGTCATCATCACGCCGACCGGGACCGGCTGGATCGATCCGGCGGCGATGGACACGGTCGAATATCTGCACCATGGCAATGTCGCCAGCGTCGCTATGCAATATTCCTATCTCAACAGTCCGCTATCGCTGCTGTTTCAGCCCGAATATGGCGCGGAGGCTGCGCGCGCCTTGTTCTCCGAGATCTACGGTTACTGGACGACGCTGCCGAAGGAGCGGCGGCCGAAGCTTTACCTGCACGGGCTCAGCCTCGGTGCCATGAACTCGGAGAAATCCGCGGAGCTGTTCGAGACGGTCGGCGATCCTATCGCCGGCGCGCTGTGGAGCGGAGCGCCGTTCGAGAGCCGCATCTGGCGTTCGATCACCGCGAACCGCAACGACGGCTCGCCGGAGTGGCTGCCGGAATTCCGCGACGGCCGCTTCGTGCGCTTCATGAACCAGAACGGACCGACGGTGCCGCCGGATACGCCGTGGGGTCCGATGCGCGTCGTCTACCTGCAATATGCCAGCGACGCGATCACGTTCTTCGCCTATCGCGACGCCTATCAGGCGCCGGCCTGGATGACGGACCCGCGCGGGCCGGACGTCTCATCGGAGCTGCGATGGTATCCGGTCGTGACGATGCTACAGCTTGCCCTCGACATGGCGGTCGCGACCAATACGCCGATGGGCTTTGGCCATGTCTATGCGCCCGAGCATTACGTCGACGCCTGGGTCGCGGTCACCGATGTCCATGATTGGTCCGCCGAGGCGCTGGCACGGCTCAAGAGCCATCTTGCGACAACAGCACGGCGGGCCGCGGCAGGTAGTGCAGGCGAAGACCCCTATGCCGATCGCGGCGGCTAGCTCCCTACTCCGCCATCTCCACATGCTTGGTCACGCTGGACCGGCGAGCGGCCGCTCCTCCATCATGATCAGGCAGAGCGCAGCGCCGGCCATCAACGCGGTCGCGGCGCCAAAGACGTAGCGGAACGCGTGCCGCATGTCCTCAGAGGGGATCACAACGCTGCCGGCGGCGTGGTGCTCGCCGGCGAGCGGAACGTCGGCGCCGAGCGCGATCAGCAGGATGGCGGCGAAGGCGGCGACGGTGAACGAGGACATCAGCGAGCGGAAGAAGTTCAGCGCGCCGGTGATGGTGCCGACTTGCGGACGCGCCACAGAATTCTGGAGCGAGACCACGCAGACCGGGAAGGTCGTGCCGAGGCCGAGCGCGAACGCGGCCATCAGCGTCAGCAGGGCCCATAGCGGCAAGGTCGTGAAGGTGAGGCCGAGGCCGCACAGCGCGGCCCAGGAGGTGCCGATGATGGCGACGCGCTTGTAATGCTTGGCGCGCGCCATGGTGCGGCCGGCGATCGCGGCGCCGCAGGTCGAGACCGCCGCGAGCGGGATCAGCGCGAGGCCCGCCTCGCTGGCGCTGAGGTGATAGACGGACTCGTAATAGAGCGGAAGCTGGACCGTGAGGCCGGTGATCGCGCCGAGCGCGCAGCCGCCGGCCGTCAGGCCGTAAGGCGCGACCTTTCCGCCGAGCAGCGGCAGCGGCAGGAACGGCTCGTCCGCCCGCCGCGCGTGCCATACGAAGGTGACGACGAGCGCGACGGCGCCGCCCACCATCGCCAGCACGGTCGGCGAGAGCCACGGATAGCGGGTGCCGCCCCAGGTCAAGACCAGCATGAAGACGACGGCGGAGGCCATCAGCAGCACGCCGCCGAGCCAGTCGACGTTGCGCTTGCGGTGGAACACCGGGATCTTCTTCATCTTCGGCAACAGCAGCGCGAGGGCCGCCGCCGTCAGCGGCAGATTGATCCAGAAGATCATCGACCAGTGCAGATGCTCGGCGAACACGCCGCCGATCACCGGGCCCAAAATGCCGCCGACCATCCAGACGCTGGAGAAATAGGCCTGGTATTGGCCGCGCTCGCGCGGGCTCACGACGTCGGAGATCACCGTCTGCACCACCGGCATGATGCCACCGCCACCGAGCCCCTGCAGGCCGCGCGCCAGGATCAGCATCGGCATGTTCGGCGCGATCGCGCACAGGATCGAGCCGGCGACGAACAGGCTCAGCGAGGTGATGATCATGGCCCTGCGGCCGTAGATGTCGCTGAGCGTGCCGAACACCGGCGCGACCGCGGTCGAGGCGAGCAGATAGGCGGTGATAACCCAGGACAGGTTCGAAACGTCCTGGAACTGGCGCCCGATCGTCGGCAGCGCGGTCGCGACGATGGTCTGGTCGAGCGCGGCCAGGAACATCGTCAGCATCAGGCTGATGACGATGGTGCGGACCTCGTCCGAGGTCAGCGCCGCGGGCGGCGAGATCGGAGGCGCGTCATCGACGCTGATGACCTCGCTCGGAAGGCGGGACAGCTCTTCGGCGATATCGTCGGGCAACGCCTGGATGTCGGCAGAACTGCTCTGCCGGTCGAACTTGTTCATCTCGATCGGACGTGGTGTGGCGGCGCAACGCCGCGAAGGATTCGTTCTATGCGGCCAATGTAGAGAGCAAAATCCTTCCCAGGCAGGCACCGCGGCGCATGGGTGCATCCCGCGCGGGGGCCATCCCGAAGACGTGATCGCTCGCCTTCCGGGAAAGCACGGGCAATTCTTCAGATGCCGCTTTCAATCCTTCGGGCGTCGCTTCAGGCGCGCGCGTTTCGGCAGCACGGCGGGCCATTGCACGATGTGGTCCTCGAGCTCCTCGTCCGGGATGTCCTCCTCACTGCTCTCGACCCGGCCGCGCACGGAGACGCCGGCCTCATGCACGGTGTTGGGATCGCCGGAGACCAGCGGATGCCACCAATAGAGGTCGCGCCCCTCGGCGACGAGCTTGTAGCCGCAGCTCGGCGGCAGCCAGTTCAGGGTGCGGACGTTGGCGGGCGTCAGGCGGACGCAGTCGGGAACCTTGTCGGACCGATTCGGGTAGTCCTTGCAGGCGCAGGTTCCGGCATCGAGCAGTTTGCAGCCGACATGGGTGAAATAGATCTGGCCGGTGTCCTCGTCCTCGAGCTTGTTCAGGCAGCAACGGCCGCAGCCGTCGCACAGGCTCTCCCATTCGGCCTCCGACATCTCTTCCAAAGTCTTGGTTTTCCAGAAGAATCCCTCCTGGCCGGAAGGTCGTTTGGGAGCTGCGGTCATGCGCCTCAACTAACGTTCGAAAGAGCTACGGCTGATGCCATCTAGGGCGTGCGGCAGTGAAGCTGCAAGCAATGCCCGCTTAAGGCCCGTAATGAACCGGGGTCAATTAGGCTCGTTGTTCAAAATAGCGAGCCTGACCATTGGTTTATAGGCCATGCTCGGCTAGAAGGAACATCAAGTCCCCTCGGACGCTTGCCGGGCGCCTTGGGTTTGCCGCAACACTCCCGCAAGACGTCTCGGTGCCGCCCCGGCCGGGTGCTTGAACGCTTTCGAACCGAGCCTCGAGGGTTCTAGGTGGTCCAGAACACACCATCCAATTGGAAGAGCCGAGTCCGGAATTTCTTTCTGGACCTCGACGCGCGCATCGACTCCTCGCTGTTCTCCTCGGCCAAGGGCATTCGCGAGCTCTATGAGCGCTACTCGACCTTCATGGACCGCTTCTATGTCGGGCGGTGGAAGCGCTGGGTCTTCATCGAGCCGCTGTCGGAGGCCGCGACGCTCGGGCTCGGCGGCCTCGTGCTGCTGCTCATGCTCGCCATCCCCGCCTTCCGCGAGACTGCGGACGAGGACTGGCTGAAGAAGTCCGACCTCGCGGTGACGTTCCTCGACCGCTACGGCAACCCGATCGGCAGCCGCGGCATCAAGCACAACGATTCGATCCCGCTGGAAGATTTTCCTGACGTGCTGATCAAGGCGACGCTCGCGACCGAAGACCGCCGTTTCTACGACCATTTCGGCATCGACATCGCCGGCACCGCCCGCGCGCTCGTCACCAACGCGCAGGCCGGCGGCGTCCGCCAGGGCGGCTCCTCGATCACCCAGCAGCTCGCGAAAAACCTGTTCCTGAGCAACGAGCGCACCATCGAGCGCAAGATCAACGAGGCCTTCCTCGCGATCTGGCTGGAATGGCGCCTGACCAAGAACGAGATCCTCAAGCTGTATCTGGACCGCGCCTATATGGGCGGCGGCACTTTTGGCGTGGACGGCGCAGCCCACTTCTACTTCAACAAGTCGGCGCGCGACGTGACGCTGGCGGAAGCCGCCATGCTCGCCGGCCTGTTCAAGGCGCCGACGAAGTACGCGCCGCATATCAACCTGCCCGCCGCGCGTGCCCGCGCCAACGTCGTGCTCGACAACCTCGTCGATGCCGGCTTCATGACCGAGGGCCAGGTGTTCGGCGCCCGCCGCAACCCGGCCTTCGCCGTCGACCGGCGCGACGAGGCCTCGCCGAACTACTATCTCGACTACGCCTTCGACGAGATGCGCAAGCTGGTCGACACCTTCCCGAAATCCTACACCGAGCGCGTGTTCGTCGTTCGGCTCGCGATCGATACCAACGTTCAGAAGGCCGCCGAAGACGCGATCGAGAACCAGCTGCGCCAGTTCGGCCGCGACTATCACGCGACGCAGGCCGCGACCGTCGTCGCCGATCTCGACGGCGGCATCCGCGCCATGGTCGGCGGCCGCGACTACGGCGCCAGCCAGTTCAACCGCGCCACCGATGCCTATCGCCAGCCCGGCTCGTCGTTCAAGCCTTACGTCTACACCACCGCGCTGCTGAACGGCTTCACGCCGAACTCGGTCGTGGTCGACGGACCGGTCTGCATCGGCAATTGGTGCCCGCAGAACTATGGCCATTCCTATTCAGGTTCGGTGACGCTGACCCAGGCGATCACGCGCTCGATCAACGTCGTGCCGGTGAAGCTGTCGATCGAGATCGGCCGCCGGGAGCAGCCGAAGGCGCCGAACCCGGCCAAGATCGGCCGCGCCAAGATCGTCGAGGTCGCGCGCCGCTTCGGCCTCAAGGCGCCCCTGCCCGACACGCCGTCGCTGCCGATCGGCTCGGACGAAGTCACCGTGCTCGAGCATGCGGTGGCGTATGCGACTTTCCCGAACCGCGGCAAGGCGGTGACGCCGCACGCGGTGCTGGAGGTGCGCACCGGCGCCGGTGATCTGGTCTGGCGCTGGGACCGCGACGGTCCGAAACCGAAACAGGCGATTCCGCCGAACATCGCCGCCGACATGGCGGGCATGATGAGCCACGTCGTCAGCGAAGGCACGGCGCGCCGCGCCGCGCTCGACGGCATTCCGACCGCGGGCAAGACCGGCACCACCAATGCGTATCGCGACGCCTGGTTCGTCGGCTATACCGGCAACTTCACCTGCGCGGTCTGGTACGGCAATGACGACTACTCGCCGACCAACCGCATGACCGGCGGCTCGCTGCCGGCGCAGACCTGGCACGACATCATGGTGGCGGCGCATCAGGGCGTCGAGGTGCGCGAAATTCCCGGCGTCGGCATGGGCCAGAAGCTGCCGCGCGAGCAGGTCGCCAACGCGCAGGCCAATGCGGCACCGAAGGTGCTGGAGACCAGGCCCGGTCCGCCGCCGGTGCTGACCAAGCGCGGTGCCGACATCCTGGTGCGCGTCGAGAAGCTGCTCGACGAGGCCGCCAAGACCGCGAACAAATCGGCCGCCGACGACAGCAAGCCGGCCACGCCGTCCTCGTCGACGAGCGCGCTCGCCTTCCCGCAGAATTATGCGGAAGAGAACGCAAATGCCTCCGCCCCGCGCAAGAACTGACATAGTCCCGTGCGGCTGATCCTGACCACATTGACGGCGCTCCTTCTCGCGACAGTGGTCGGCGTCGGCGCGACCTGGATGACGACGACGCGCGGCACCGAGATCGGCGCGCTGACCATCGGCCCGTGGACCGCGCGCCCGCGCACCGGCACCGCCGACGTCGATCCCTATTCGCGCGCCACCATCGTGCGCAACGGCGAGCTGCCGATCGGTACCGGTGACGGCGTCGCCTTCACCGCGACCGCCGATGACAAGAAGAAGGCGCTCGACGGCCGCTGCGACGTCGTGGTCTCCGGCGTGACGCCGCCGGCGCGGTTCTGGACGCTGACGCTGTACGACCGCAAGGGCCACCTCGTCGCCAATTCGCTGCAGCGCTACGGCTTCACCAGCCAGGAGATCGTGCGCGCCTCCGACGGCTCGTTCGAGATCCATATCGCCTCGCGCTCGCGCGCCGGCAACTGGCTGCCGACCGGCGGCATCGAGCGCTACGCCCTGATGCTGCGCCTCTACGACACCCCGGTCGGGGTCGCCACCCGCACCCAGCGCGATGCGCCGATGCCCACAATCAGGACGGTGGGCTGCTCATGATCCGCCTCTTGTTCACCATCGTCGCGGGCGTGGTGCTGGGCCTCGTGGTTCATCTCGTCAGCGTGCTGGCGCTGCCGCGGATCGCGACGCAGGACGCCTATTCGCGGCTGACACCGATGACCAAGCTCAACGGCGTCACCCAGCTTCCCCTCGCCGATCCGCAGACCTCGCCGATGCCGTTCATGGACCCGGCCTTCGCGATCGCGATCTGCCGCTACGACCTGTCGAATGGTCCAATCAAGCTGACCGTGCCGGTGAGCCAGGCCTACACCTCGGTGTCGTTCTACACCCGCAACGAGATCGCCTATTACGCCATCAACGACCGCTCGGCCGGCAAGAAGGTGATCGAGCTCGACCTGATGACCGAGCCGCAGCACAACGAGCTGCCCGAGGACGAAGAGATCACCGCCGCCGACCGCCTGATCATCGATTCCCCAACGACGACGGGCCTGATCGTGATGAAGGCGCTCGCCGCCGAGCCCGGCCTGATGCCGCAGGCGCAGGCGACGCTTGCGGCTGCGAGTTGTGGACCGCAGACCGAGCCGCCGGCCAAGGCGGAAGCGCCGCGCGGCCGGCGCTGAACGCGTGAGGCCGAACAAGATTCCTGAAAAACAACCCCATGCACAGTAGAGGGGGCATTAAAATCATTGGCGATTTGAGGCTGCGCCAAGCAGCGCCTCCCGGCCCGAGGCCTCCGTGCTAGAGCGCCGCGCTGTATAGCTTTGACACGTCGGGCAAAACACTGGCATAGTGGCATTATCGAAAAGTTCGTAACGCCCGCGCGGAGCAGTCCGCCGCGGGTTTTTTCATTCGGAGCAGGGGTTTCGATGGATCAAAGCATCAAGATCGTCTTCGTCGATGACGAAGGCCGCCGATCTAGCCGTACCGGAATTGGATTTGGATCGTTGGCGGGGCTGAATTTGCGATGCACTCGCCGCCCCGGGGATCGAATCGTCAACATCCCGAAGCGCCGAGGTCGAGCCCATGTGGACCGCCCCCGCAAGAGCGATGCAAAACGGCGGCAGCGGCTCACATCGCTCTGAAACAGAGCGGCATTTCTAAAAGGACAAAATTGCGATCTTGGTTAACGCAGCAGTCGGGCTTCAGCACCCTCTTCGCGCCTTACCATATGCGATTTCCGCGCAATAACTGCGCCACCCAAGAACAGAAACTGAACACGGTTGTGAATATCCTCTCATCCCCGCAATCCTTTGAGCTGTCGAATGAGCGCCTTGCACGCCCTATTGCTCATATCCGACCGTCGTAAAGGAATACTTCGGTGGAATGAAACGACATTTGATGAATATCGCGCCGGTGATCGCACGCGGAGGCCACTACGCAATGGTCGTAGGTGACCAAGCCTCCTATTTGGGCGCACATGTATCGACCGCCCATCTGCTTGGAAAGATTGCAAGCGAGGTCGGCTTTTCGGTGGAAGAGATTTTCGTTTGGCGCAAGCGTCGCCCTTCTACTAAATCGAAGATGATTGAAGAACACGCGCTTATCTTGCAGCGGACAAAGCGATAGTGCCAAAGATCAAAGTTCATGAGCGCGCCCTTGCGCATCTCAGTCGCGGCCTGTACCGGTCTCCCGCGAGTGCATTGCGTGAACTTGTCAGCAACGCGTGGGACGCCAATGCGACCACCGTCGAAATCAACACAAACTATCCAAACTTCTTTCAATTGTCTGTTCGAGACAATGGCGACGGATTTAGTCGCGAAGAATTCGAACGGATGATGAAGGGAGGTATTGGCAACAGCACCAAGCGCATCGATCACCGGCATCTTAAATTTGATCGCCCACTGATTGGTAGGCTGGGCATCGGCATGCTCGGCATAGCGCAAATCTGTGGCTCGTTCGAAGTTCGAAGCCAACCAAAAACGGGCACCGGCTTTCGCGCGAAGGTGCATCTTTACGATGGTGCGAAGTCTAAATGGGATGATGCGAACTCTGGCCTCCTGCATGACGCAACTTCGGAGGTGGAAGGCGGCGAAAGTGTGCCCGACAAGATAATCGATATCGGCACGTACGACGTTTGGGATCTGGACGAAACCATGTCCCAGGGCACTCGCATCTTGACTAGCGACGTCACGCCCACCTTCACGCAAGCATTCCAAATTTCGCTCAAACTACCTAATTACAAGAACGTACCACTGGATTGGAAACGCGCGGTAACCAAGGTCCTCAACTCGGCCGCGTCGCTCCAATTGCTCGGAGATTATTGGCGCCTGCTCTGGGAGTTGGCGGCTTCCTGTCCGGTCCCCTACCTAGCCGAGGATGCGCTGCCGCGTGGCTTGGTCCGGGAGAAAAATGAAGAACTCACCAAACATAACTTCTCCCTCATCGTTGACGGCCGCAATCTGTTCAAGCCGGTTTTCCTAAAACAGAACCCGGGTGGCTACACAGTTCATCGTTTCGAACGAAGCACTCTGCGCGTATATGCTTCACATGGTGATGACGTTGAGGCGCCAAAATCCATCTTTCGACAAACGAGCTCCGGGCGCGCAGCTTCCTGCCGCCGTTGTCGGAGAGCGCCTGAATGCGCTGAAAGTACTTTTCGAAAGCGACGTTATAAGAGTTGAGGAGAAAGTTCACGGAGCAGCGGAGGACGCCTTAAAAATTGACTTGGAAGATTTGCTGAAGCACCGGCAGAAATACTATCCGGACATTGTCGCCGGAGCGTAGCGCGCTTGCCGAGAAGCTGACAAAGAAGGAGGAGTTTGCTGTCCTCTAGAAGCAAATGCTTACTTCACCCGAGCATCAGATCTCCCTACCCGATCCCGACAGCAGCGCCGCGGACGCAAGCGCCCGTAGGGCCGAGGCGTCGCGCGGCCGGCGCTGAAGCGGGGGCGCTTCAACGAACTGCGAATACGAAAGCGTGAAACAACAGCTTTGGTTATGTGAAGACGCAGACAAGCTCCGGCGGAGCCTATGGTCCCGACGACTACTTCATCACGGCTTCGGCGCAGCGCGAGGATGGCTATCGCGAGCACAGCAGAACCGAGACGGAACGGCTCAACGCGAATTTCGGTTATCAGTTTTCGCCGGATGCGGAGACACGTTTCTACATCAACGCGGGCCGGTGGCGCGCGGAGATACCCGGCGAAGTCACCAAAAGAGCAACTCTCACCAATCCACAGGCTGCTAACCCGACGTTTGTGCTGCAAAACCAGCAACGCAACATCGACACGATTCGACTGGCGAACAAAGACGAGCCTGCGTTTCGACGAGACCACCGTGGAGCTGGACACAAGACGACATGGGCGGTCGCGCGTTCCTGCGGCGCAAGGGCGGCGAATGGGCCGTCGTGCTCTGTAGCGGCGACGCCCTGAAAGCGGCTGACGCTTTGACGAGAGCCGCCGTTCCGCTAGCGACGGCGAGCGAACTCGAGAAGGCGCTCGCCAGCGCCGAAGCCAGGCTCGACCGGAAGATCCGGTGCCGAGCGCGATGCTCTATTTCCCGGTGGTGCAGGAGTGCGAAAGCAGCGTGAACCGCTGGATCGAGATTCCCGAGGGAGGAAAGTCGTCGGCCGACTACAAGGAGCCGGCGCCGGGCGTGAAGCTGCTGCCGAAGCAATAGGTCTCTAGCCGCGGAGCAGCACTCAGTTTGAAATTATGCTGGATCGCCGCTTTCCGGGCTGGGCCATCCGGGACCAGAGCAGCGCGAGCGGTCCCACCGCAATTCCGGCCGCGAGGACGATGAATGCGAGCAGCCAGCCCGTCGCACTCTGCGGACCGCCGGCCATGTCGAGCGCGGCGCCGGTCCCCCACGCGCCGAGTGCTGACAGACCAAAGCCCACCGTGGAGTGCAGAGCAAGCGTCGCGCCGCGATGTTCGGAGGTTGCGGCCGCCGACATGCCCGCTGTCAGCGCGCCTGAATCCGCCGGCACCGTCAGGCCATAGACGAGCAGCAGCAGCGCGAGCATCCACCCGGGTGCCGTGGAGTTGAGCCCGATGACGAGCGCAACGCAGGCCGATGCGATCATCACAACCGTGATCGCGCGATGCCGGCCGAATTTCAGCGCGGCTTCGTTGCCGAGGATGCTTGCGGGCATCGAGATCACCGCGAAGCAGAAACTCAGCGCAACGGGGCTCAACCATGAGGGCGCACCTTGATGAGCGACGACGAACGTCCAGAACCCCACCAGCCAGGTGCGGATGCCGTAGAGCTCGAAGCAGTGGGCGCCGTAGCCGAGGATGTAGCCGAGCGCTTCACGATTCGCGAAAACTGGCGTGAAGTTCAACAATCGTCCCGCCTTCGGAGCAGGCTGCTGCCCTTTCATCAAGAGACACGCGACCACCATCGCCACGGGACCAAAGCCTGTGACGAGAAAAGCAGCCCGCCACCCCCAGCGGTCTGCGACAATCTGGGCCACCAGGAACGAGACGCCGACACCGAGCGAGAAGCTCGACGTGTAGAGAGTGACGGCCCGCGATGTGTCGCCGGCGGGAAGCCGGTCGGTCAGCGCCTTCAGGCCGGGCATGTAGGCGCCGGCGAATCCAACTCCTGCAAGCGACCAGATCGCGGTGCCCGACCAGAACCCTTGGGCGAAGATGCCGAACGCTGCGGTCGCCAGCCCACTGACGATCGAGCCCCAGAGCAGGACAAGCCGGGCATCGATCCGGTCGGTCAACGTCGTCAGCACGGGCACTGCCAGCATGTAGCCGAACGCATAACCACTTGCCATCAGGCCGCCTTCAGCCGCGGAAAGTCCCCAGGCCGGCATCAGGTGCTGCGCCAGATTTGCAGACAGCGTCACATGCGGCAGCAGGTTGCCAATCTGCCCGATGCACATCGCCGCAATGAGCGACCGATTGTTCAAGTTACGAACCTTGTCCTCCCATCTGGACAGGTGCTGGTGATGGCGAACCCGCATGAAGCAGAAGGAGTGCGAAGAAAGCGGAGATCGAAGCGAGCGCGCTGATCCAGAGCGCTCCACGCCTGATGTGCTCTACCATCAGCCCCGGCAGTAGCGGCGCGGCTGCACCCGTCAGCCGCGACGGCAGTGAAATCATGCCCACGCGTTGGCCGAAACCCACCGGCCCGAACAATGCCAGTGGCAGCGTGCCACGCGCGATCGTGATGATGCCATTGCCGGCTCCGTAGAGGACCGCGAAAACCGGCGCAAAGAATGAACCTCCTGCGATCAAGATAACAACGCCGATCGGATTCATGAGCATGGCGAGCCTTGCCGACAACAACGGGTGGAACTGGTTCGAGCAGACGCGCGCCGACCTGGGCCGGGCCGACGAGTGTTCCTGCGAGCAAGGCCTGAGCTGGCGTCGCTCCAAACGCGACCAGCATCGAAGGCAGAATGGCCGAGACGCCGGAGCTGACGAAGCTTGCCGCCGCAAACATGTAGGCCAGCCAGTCGCCCGGCCCTGAGGAGCCTGGTTCATGAACAACCGCACCCCGAAGCGTCGGCCTTCTTGGCTGGTTCATCGGCGGCGCAGCAAGCCGAAGCCTCTTGTTTCGCCGGCCCGCCGCAACATCCCGATACAGGCCCGGCGGACTCGACACCACCACGCGTGCAAACGCCAGTCTCCGGCAGCACAAGTTCGACTCTCGCTGCGGCCTTCTTGTCGCCGGCGATGTCGGCTGCGATCGAGCGGACCTGTTCATAGCCCGTCATCATCAGGAAGGTCGGCGCGCGGCCGTACGACTTCATACCGGCCAAGTAGAAGCCCGGCTCGTCGTGCGACAGCTCGCGTGCGCCATGCGGGCGCACGGTGCCGCAGCTGTGCTCGTTGGGATCGATGAGCGGCGCCAGCACGACCGGCGCCTCGATGGCTGGGTCTAGCCGCAGGCGCAGCTCGGACAGGAACGAAAAGTCGGGACGGAAGCCCGTCGACACAATCAGTTCGTCCACGACCACGCTTCGGACACCGCAGCAGGCGCCGGCCGAAACCTTCAGACGGCCTTCGAACTCGGAGAGATGCGTGACGCCAAATTCGGTCTCAACCCTGATCCTCCCGGAGGTCACGAGCGCCGCGAAGGCACTCCCAAGCTCGCCGCGTGCAGCAAGCTTGTCGTTGCGCCCCCCGCCGAAAGCTTTTGCCGGATCAGCGCCGCGCAACAGCCAGACGGCCTGCGTTCCCGCCACCTCATCGCCAAGGCTTGCGAGATCGATCAACGTGCCAACCGCGGAATGGCCGGCGCCGAGCACAGCAACAGTCTTTCCTGCATATCTGAAACGATCAGCCCTCCGCACGTCGGGCATGCCATAGGCGACGCGGTCAGCGCGCTCCGCTTCGCCGATCGCCGGCAGGCCGTTGCTGCCGGCCGGATTGGGAGAGAACCACGTGCCTGACGTATCGATCACGGCATCAGCGCGCAGGACCTCAGGCCCCCTGCCGTTCTGGTAGCGGATTTCAAAAGGCGCCTGCTCTCTGCCCTTGGTCTTAGCCTTGTCGAAGCCGACCCGGCTGATCGCCGAGACGCGGCTGGAGGTCCGGATCGCATCGCGCAGCAGCGTTCTGGTTGCAAGAGGCGTCAGATACCGGTCGAGCAGTTCCCCGCCGGTCGGATAGGCCTGAGGGTCCGGTGAATTCCAACCCGTTGGCGCGAGCAGTCGCGCCGCTGCCTTATCGATATTGTACTCCCATGGCGAGAAGAGCTGAACGTGCTGCCACTGCCGGACGGCATGGCCTGCTTCGGGACCGGCCTCCAGCACCAGAGGGGACATCCCGCGTTCAAGCACATGTGCGGCCGCAGCGAGGCCGACGGGCCCTGCACCGACGATGGCAACCACCTTCTTTTCACCGCCCACCGGGCTTCTCCTATGTTTCTAGAACCACCGAATAAATCGCCACAAAAAAGTCAAGCCGCCGTCTTGGCGCCGTTGCACCCGACTTCGTCCGCGCAGCACTCCGCCGCGAGGAAATCAACGAGGCCCCGCATCGTGTCGTAATTGGCGTGACAGACGAGCGTCGTGGATTCGCGGACCTGACTGACGAGCCCGACCGAAACCAGAGACTTGATGTGATGGGACAGCGTCGATGCGGGTATTTTCAGCTTTTCCTGCAAGCGGCCGACTGCCATGCCCGGCCGTCCGGCCCGGACCAGGGCGCGATAGATTTTCAACCGGGTGGGATTGCCCAGCGCTTCGAGGCGTGCTGCTGCGTCGTCGATCTTCATGGGGGATGGTTATCGTCCAGGTCGCGGCTGCAGTCAACGATATTTCTGGAATGTTCGAAATAACGGAGGCCAACCTGCCGCCTGGCGAATCTCCGATTGACGCGCTCCCAATAATTCCATAAATCTGGATATATGGAAACTGAAGAAGCCGTCCTCGCGCTCGCCGCCCTGTCCCAATCGACCCGCCTGGAAGCGTTCCGGGCGCTGGTGAGGCACGAGCCGCGCGGCCTTGCGGCCGGCGATCTCGCGCGTCAGTTGGAGGTCCCGCCGAACACGCTCTCGGCCCATCTGTCGATCCTGACGCGCGCGCGCCTCGTGACCTCCGAACGGCGCAGCCGTTCGGTCGTCTACCGCGCCAACCTCGCCGAATTCCGCGACATTGCGGTTTTCCTGCTGCGCGATTGCTGTGGTGGAAGACCCGAAGTCTGCGAACCTGTCGTGGAGAGCCTCCAGGCCTGTTGCTCTCCAAAACGAAGGGAGCGAAGCCGTGCCTGACCAGATTTACAATGTCCTGTTTCTCTGCACCGGCAATTCGGCGCGCTCGATCCTCGCCGAGTCGATCCTCCGCAAGGACGGCGCCAGGCTGCGCGAGATCGGTCGCCTTCTGCGAGCGACCGCCTCAGCGCCGAAGGCAAGCTGATGGACGCGTTCGATCTCTCACGCCGCGCCGTAGCCGAGGCACTCGGCACAGCCGTCCTCGTCGCGACGGTCGTCGGTTCCGGCATCATGGCCGAGACGCTGACCAAGGATGTCGCACTCGCGCTCCTCTGCAACACCCTGCCGACCGGCGCCATTCTGGTGGTCCTGATCACGGTACTCGGTCCGATCTCCGGCGCGCATTTCAATCCGGCGGTGACGCTGGTCTTCACCGGCAAGCGCGAGTTGCCGGCGAATGAGGCCGCGCTTTACATCGCCGCGCAGATCGCCGGCGGCGTCATCGGAACGATGGCGGCGCATCTGATGTTCGCGCATCCCTTGATAGACCTGTCAATCAAGGTTCGGACCGGCGGAGCGCAATGGTTTGCGGAAGCGGTAGCCGCTTTCGGACTGGTCGCCACGATTCTTGCCGGCATCCGCTTCCAGCGCGCAGCCGTTCCCTGGCTGGTCGGTCTTTACATCACAGCGGCTTATTGGTTCACCGCATCGACGTCGTTTGCAAATCCGGCCGTCGCCATCGCGCGGTCGCTGACGAATACTTTTTCCGGCATTCGGCCGCTCGACCTTCCGGGGTTCATTCTCGCGGAGCTTTGCGGAGCCGTCGCCGGCATGCTGTTGATGAACTGGCTGCTGGGACGCGCCGATGTGCGCGGCCCCGTCGCCATCGCGGAGGCTAAATCATGAGTGTCACGATCTATCACAATCCGGATTGCGGAACTTCACGCAACACGCTTGCGATGATCCGCCAAAGTGGCGTCGAGCCTGTCGTCATCGAGTATCTCAAGATGCCGCCTTCTCGCGAGACGCTCAAGCAGCTGATCGCAGCGATGGAAATATCGGTCCGCGCGTTGCTGCGCGAGAAGGGAACGCCATACAAGGAGCTCGGGCTAGACGACCCCAAATGGACCGACGATGAGCTGCTCGACTTCATGATGGCGCATCCGATTCTCATCAACCGCCCGATCGTCGTGACCCCGAAGGGCACCCGCTTGTGCCGGCCCTCCGAAGCCGTCGTCGATCTCCTGGACAATCCCGTCGGCCGGTTCGTGAAGGAGGACGGCGAAGTGGTCGAGGCCCGGTAGCAACGCCCCTCTTGTGCCGAGTGAGCTTTGCGCGATCGCTCTGCGGCGCAGAATGTCCCATCGAAAGTTCGCCCGCGCGGAGCAATCCGTCGCGGGTTTTTTCATGCGGGATCCTCGCCTTGAAGCCAGGCCCCTTCGCCCCATCGAAAAATTTGCGCTCGGCAACAATTGACACGATAATTAGTATCTACTAATCATAAGCTATGACTAATTATCTTATCCATTGGGTGCTCGATGGCAATCGCCGCAGGCATGACCTGAAACGGGCGGGTCGCGATGGCTAAGGACAGCGCGCAACTCGCCGCTCTGGGCGATCCGACTCGCAGGCAGATCTTCGAGCTGGTGGGCGCACGGCCTCGCACGGTCGTCGAGATCACGCGAGAACTCACCGTCTCCCAATCGGCGGTCTCACAGCATCTCAAGGTGCTGCGCGAATCCCACCTGGTTCGTGCCGAGCCGAAGGGGGCCAGCAACGTTTATCACATCGATCCGGCAGGGCTCGGCCAGATGCGCGCGTGGCTCGACCGGTTCTGGAGCCGCACGCTGGCAGCCTACAAGGAAGCCGTCGAAAAACCATCGGAGGACGAGCAATGAACGCACGCATATCGGCTGCGCCGATCAAACAGTCTATCGTTGTCGAGGCGCCTATCGAGCGTGCGTTCAAGGTCTTCACCGAAGACTTCGGCAGCTTCAAGCCGCGCGAGCACAATCTGCTCGCCGTTCCCATCGTAGAGACCGTGTTCGAGCCTCGGGTGGGCGGACACGTCTATGATCGAGGGATCGATGGCAGCGAATGCCGCTGGGCGCGTGTGCTGGCGTTTGAACCGCCCCATCGCGTGCTTCTCAGCTGGGACATCAGCCCGCGCTGGCAGATCGAGACCGATCCCGACAAGACCAGCGAGTGGGAGGTGCGGTTCATCGCCGAGACGCCGGGCCGGACCAGACTGGAGCTGGAACACCGCTACCTCGAACGGCATGGCGAAGGCTGGGAAGGCGAGCACGCAGCCGTTGAGAGCGATCAGGGCTGGCCGCTCTATCTGCGGCGGTTTGCCGAGCGCATGGCCCGCGAGGCCTGACGCTCGCTTGTCCACGCGACGTGATCGTCAATGACGGAGGTCCGTATGGCCGCCTACGCGTTCAGCATTGCAGGAGTGCTCCTCCTTTGCCTGATGTCCATCGTGCTTGCGGTGTATTCAGGCTCGTCCAAAGGCCGGGCGGGCGCGCTCTCCGGACCTGTGCTGCCGGGGGATGACGACAACCCGCTTTACCGGATCGATCGCGTCCACATGAACATGGTCGAGGCGTTGACGCCGTTCGTCGTCCCCGCTGTGCTGGCGATGATGGTGGGCGTAAGGCCTGCCGTGCTTGCAGCGCTCCTATGGGTCTATACCGCGATCCGCCTGACCCACGTTGCGGTGTATTTGCGTGGCGGCAACGCCGCCAAAGGCGGCAGCATCAGAACCATCCTCTACGTTGCGGGAGCGCTCATGACGATCGCTCTCATCGTCACGACCATGGTGGCGGCCATCTCCTAAAGCGCGATGAGATTGGGACGAATCGCCATCGCGCTTTAGGTTGTCGTTTGAGCATGATCTTTTCGGAAACCCGCTTCACACTTTTCCGGATCATGCTTTAGGATTCCTGCAACTTGCGTCCTATCGCTCTTCGGTCGGATGCACCCATTTGTACGGCGTGATGCTCTGCATTTCGGTCAGCCTGATCATGTGGACCGGCGGCGCGGACCGCCCGTTCCGGCACGACCGGCACTTCAGCGACGCCTCCAGCTTCCAGATCGGCGTGTCGCGCGGCCGCCGGATCGCATCGAGCGGCAGGCTCGCGCGCGTCTTGCACCGGTTGCACTCGACCTCGACCCAGGCCAAGCCGCCGTTGAGACATTGCGCGATGGTTGGCGACGGCTGCGAAGGGCCGCCATAACCTTCCATGCGGACCGACCACGCTTCGGCTTCAGCCCGATCAGCTTCGCGAACCGCCTTCCGGGCTTCCTCGCGGGCATGCCTGGCGGAAATCTCCGCGCCCATGATCCGGCCGCCCCAGATGACCTGTCGTGATTTGGTGCTCATGCCGCCACCAAAGCGGCGCGGAAACGCGTTGGCAAATTATCGAGGGCTAGTGGGTCGGATCCGCAGTTCGATACTGCGTGTCGTGGGTGTGGACAACTGACGGCGCAGATTCTCGCGCGCGGCGATCACGTCAGACGTGGAACAGTCTGCATGCCTGCGAAGTTTGTCCGGCTGGAGGAAACACCGATGAAAACCGCAACCCTTACTTTAGCGATCCTGCTCGCCTGCTCGACCGGCTATGCCTCGGCTCACAGCGCCAGGCGCCACCACCATCACGGCTGGTTCCATTCGATGAACATGATGCACGGTCCCGGCCGGACTGCGGCCAGGACCGACCCGAACGGGACTGCGAGCGGTCCGACCAGCGTCAGCGGCACCGGCTCGTCGAAGTTCGGCGGACAAATCCCGGGACCCAGTGGCGCGGCCCGGCAGTAAGTCCGCACATCTGATGCCTTAAAACTGAAAGGGCGCGACCGACAGAGAGTTTGCCGTCCTTCGGCCTTTGCACGGCAAACTCGATTTACTTGGACGCCTTACGTCTCCGCAGCTTGTCGCCGAAGGGGCGCACGCCCTTGAAGCCCAACCAGTCTTGGCTCAGCCCTTCGTGCTTGCGGTCTTGTCGAGCGCGGCACGCAAGCCCTCGGCCAGCTTGACGGCGTCATCGTTGGCCCAGAAATGCATGAAGAAGAGCCGCGGCTGCTCGTCCAGCATGTGGCTGTGCAATGCGGTCACCTCGATGCCGTGCGTTCGCAGCGCCAGAATGACGGGGTTCACTTCGTCTCCTGTCAGCACGAAGTCGCCCGTGATGGCGGCCTTCCCTCCTCCAGTCGGTTGGAAGTTGATGCCGATCGCAACGCCCATCGGAGCGACCGGCGTCAGCGGCATGCCCTCTTGCGTGATCGGATCGCGACGCTTCACGTTGAACTGGTAGACGCCGCCGCTGGCCTGCCCCTTGGCCCCGATGATCTGATCGAGCTTTGCGGTATCAAGATCGACGGCGGGCGGCGGGCTCGCCGGCGCCGCGACGGTCAGCGGCGTCTTGCTTTCGGCGAGACCATCGTGGATTGCCGAGGCCAGCTTGACGGGGTCGCCGTGGCCGGCGACATGCATGTAGAACGTCGCCGGGCTCGCCCGCAGCAGATGATTGTGCACGGCAGTGATCTCGAGACCGCTTGCGATCATCTTCGCCATCACCGGATTGATCTCGGTCTCGAGCAGCACGAGGTCGCCCATCACCATGGCGCCGCCATGTACGGGTTTGAATGCAACCCAGCCGCCCAGCGCCAGCGCCGGCTTGATCGCCACCCCATCCAGGGTCACCGAGAGATCGGTGCGCGGGAAGCCGTAGCGATGGACATCGTCCGCGACAGCGGGCTTGCGACCCAGCGTCTCGTCGACCTTCTGCCAGTCGACATCCTGCGCATGAGCGGTCGTGATGAAGCAGGCGCCGATGCCGATCAGCGCCGAGATTGTCTTTCGCATTGATCTGCTCCTCGAACGTGAATTTCAGCCCTCAAGGTCTCACTTCTGCTCTTTGATCTGGCCGCCGCTGTCGACGACGAGCCGAACCTGCTTGCCGTTCTTCACGGCCCTTGCGGTCGTGCCCTCGGCGGTCGACTTGATGTCGCTGACCTCTGTGTAGCCGGCAGCCTGGATTCTGGCGATGAGTTCGTCTTGCGTCAGCGCGCGTGCGTCCGACAGTCCACCCGCGAGCGTCAGAAGCAGGACCGTGTGGAGAATTGGCAGTGTACGCATGATCGTTCTCCTGGTCGTCTCCCCGCCCCAGGTGAAGTCTTGTGACAAGTGAAGCCTTCGCCGCCTCCGGACAAAAGGCGCGCTGCAACGAGGCAGCCTGCGCTCAGGCCACGGCGGCACCGGCGGCGTAGCGAGAGGTCGGGATGATTGTGGGATGATCTTTGCGGCGGAAAAAGACATGCTGCGCCCTTGGTGATCAGGACGCGATTCTTGGGCATGTCGCCTCACGGGGAGATCGCATGTCCCCGTGGCACCAAATAGAAATCGGACCGGACGAGCTGTCAACCCGCGCGCGGCCACCACGCCTCACAAAGAGTTCACTTTTGGAATGCGCGGCATCCGTCTGGAGCGGACGCTCGCCGGCGGCGCCAGCCACTGCAATTTCCGCTTCTCGCGGCTGCGCCGTGACGTTGACTTGGCGCCGCCGCGCAACGCTGGCGTAAGCGCGACGCGCCTTCCCGCTGCCGATGCAGTTCGGCAACAGTGAAGTTAAAGCTTCAACCTCAAGGTGAGGCAGACTGTCGCAGCCTGATGATCCGTGGCAGAAAGCCGCGATGTCAACTAGCTCAAGGAGCGAATCGTGAAGCTCGCTCCGAACCGCCTTTGGACGATCGCACTGTTTGCGTGCTGGTTCAGCTCTGGATCGACGGCGTGGGCCGACTGGGCGAGCTGTCAGACCAAGCCCACACAGGACTGCCTGCTCGAAGAAGCATTTCACGCTGACAATGGACCGCTGACGGGCAAGGACCGGATCGACGTGCTGATCGCGGGCGGCGCGCTGGCGCATCCCGACTGGGCTACTGCCGCCGACATCGCCGAGGCGGAACGCCTGGCGAAAGCAACGACCGAGCTGACCGGCATCTATTACACGATGCTCGCAATCCACGGACTGGTCGCCGCCAACCAGAAGCAGCAAGCGATCGATCTCGTCGCCTCGCTTCCCAGCGCGCGGCAAACAATCCCGATCAATGAGCTGGTACGGCAGCTCGTCAAGGCCGGTGACCCCGAGGCGGCGCTGGGGCTGCCTGATCGCATGCAGCCACCCCTCGATCCGAAAGTGGTGGTGCGGACTCGCAACGACATCACCGTCGCGACCATCAGGGCGCTTGCCGAGAACGGCAAGACCGACCGCGCGCTGACGATGATCGCCGACCAGAAATATCTCACCGAGGCGACCACCGCCGACCTGCAAGCTGCCGTCGGTCAGGCATTTGCCAAGCGAGACGAGGCCAAGCTGGCTGAAGGCGCATTCGATCAGGCCGACAAGAATTTGGAGGCTGCGCGCCGCTATTCCGTCCGCCCCGCAGCCGACATGCAATTTCGTCTCGCCTCGGTCAGGGTGCTGGCGCTGCGCGGCAAGGTCGATGCGGTCAACGCCGCCTTACAGGAGATGAAACCGTCGCTCGACGCGGCGGCATCCGACGCGAGCGTCAGCTATGAACGCAGCCAGGGCTATCAACGCGTGGTCGCGGCCCTGCTCGACGCCAAGCAGCCCGAGGCAGCTCTTACCCTTGCAAAATCCCTGACGCCCGATGCGACGAAGGATGCAGCGATGGCGGCCGTCGGGGTCTGGTATGCCTCGAACGACCGTCTCGGCGACGCACGCGCCGTGCTTTCGTCGATGAGCAGCACGCCGGAGACGTCCGCGCGCGTTGCCGTGCTTCGCAATGTCGCGATCTATTCCGCGAAGGGCGGCGGCGTTGGATCTGCACTGAAACTCGTCGGCCAAATCCAAAATTCTCAAAACCGCCGAGGCACGCTGTTCGCGATCGCGCATATGCTGCCGCACTAGCCGGATGTCGTCGCGGGCGCGTGGCGATCCGCGCTCAGCCCTTCGAAATCACCGCGCGGCCGTAGGGCGGCTGCGCCTGGACCGGCGGGTTGGCGGTCTGGGCGGCGAGTTCGCCGATCAGGCGGTCGGCGTCTGCGGCCATGGGGTCGGGCGCCTGGATCACCAGGCGCTCCAGCGCCCAGCGATAGGAGGAGACGCGCTGCTCCAGGCACTGCTGCACCCACTGGATGATCAGCGAGTTCTCCTGCATGCGCGCGACCGCATCCTCCCTCTCCCTCGGCGAGAGCTCGGAGACACGCGCCATGCTGGCATCGCGCTTCTTGTCGAGATCGATGACGCGGATCGCGGAGGCGAAGAACGGCTCGAAGCGGGTGATGTCGTTGCGCACGTCCTCGATCAGCTGCGCATAGCGCGAGGAATGCGAACGGTGCGGCTCGTCGATCAGCGTGCGCCCGTACATGGTGCGGTCGAACACGATCTTCTGGTGCCAGGGCGAGGGTATCGTCTTGTAGTCGCCGAACACGCTCTTCCATGCGGGACGCGACAATGGCGGCTCGATCATGGGATAGGCGAGGTCGCGCAGCTGGCGCTCTTCGTCAGTGAGCTGGAACTGCGAGGCCTTCAGGCCGAGGCTGCCGGTGGCCTCGACGCCGAGCCAGCGATGCATGTCGTCGCTGCGCATGTCGGCGCGGGTGCGGCCGAAATCGCCGCCGCTGCAGGCGGCGAGGCTTGCGCCTGCGGCTGCGAGCAGAATGGCGGAGAGGACGGTGCGGATCTGGCGGATGGTGTCCGGCATTGCAAAGGCCGGACCTAGCGACGGCGACGACGGCGCCCCGGCGCTGTGCCCTGCTCCGGCCCGCGATCGCCGGCGGTTTCGTCACCCTCGCGCTCGATGCGGATCACGGGGAGAATCACAATCGTTCCCGTGTCCGTGCGCGGTGCGGCGTCCCCCGACGAGCCTACCCGGCGACCGGCCGGAAATTCGATGATGGTCCCCATGTCAGCTCTCTATCAATTGCCACGCGACCGAATGCGCCCCTGCAACGTGCATTCATTAAGATCAGTTCATGGTTAACGGGATGTAAACATGGTCTTTGGACCGTAACCGCACGGACGGGGGCGCGACGTCCCGTTGCGGCACGACAACAGCCTAAATGACAGGAGAAACTTCACGGCTCGTTTTCCTTAACGAGGCTTTAAAGGAAGCTGCGATAGGCTGGCGGCGAGTATCTTTTCCAGGTCGCGTATCTCTCCATGACCAAATCGCTGTTTCCCGGATTCGACGGGCTGATGTCGCTGTCCCGTCGCGAAGGCGTCGATGTCCGCCCGACGCTGCTGCGCGTGCTGACCGACCTCTATGTCCAGACCCGCGTCCACAGCGAGGACGAGCAGCGGCAATTCGTCGAGCTTGCGACGCGATTGATCGACCAGGTCGACGATACGACGCGCGCCGCCGTCAAGGCGCGGCTGGCGGTCTATCCCGCAACGCCGGTGCCGATCCTCCAGAAGCTCGGGCTGGTCGCCGCGCACGAAGGCCGCCGGATTCCGCTCGCGCGCGAAATCCCGGCTCCGCCGCCAGCCCCTTCCCCGGCACGCGCGCCGACCGAGGCCGAGCAGCGCATGACCGCGAACATGGCGATGCAGCCGAAGGACGCGGCCGAGATCCACGACATGTTCTTCCGCGCCGGCGCCTCCGAGCGCGCGCTGATCCTGCACAATCTGGCGCAGACGCCGCTGAAGGCCGCGCCGCGGATCCCGACCGTGCGCGCCAAGCGCGCGATCCAGATCCTGGAGATGGCAGCGATCGCGGGCGATGTCGAGAACTTTACCTATGAGCTCGGCGACAGCCTGATCCTGCCCTCGCGCGTCGCCGCGCAAATCGTCGACGATGCCGGCGGCGAAGCGCTCGCGGTCGCCGCGCGCGCGCTCGACATGCCGAGCCCGAACTTCCAGCGCATCCTGCTGTTCTTCAAGCCGGAGATCGGCACCTCCGTCGACATGGTCTACCGGCTGTCGCGGCTCTACGACCGGCTCAGTGACCGTGCCGCGCTGGTGATGCTGGCGGCCTGGCGCGGCTCGACGCTCGCCGTCACCCGCGCAAAGTACCAGCCGGCGCTGCACGACAGCGAGCGCCAGCGTGCGCGCACCGGCGCGAGCCAGACGCGGCCCGGCGTGCAGCCCGGCTCCGCGCCTGCGGTGCGGACGGGCTCCGGCGGATCGGAGCGCTGAAGCTTCTACATCGCCGTTGCGAGCGCAGCGAAGCAATCCAGAGTCCCTCCGCGGAAAGATTCTGGATTGCTTCGTCGCTTCGCTCCTCGCAAGGTCGGTCGTAACAGCAGCTACGTCTTCGCCAATTCCAGAAAATGCCGCCCGGCGCGGTCTTCGGTCTCGACGATCCAGGCATCGGGATCGAAGCGGATTTCCTTGGTCAGCCGTTCCTCGACGGTGTGCTCCGGCAGCGGCTGCGGCGCCACCGGCACGAAGAAGCGATCGACCGGGCGGCCATCCTCGTAAGAGGTCTGCGGCGCCGGCACGTAGAGCATTGCGTTGCCGTCGAGCAGCGACACCTTGACGAACACGGCGCCTGCCTCCTCGGCACCGCGACGGCGCACCGCGCCGAACACGCCCTCGGTCTGGCAGCGGCGCAGATAGGCGGAGACCCAGATGTTGGATTTCAGGCGCATGAGCTAACCTGAGCCGGAAATGCGCTTGCGCTTCACCACCTTGATCAATTCTTCATCGATCCTGCTTTGCCAACCCGGACCTTCCGCCTTGAAATGGTCGACCACGACAGGGCTCAGACGCAAGGTCACCTGTCGCTTTGTCGGAGCTTTATTGGGACCGCGTCCCTTCCGCATGCCTGGGAAAACCTCATCGAAAGTCTTGGCCCTCGCGAAGTCATGTTTGGTCCATTCCGGATTGTCGCTCACCGCACGCATGTCCCGCGCGGTGTAACCCTTCTTAGCGACGGTTTTCCTCATAGAGCCTCCTTTCCTTCTTGCTGGCAGGGCGCATACTGACGATGCTTACGCCCTCAACTCCGCGGGCCGCAAAGATGACTGAGATGACGCCGCGAATATTGATGCCGATCGCACGCCAGCGGTTGCCATAGGCAGCCAAAACCAAGGCATTGTCGAAGAAAGTCTCGTTGAGATCGGCGAAATCCATCCCGTGCTTTTCGAGATTGGCTCGGCGCTTTGGCTCATCCAAAACGATCTTCACAAGATTATTTTGTAACTACAAAATAACCTGAAGTCAATTGCGATGGCTCCCCCGCTGCGAGGGGTGGGGAGGACAGCCGGAGATTGTTGATGCGCGAGCCTGACGGACTATTCGACCGGATGGCCAATCGCAGCGGCGAGCTCGCGCAACAGACGGTCTGAGACCTGGCCCGTCACCTGCATCTTGTGCTCGCGCTCGAACTTCTGGATCGCGGACTGGGTCTCGCCGCTCATCGCGCCCGTGATCTTCAAATTGCCATAGCCGTATTCGGAGAGCGCGCGCTGCACGCCGGCGATGCGCCGTGCGGCCGGGCTCTGCACCGGGATCGGCGCCGGCGGACGCGCGATGGCGACGGAGGGCGGCGTCGACGCCGTCGCCTTGACCAGATTGGTTAGGGGATCGCTGCCCGCGCGCGGCGTCGATGCGGTCGCTTCGACCGGCTTTTCAGGCGCAGCGGCCCGCTCCGCAGCTCTCTCGGCAGGTTTGGGCTCGACGCGGAACTCCGTCGCCCTCGGCTCGAGCGGCGAGGTATCGGCGCCGACGGGGCGCGGACGCGGCAATGGGTTCGACAGCGGCACCGGCGCAGGAAGATTGATCACGGTGCCGAACATCGGCGCCGGGTGCCGGCCGGTCTGGAGGAACAGCGCATTGGCGACGATCGCGCCGATCGCAGCGACGGCGACGAGACCGGCCAGGGTATCCTTCGGGCTGTGCAGCAGCACGCGCATCACGAGGTTGCGCTCGGTCTCGACATCGACAACCGCGGCCTTGGCCCCACTTTTGGCGCCACGGCGGCGTGGAGCGGCTTCGTCGTTGACAGACTTCTTAGGCACTTTTCTTCACCAGAGCGGGTTGGTCGTGAAGTTGTTCCGGGGTTTCCTGGCGCAGCACGGGCGTCAGCGTCGCGATCTTGTTCTCAGCTGGCATTCTGTCGGCAGGGTTGGCTTGCGGCGGCGTGTAGACGAGCGGCAGCTTGACGGTGACGGCGGTGCCCTCGCCCAACCTGCTTTGTACCGTCAAATCACCAAGATGCAACGCCACGAGGCTCTTGACGATCGACAGTCCGAGACCGGTGCCTTCATGGCGGCGCTGATAGGTCTTGCCAGCCTGGAAGAACGGCGCGCCGATGCGCTTGAGATCGTCAGGCGCAATCCCGACGCCGGTGTCGCTGATGCGCAGCGTGAGCTGCGATCCGGTCACCGTGGCGGAAACGGAGACCTGCCCGCCGCGCTCGGTGAACTTGATGGCGTTGGCGACGAGGTTGAGCACGATCTGCTTGAAGGCACGCGGATCGCCCGTCATGACAGGCAGGTCCTGTGGCGCATCGGTGATGAGGTCGATGCCGTTCTCCCGCGCCTTCAGCGCCAGCAAATTGCAGCAATGCATCAGTGAGGCGCGCGGCGCGAACGGCTCGGACGCGATCTCGAAATTGCCCGATTCCATCTTGGACATGTCGAGAATGCCGTTGACGACCGACAGCAGATGCTGGCCGGACGCGTTGATGAGCTCTGCGTATTCCTTGCGCTGGGCGGCGCCGAGCATCAGGGTCTGCTCCTGCGCGATCATCTCGGAGAAGCCGATGATGGCGTTGAGCGGGGTGCGCAGCTCGTGGCTCATGGTGGCGAGGAAGCGCGTCTTGGCGGCATCGGCCGCCTCGGCGGCGCTGCGGGCCTGATCGAGCGCCTGCTCGGACAGCTTGCGATCGGTGACGTCGCGCATCACGCCGACGACTTCGGCCTCGCGCATGACGTCGTGGTTCATATCCTGATCGAGCGGCCGGCAGCGCATCTCGACCCAGATGAAATCGACCTGATAATTTCCTTGGTCGCGCGCGCAGCCATCGGGCTCGCGCCGCAGCCGGAACTCGACGCTGCGCACGTCGCCGCGCGCGGCGTCCGACAAGGCAGTGAGGTAGGCCGGACGATCGGCAACATGGACGCGGTCGAACAGGCCGTGACCGAGCAGCTGCGCGACTGATATGCCGAGCATGGCTTCCACCGCCGGCGAGATGAACTGCACCGCGCCGTTGCGCTGATGCCGCGAGATCACGTCGCTCATGTTGCGCGCGAGCAGACGGTAACGCTCCTCCTCGCGCGACAGCAGCGTAACGGTGGTGCGCGCGAGCGACTCGGCGCCAAACGCAAGACCCGCGGCATAGAGCGTCGCGGAGGCAACGCCGAACGCCATCAGCACGCCGCGTTCGGCGGCGCTGATGTCAGCGGACGGCAGCCAGCCGAGCTGGCTGACGAGGATCAGGAGGCCCGCGCAGGACAGCGCAAGCAGGCAAGCAAAAGCCGCGACCCGGCGCGAGGCCGACAGTGCGGCCTCCAGGGGAACCACGACCAGCCAGATCGCGGCGAAGGATTCGATGCCGCCGGTGGTGAGCGCGATCGCCATGATCAGGCCGGCGAGCGCCAGCGAGGACAATATATGCGCGCCCTCGTAGCGGCCGGTGCGCGACAGGAACCAGGACAGCAGGATCGGCGCGATCAGCCAGGCGAAGGCGGCGACTTCGATCGCGCCCGGCGCGCCGCGCAGGACGAGATAAACCGGAAATGCGGCGAAGGCGGCCAGGCTGCCGAGGAGCCGCGGCGCCATGAAGGCACGATGGCGCGCACGCGTCAGCGCATCGTAACGCGCGGAGGGATGCAGCAGCGCATCGAGACAATCGCGGATGATACTCAAAACTGTCACGGGTCTCGCGCTTCGGCTCACTCGTCAAAAGACGCGCCGGAACGCCTCCTTGTCGTTGAGCCACCGTGTCAGAGCGACCTTAAACGAGTGCTAAGGCAGCGCCGCGCACGGCCGGGCACCGTGTCAACGCGGAGCTTTTTAGACGATTTGACGACGTCTTCAGCGGGAATGGTGAACACAGGGTTTCATCTTCCCGCTCATGGTTTCGAAATGGTGGATGAGGGTCACGGCGGGCCGGCATTCCATCGAAAATTGACGAGACCGGGCCTTGCGAAGATTTTTGCGTAAATTTTCCGCGAATTAAGCTCGAAGCAATCACTTGCGATTTATCGAGAGTTGCTAGGTCCGAACGCTTTCTGCGGGGATGCCGCGGCGGGATCTAACGGACAGGTCGACAAGATGCGCTTTCTTCTCCGCATCACATTCTGGCTCGGGCTGGTGCTGGTGCTGCTGCCGCGGGACAAGACGCCCGAATCGGAGAAGCTGCCGCAGATCGGCGCCGCCGATGCGGTGCAGGCTGCGACCGCGGCCGTCTCCGATATGACCCAGTTCTGCAAGCGCCAGCCGGCGGCCTGCGAGGTCGGCGGCCAGGCCGCGACCATTATCGGCCAGCGCGCGCAGGACGGCGCAAAGAAGATCTACCAGATCATCAACGACAAGAAAGAGCAGCTCGAGAAGACCGACAAGAACGACGCCAAGAGCGACAAGAAGGCGCCCGACCACACCGGCTCGATCGCGCTTGCCGGCGAAGGCGATGCTGCGACGAGCGAGGCGCCGCGCGACACCCTGACCCAGGACGACCTCGCGCTGGAGTGGCGCGGGCCACAAGCGGCGAATTAGGCCGTGCAATCATAAGCCGGGATGACACGCAGAAGTCCACTTCGCCTCCAAGGCGACGCGGCGCTGGCGCAACAGAAAAATCACGGGGTCGCCAGGATCGGACCGCGAAGTCGGCCCTAAAACGCTTGCGCGAACAGCAGCCTTTGCCGGTCAGGGTCGGGTTTTGTGCAGAGCAGTTTCAATCTCCGCAGCCGCAGCTTGAAGCTCCGACAAGTAGCGCGCGGCGAATGCGTCGACCGTAGACGCCGTACGGAGCCAGAGCATATTGATTGCGCCGACCACCCGCCGGCCATCGCGCAACGGAACCGCAATTGAGAGCAGGCCATCCGCATGCGGCGGGCCACCATAATAGCCGCCGACATGCGCGGCGTCCCGCGTCGCATAGCCCCGTGCTCGCACCTCGGCCAGGATCGCGTTCAGACGCTCGGGCTCGCGTGCCAGTCGATCCTCCGGCTTGGTCGACCGAACCAGAAGCTCAATGATGCGCTGACGCTCGCTGACCGGACAGTATGCCAGATAAGCTCTTCCCACCGCTGACCGTAGCCAGTTGATCGGCAGACCTATCCGTTCCTGCTGCAGCAGGATTGGACTCCGCGTCCGGTTGGTTTCCCTGATTTCCATGTGATCGCCCGCGGGCACCATCAGATCGGATGGCCACGATACCCGCGCACATAGCCGCTCCAGCACCGGCGCGGCGGCCTCGGCGATGCGATCTCCGTGCTGCCGGCGGGAGGGCGCGTGCGAAAGTGTAGCACCGATCCTGTAGCATCCATCGCCGAGCCGCCTTGTCACGAGACCCGCGCGCGTAAGCGTATGAAGAATTCGCAGCAAGCTCGGCTTCGAAATGGCCGTCAGCACATGCAATTCGTGCAGCGAAGAGTCCGGCTGCATCTGCAGCGCCTGAAGCACCCGCAGCCCGCGCTCCAGCCCCTTGATGATCTGCGCACGTGCCAAATCAGCTCGCCCCAGCGTTCCGCATTCCGGAACGTAGCATTCCACAATGCGGAATGCACGTCGATTGTTCTGGCGGATGCAACGATTGAGCCGGATGATGATCGCACATCAGCCGTGTCTTTGAAGATGAGTGTCTCGGATTTCATGGAGAACTTTCATGTATCGGCAGAATATTGGCCAGATAGGCCGCCAACTTGGCTTGATAATCGCGTTGACGACTTCCGCATTCTCCGCCCACGCACAGGCCGTTTTCCCCACCGGCACAATCCGCTTCGTCGCTCCCAACACTGGAGGCACGCCGCCCGACATCATCAGCCGGATCATTGCGAAGGAGCTATCCGAGAGCGAGCAATGGCGCACGATCGTGGAGAACCGGCCTGGCGGAATCACGACGATTGCCGCCAACGACGTGCTCACGCATCCAGCCGACGGGCACAACTTGCTCAGCATGTCGGTCCCCGCCGTTGCCGCGCCCGCACTGGTCCCGGCGATTTCCTACGATTTTGAAAGCGATTTCGAACCGGTCATCAAGGCGACGGTTTCCTACAATGTGCTGGTGGTCAATCCATCGGTGCCCGCCGCCTCGGTCGCTGAACTTGTGGCGCTTCTCAAAAGTCAGCCGGACAAGCTGACCTTTTCATCCGGCGGGTTCGGCACGCCCGCCCACCTGATTGGCGAGCAGTTCAAATTGCAGACGGGCACGCGGGCGCAACACGTTCCTTATGCGCAATTCCCGCAGGCTATCGGCGATCTTCTCAATGGCACGAACGCATTCATGTTCGTGACGATGTTGCCGGTCGTCGATCTGATCAAGACGGGCAAGCTGCGTGCACTTGCCGTCACCGGTCCGAAGCGTGTAGCGGCGCTTCCAGATGTTCCGACGATCGTCGAGGCCGGCTTTCCGTCGCTTGTGGTGGAGGACTGGGTGGGTTTCGCAGTCCGGCGCGGCACAGCGAAGGACACCGTCGCGCAGCTCAACGAGGCCATCAACAGAGCGCTGCAGAAACCGGCCGTGCGCGAGGCTTTTGCCAAACTTGGTGCTGAGCCGGTCGGCGGCTCGCCGGAGGCGTTCGGCGAATTGGTCAAATCACAGGTTCAGCATTGGAAGACGGTCGTCGCCGACGCCGGGATCAAGGCGCAATGATGACCTCGCCTTTCCGCGTCACGTTGCTCGGGACCGGGGTTCCAATCCCCCGACCCGAGCGCTTCGGCCCCAGCACGCTGATCGAAGCGGGCGAACAAGCGATCCTCATTGATGCCGGCCGTGGCGCGACAATTCGATTGTTCCAGCTCGGCGTTCCCATGGGTCGCATCGACGCCCTGCTGCTGACCCACTTCCATTCCGACCATACGGTCGGAATTCCCGACCTCTGGTTGACCGGCTGGCTCGGCTCGTATTTTGCAGCTCGCAAGCGGCCCTTCCACGTCATTGGTCCGATTGGCACCCAAGCCCTCATGCGGCATCTCGAAGCCGCCTATGCGCGCGATATCGAGATTCGGATCGAAGACGAGAAGCTCGCCAGAGAACACGCGGCGATCACGGTGGAGGAATTTGCTGTTGATGGTCCGATCTACCAAAGCGGCGACCTTCGCATCATTGCGTTTACAGTGGATCACGGCGATGCCATCAAACCCGCCTACGGCTACCGGATTGAATATCAGGGCCGGGTGGCCGTCGTCTCCGGCGACACCCGATACAACGAGAACGTGGTTCGCTACGGCACGGGGGCCGATCTGCTAGTTCATGAAGTGGCGATGGCACGACCGGAGCTGCTCAAGGATCTCCACATCCGGCGGATCGTGGACCATCATACTTCGCCGCAACAAGCCGGCCAGGTATTCGCCCGTACAAGGCCGAAGCTGGCAGCCTTCACGCATCTCGTCATGTTGGCGAGCGAAACCGTCGGGCCGCCGTCGATCGAAGAGCTGATCGCGGCGACCAGAGAGACCTATGCCGGGCCGCTGGAGGTCGGTGAAGACCTGATGAGTTTCGAAATTGGGGACGACATTGTCGTGCGCTGCCAAGTGAAGCAGGCGACCCGTTTCACATAATCCAATGTCAATTGGCCTCGATCCTATCGATTTCGCGGCTTTACGTCCCTATATTGGCCTGAACAGGAACTGTGGGCCAGCATGACGACGATCGACGAAATCAGGGACAATTTCGAGCTTCTGGACGAGTGGGACGACCGCTATCGGTACGTCATCGAGCTCGGCCGCACCCTGGAACCGATGCCGGAGGCGGAGCACTCCGCTGAGAACAAGGTACAGGGCTGCGTCAGCCAGGTCTGGCTCCAGAAGCTGGTCGATCGCAGCAAGGGCGCGCCGGTCCTGAAATATCGGGGCGACAGCGACGCACATATCGTGCGCGGCCTGGTTGCGATCGTGCTCGCGCTCTATTCGGGCCGCACGCCGCAGGAGATCCTTGCGACCGACGCGATCGCCGTGTTCAACGAGTTCGGCTTTCGCGACCATCTGACGCCGCAGCGCTCCAATGGCTTGCGCTCGATGGTCGAGCGGATCAAGCGCGATGCGAAAGAGGCGCTCGCGGAAGCGTCCTGAGAAGCTCTCGGGTGAGCAAAGGCGCCCCTGCGCCGTGCCCACCAGCTTTCTTCAATCGCGTTTAGGTGGGCACGCTGCGCTTTGCCCACTCTACGAGATCCGAGGCCCTGATTACTTTCGCTTCCGCTGCTGCTGTCCGAGGCCCATCTGCTTGGCCAGTTGCGAGCGCGCCACCGCGTAGTTCGGGGCGACCATGGGATAGTCGGCCGGCAGCCCCCATTTCTCGCGGTACTGCTCCGGGGTCATATTGTACTGCGTGCGCAGATGCCGCTTCAGCGACTTGAAGCGCTTGCCGTCTTCGAGGCACACCAGATAATCCGGCGCGATCGACTTCTTCAGCGACACCGCAGGCTTCGCGGGCTCGAGCGGCACAGCTTCAGCCCGGCCTGACGACACCCGCACCAGGGCGCCGTGCACCTGGCTGATCAAGTTCGGAATCTCGGCAGCCGGCGTCGGATTGTTGCCGACATAGGCCGACACGATGCTCGCGGTCAGCTCGATGAAATTCTTGGCCCCGGCATCCGACATGGGCTCGCCCTTCCCCTAAATCTCGCGTCAATCTTGCATCTATTGGCAGAGACGCCACCAAAGTATTCCGTGTCAACAATACATTCGGGTCAAATGAGATGACTGGCGAACATGGGCTGATTACTGACGACGTGGCGAGAATGGCGCGGCTTTACTTGGATGCGGCGGAGTTCAGCCCCGCTGGTCGAGGTGCGCGCGCAGCTCGTCGATCGAGGCAAAGCGCATCATGCCCTCCGGCATCTGCGCTTCGATCGAGCCGTCCGAATAGAGCGAATAGGCCATGCCGTCGACGACGCCGGATTTGAGCACCGTCACGGGCGCCGGCTCGGCCGGCGGCTCCGGCTCCGGTGCAGGCGGGGGCGGAGCAGCCTCGGCGAAGGTCGACGGCGAACGCGGCGGCGGGCGGCGCGGGGCGGCCGGCGGCTCGCCTGGCCGTGCCCGGTCCGGCTTCGGCCACGCGTCGTCGAAGCTCGCGGGCGGTGTCTCTTGCGCCTCGGGGGGCATGCCAAGCGGCAGCGATGGGGAGCCCTCGGTGGCCTTCGCCTCCGCGCGCTCGCGCTCCTTGCGCGAGGTCGAGGCGAACAGCAGGTTGCGCCGGCGCGGCACTTCGGGAGCTGCGGGCGGCGCTTCCGGTTCCGGCGGCGATGGCTCGACTCGCGGACGCTCGCGCGCGGCGGCTTCGCTCTGCCAGGGCGGCGGACTTGCTGCCGGCGGCGCTGGCTCGCTCCTTGCTGCGGGAGCAAGTGCCGGCTCGGGCGCAGGCGCGCCCGGCATCGCAAGACCCGGCAGCACCGGCCTGACCCGAACTTCGGACGGCACAGTGGATCCGGCCAGCCGGCGGGCGATGCCCTTCAGCTCGAGCAGCACGACATGCAGGCCGACCAGTAACAGTCCGGAGCAGACGCCAATGGTGCCGGAGATTATGAGGGTGCTGCCGAGGCTGAACTCCCTGACGGTGAAGCCAAAAGCGACCGCTAGGAGGCCCGCCACGACGGCGACGATGCCCGCGATCAACAATGCCAAGGTCATCGAACCCACCCCAAGCCGCGCATCCACACGCGGCATCCTCTAACTCTACGCCACGATACCGTCATACGATGTTCCACGCCAACGGCGAATTGTGGGCCACGTTCCTAAAGGGAAGGAAATCAGGGACTTATTCACATTCCCTTCAGCTAGCATTCGCTACAGCTGGACTGCTTCCAAGTTCCCGGTTTTGCTGCATCGCATCAGGAATTTAGCCATAATGCCCAATTACTTGGTAATGGAACTGCGCTATAGGGAGTCCGGGGATGAGGCCCGTGCGCACCGGCAGGGCCGAGAGGGGATTCCAGGTCACCTATAGCCATGACATCCATCACGACTTCGGCGATCGACACGCCTCTGCGGCGCTCGGTCGAACGGACTTGCGACGATCTCGCCATGCTGGTGCTGGCCGCGGTCGCCGTCATTGCAGGCTTGACCTTCCGCGACTACGGGCTCGGCTGGGACGACTACACCCACGCTGAATATGCCGATCTGCTGCTGCGCATGTACGGTTCCGGTTTCCGGGACACCGCGGCACTCTCCTTTGCCAACCTCTACATGTATGGCGGCGGCTTCGACATGGTCGCAGCCCTGCTGCACAAGGTCATTCCGCTCGAGCTGTTCGAGACGCGACGCTTGGTCGGCGCGGTCGTCGGCGTGATCGGACTTGCGGTGACGTGGCGGCTCGGCCGCCGCGTCGGCGGGCCCCTTGCCGGTCTTGCCGCGCTGCTGCTGCTCGCGCTGTGCCCGATCTTCTACGGCCACATGTTCATGAACCCGAAGGATGCGCCCTTCGCGGTGGCCATGATCATCCTGATGCTCGGCCTCGTCCGCCTCGCCGAGGAATATCCGAATCCCTCGCCGCGCACGATCCTGATCGTCGGCTTAGGTGCAGGCCTCTCGCTCGGCTGTCGCGTCCTCGGCGGACTTGCGCTACTCTATGCCTTGCTGGGCTTCCTGCCGCTGCTGCTCGAGGAACTGCGCACTGAAGGCCTGCGCGAGGCGGTCCGCCGCTTCGCTCATGTCGTCTATGTGCTGCTGCCCGGCCTCGTGTTCGGCTATCTCGTGATGGGCCTGATCTGGCCGTGGTCGATCATGGAGCCCGGCAATCCCTTCGAGGCGCTGACCTATTTCTCGCATTTCTTCGAGAAGCCCTGGAAAGAGATGTTCGACGGCGCGATCGTCTCCGTGCCCGACATGCCCTGGTCCTATCTGCCGACGCTGTTCGCGCTCCAGCTGCCCGAGGTGATGCTGGTGCTGATGATCGGCGCCGTGGTCGGCACCTTCGCGCTGCTGCCGCGCCGCGGGGTTCCGGCACGCCGCAAGACCATCCTGTTGATGCTCACGCTCGCAGCGACGCTGCCGCTCGCGATCGCGATGGTGAAGCGGCCGGCGCTGTACAACGGCATCCGCCATTTCGTGTTCGTGATCCCGCCGATGGCCGTGCTGGGCGGCATCGCCCTCGCCTGGACCATGGAGCGCCTGCGCGCTGCTCATCGCACCTGGCAGCCGGTCGTGCTCGCGACCTTCTGCTTCGGCCTCGCGCTCTCGCTCGCCGAGATGATCCGGCTGCATCCCTATCAATACACCCACTTCAACCACATCGCCGGCACCGTGCGCGGCGCCGACGACCGCTTCATGCTGGACTATTGGGGCCTCGCGCTGAAGCAGGCCTCCGACGGGCTGCGCGAGCAACTGGTCGAGCGCCAGGAAGTGCCGCCGGCGGGCCGCAAATGGAAGGTCGCGGTGTGCGGCCCGCAGCGCCCGGCGCAGGTCGCGCTCGGCCCTGATTTCACCATCGGCTGGGACTCCAACGCGGCCGATTTCGCCATGACGCTCGGCGAGTTCTATTGCAAGGGCCTCACCGCGCCCGTGATGGTCGAGATCAAGCGCGACGACGTCGTGTTCGCCCGCGTCTACGACATCCGCGGCCGCAGCATTTCCAGCCTGCTCTCGATCCCGGCGCCGTAGTAGTTTCTCCGCACCCCCTCCCGGATGGAGCGGAGCGAAATCCGGGGCCACACGACTCCCCGCATTCCGCTCCGCTCCATGCAGGCTACGCTTAACAGCCGCGCTTGGCCCGCCTTGCGGCCGATCTCTGCCGCGACTACCCTCCTCCCCGCAACAACGAGGTTCGGAGAGATCGCCATGTCGCCAGCGGAAGCGCGCCTGAAGGAACTGCCGTCGAACATGACGGAGGCGGAGTGGCAGCAACGAGTCAATCTCGCCGCCTGCTATCGCCTCGTCGCGCTCTACGGCTGGGACGATCTGGTCGACACCCACATCTCCGCCCGCGTGCCCGGCCCCGACCATCACTTCCTGATCAATCCCTATGGGCTGATGTTCGACGAGATCACGGCCTCGAGCCTCGTCAAGGTCGACCTGCACGGCAACCAGCTCTCCGAGAGCGAGTACAGCATCAACCCGGCGGGCTTCACCATCCATTCGGCGATCCACGAAGTGCGCGAGGACGCGATCTGCGTGCTGCATCTCCACACCCTCGACGGCACCGCGGTGTCGAGCAGCGCCGAAGGTCTCTTGCCGCTGAACCAGACCGCGCAGCTCGTCACCCACGACCTCGCCTATCACGACTATGAGGGCATCGCGCTCGATCACGACGAGCGGCCGCGGCTCCAGAAGGACCTCGGCGACCACAACCACATGCTGCTGCGCAACCACGGCACCTTGACCGTCGGCCGCTCGGTCGCCTCGGCCTTCGAGCGCATGTACCACCTCGAGCGCGCCTGCTCGATGCAGGTGCGCACCCGCGCGCTGGGCACGCCGGTTTATCCGGTCGAGGAGATCGCGATCGAGAAGAACACCGAGCTGCTCGCCAACCGCGACCGCGCCGAATTGCGCGCGACCAACCTCGTGTGGCCGCCGCTGCTGCGCAAGCTCGACCGCGAGCTTCCGGGGTATCGCTCTTGAAATTTTGCCGATTTCGTGTAGAGTAAACCTCAACATCCTCTGCACGTTTGGAATGAACGCCGCCCAATTCCGGGCGGCGTTTTAGTATGTCTCGTTTTACTTTGCCTTAAGTCTCATCTCTGCGATCGAGCTGCACGGGCGAAGCTACATTGACACGGTTTTGCCACCGGTGCGATAGTACGAATCGTACCGGCCAGCAACGAGTTGAGCTTCAGTTCCGCCGGATCGACGCGACCGGCATGTATGGCGTTCGCTACAATTCCATCAAAACATAGCCGACCAGCTTCGACTGAGCCGGAACAGTATATTTGTGGCAGGAGGACGGATGTCGGACCAACAATCCAGGCTGCAATCATCTTCCATCCCGCTCAACGAGGCCGAGGTCGATCGCCGCAAGAGAATCGTCGACCTGTCGGGCGAGGACATCTCACGTATCGTCACGCTGCGGAACATGGTCGCGGAACACACCAGCCGCTACGTCGACGCCTTCTTCCGCCATCTCGATGATCTCGGCGAGGCACCAGCCCTGTTCGGCAAGCGCGAAGTCCTGGAAGAGGCCAAGCGCCGCAAACGCGAGCATCTCGCGGCAATGACCGCCGCTCAATATGATCGCAACTATGTCGAGCAGCGGGTCGCGCTGGCCCTGCTTTACAGCCGGCACGGCGTATCGACACCCGTGTTTCTCGGCGCGTTCCACCACTTGCTGCGGGCGCTCGGAAACGACATCATGAAAAGCGTGAAGGATCCGAACGACGCCTTCCAGCGCTTCATATCGCTGAAGAAGGTGGCATTCTTCGACATTGGCATCATGACGGATGTGCTGATCAGTGAACGCGAGCGCACCATCAACCTTCAGCAGGACGCGATCCGCGAGCTATCCACGCCCGTTCTCCAGATCCGCGAAGGGCTGCTGATTCTCCCGATCATCGGCATGATCGACTCCCAGCGCGCGAAACAACTGACGGATGGACTTTTGCGAAGCATTCGCGCGAACCGGGCCAGAATGGTGGTGATGGACATCACCGGCGTCGCTGCGGTCGATTCCAAGGTCGCCAATCACCTGATTCAGACGATCGCCGCGGCTCGGCTGATGGGCAGCACCGTGATCGTTACCGGCCTGTCCGCCGACGTTGCGCAGGCGCTGGTCGCGCTCGGCGTCGACCTCGGCAAGATCAGCACGACCGGAGATCTTCAGAGTGGACTGGAGGAAGCAGAGCGGATGCTCGGCTACCGGGTCGTTCGGACGAACGAGACGACGGGGCCACGCCTTTCGGCATAGAGGACGCGCCATGGCGATCCCCATCCTGAAGCAAGGCGATGTCCTGATCGCAAGCCTTCAGGCCGCTCCGACCGATCAGGATCTGATCCAGCTCAAGGACGAGCTGGCCGAGAGGATCGGTCACTTCCGTTCGCGCATCGTCGCGATCGACGTCAGTGCGCTTGACGTGATGGATTCCTTCGCGACACGAACGTTGAGGAGCATCGCTCACGCGACCAAGCTGCGCGGCGCCAATACGGTGATCGTAGGCATCCAGCCCGACGTCGCATTTGCGATGGTCCAGCTCGGGCTCACCCTTGACGGCATCGAAACCGCGCTCGATCTCGATGAAGGCCTGGCGCTGATGCGCGCGCAGCCGGACGGAGGAGCATCCGGTGACCGCTGACGCCACCCGCGTTGCCATCAGACATGACGGCGACATCGTGGAGGCGCGGCAGAAGGGGCGTGAGCTGGCGCAGCAGATCGGATTTACGGGCAGCGACCTGACGCTCATCGCGACGGCGATCTCGGAAATTGCGCGAAACATCGTGGTATATGCCGGCCATGGGAACATCGATCTCAGCATCACCGAGAAGAATGGCAAGCGTGGCCTGCTCGTCGTTGCCCGGGACGAGGGACCGGGCATCCCCGACATCGAACGCGCCATGCGCGACGGCTACTCCACCGGCAACAGCCTCGGCCTCGGTCTGCCGGGCTCCAGGCGGCTGATGGACGATTTCGAGATCGACTCGGCGGTCGGACGAGGAACGACCGTGATCATGCGGAAATGGAAGGCATGACCGGGGCACACGATCCCAACGCACGCGCGGGCCCCGTCGAATGGGGCGTGGCGTCCCGCGCGTTGCGCGGCCAACCGGAATCGGGCGACCTGCATTTCGTCGAAGCATTTTCGGGAGGCGTGCTGATCGCCGCGATCGACGGCCTCGGGCACGGCCCGGAGGCGGCGCTCGCATCGCGCATGGCCGCGGCGACCCTGCATGACCATCTCGGCGAACCCGTCACGACCTTGATGGAGCGATGCCACGCCGCGCTGCAGAAGAGTCGCGGCGTCGTGCTGAGCGTCGCGATCATCGAGGCGCGGGGTCGGGAGCTGACCTGGCTGGGCGTCGGAAATGTCGACGGCACGTTGTATCGCGCCAACGCAGTCCCGCCGCGCGAGTCGCTGCCGCACCGGGGCGGCGTCGTCGGCTATCAAATTCCGTCGCTTCGTCAGGCGACGCTTCCGCTCGCTGCCGGCGATACGCTTGTCTTCGCGACAGACGGCATCGACAGCGCCTTCAGCATGGAGTCTCCGATCGGTTGGCGCCCGCAAGGGGCCGCCGACCACATCCTGCGAAGCTACGGCAAGGACACCGATGACGCTCTCGTCCTTGTCGCCCGCGTGATCGGGGATGTTCCATGACCCCGACGCGAGAGGAGATTCGCAGGGAATATGCCGGAAGTCTCGGCGGCTATCTGGTCGAGGCCGGCGAAGCCGCCCGATTGCACGCCCACGAACTCGGACGCAAGGCGCTTGCGGGCGGTGTCAGCGTGCTCGACATCGTCGCGCTTCATCATGAGGCACTTGCGGTATTGGCGCGCTCCGGATCGCTGCGGCTCGACCGGGCCGCGGAATTCCTGGCCGAGAGCCTTTCGCCCTTTGAAATGTCCATGCGCGGCTATCGCGAGGCCAATCGGCTGCTTTCCGTCGCGAACGCGGACCTGCTTCAGGCCAAGGCCGCAACCGACGCGGCCAATCGCGAGCTCGAAGCGTTCAGCTATTCGGTGGCGCACGATCTGCGTGCGCCGTTGCGCAGCATCGACGGCTTCAGCCAAGCGGTGCTGGAGGATTGCGCCGAAGCGCTCGATGAGGCCGGGAAACGCCATCTGGGTTACGTGCGCGAAGCGGCGCAGGACATGGCCGCCCTGATCGACGGCTTGCTCAGCCTGTCGCGCGTGACGCGGAGCGAACTGCGCCGCGAGGCGATCGACCTTGCGGGGCTCGCGCGCGGCGTCCTTGCGCAACTCCAGCGAACGGCCCCCGGCCGCGTCGTGGAGACGGTGATCGCCGACGACCTGACCGCGCACGGCGATGCGCGGCTGCTGCAGAGTCTGCTGGAGAACCTGCTCGGAAACGCCTGGAAGTTCACGCGCGACCGCGCGGCCGCGAGGATCGAAGTAGGCTGCCTGACGCACAACGGCCAATACATCTACTTTGTGCGCGACAACGGCGCCGGCTTCGATATGGCTTATGCCGACAAGCTGTTCCGCGCGTTCCAGCGGCTGCATTCAGCAGCCGAATTCGAAGGGACCGGCATCGGTCTGGCGACGGTGCAGCGGATCGTGAAGCGCCATGGCGGACGAATCTGGGCCGAGAGCGAAGTCGGACGCGGCGCAACTTTCTTCTTTACACTTTGGAGCACCTGAGATGGCGGCTGAGGCAGCGATGTTCCATGACAAGCGCATCCTGCTGGTCGAGGACAACCCCAAGGATGAGGCCCTGACCCGGCGTGCCCTCCAGAAGCACAACTTCCAGGCCGCCGTCGTGGTGGCGCGTGACGGGGCCGAGGCGCTCGACTATCTGCTCGGATCGGACGGCACCCCCGCAGGGGCTTTGCCGCAATTGGTGCTGCTCGACCTCAAGCTTCCCAAAATCGACGGACTGGAAGTGCTGCGCCGCATACGCGCCAACGAGACCACGCGGCTCTTGCCCGTCGTGATCCTGACCTCTTCCACGGAAGAGCGGGACATCCTGGAAGGATATCGGCTCGGCACCAACAGCTATGTGCGCAAGCCCGTCGATTTCGTCGCGTTCACCGAAGCCGTGCGGCAGCTCGGGCTGTACTGGCTTCTTCTCAACACCATGCCGCCGCTGCGCGGAACATCCTGAGCGCGGGAACTTCCGGTGACAAAGCTGCTCAAGGCATTGATCGTCGAAGACAATGAGCGCGACGCCATATTGTTGCTGCGCGAGCTCAATCGCGGCGGATATGAACTCAATTCGGAGCGGGTCGAGACGGCGGAGGCCCTGAATGCCGCGCTCGACCGCGAGGACTGGGACATTGTGCTCTCCGACTATTCAATGCCGCGGTTCAGCGCGCCGGCCGCATTGGCGCTGGTGCGCCAGCGCGGCTTCGACCTTCCCTTCATCATCGTTTCGGGAACGGTCGGCGAAGAGACCGCAGTCGAGGCCATGCGCGCCGGCGCCAATGATTTCATGCCCAAAGGCGCGATGGCGCGCCTGTTGCCGGCGATCGATCGCGAATTGCGCGAGGCTGCTGTGCGCGCCGAGCGCAAGAAGATGCGCGAGCAGCTGCTGATTTCCGAACGCATGGCTTCGGTCGGCATGCTCTCGGCGAGCGTTGCGCACGAAATCAACAACCCGCTGGCGGTCGTCCTGGCCAATCTCGAGATTGTCCTGCAACACCTGGAAGCGCCGGCCGCCCCGCCCCTCGATGTGCTGATCGGACCGTTGCGCGATGCGCACGAGGCAGCCGAACGGGTCAGCCATATCGCCCGCGATCTCAAGATCTTCTCGCGTTCATCCAACGAGGAGCAGCGCGGACCGGTCGATATCGAGCGCGTGCTGGAATCGGCCCTGCGAATGGCCTCCAACGAGATCCGACATCGCGCGAGTGTCGTCAGACAATACGACAAGCTCCCTCCGGTCCATGGAAACGAGGCGCGGCTCGGCCAGGTCTTCCTCAATCTGCTCGTCAACGCGGCCCAGGCCATCCCCGAGGGCCGCGCCAGCGAGAACAGGATCACGCTGTCGATACGCGGCGGCGAGAACAATCGGGCGGTGGTCGAGATCAGCGATACCGGCACGGGCATGCCGCCGGAGGTTGCCTCCCGCGTCTTCGATCCGTTCTTCACCACCAAGGCCGAGGGCGTCGGCACCGGCCTCGGCCTGGCCATCTGCCACCGTATCGTCTCGAGTCTCGGCGGCGACATCTCCGTCGAGAGCCGCCCCGGACACGGCACGGCATTCAGCGTGTCGCTGCCGCATGCCGGGACGCCGCTGCCCAAGGCCGAAGCTCCCGTGGCGGCGCAGAGCGCCAAACGCAGGGGCCGGGTTCTCGTCGTCGACGACGAACCGATGCTGTGCGCGACGGTCGAACGCATCTTGTCGATCGAACACGACGTCACCACCTTCCAATCCGCCAAGCAGGCCCTTCAGCTCCTCGAAGGAGGCGATCGCTTCGACCTGATCCTCTCGGACGTGATGATGCCGCAGATGACGGGCATCGAATTTCACGAAGCCCTGCTGCGGATCGCCCCCGAGCTCGCCGACAAGGTCGTCTTCATGACCGGCGGCGCCTTCTCCGCCGAAGCGTCCGCCTTTCTGGACAGATTCCCACATCGCACGATCGACAAGCCCTTCAAGTCCACTGCGCTCCGGCGCCTCGTGCAGGACCTCATCCGCTGAGTCTGGCGATCAGCCCTTCACCTCCGCCAGCGCGGCGAGGATGCGGGCCCAGGAGCGGATGCCCTTCTGGAAGCTGCGCAGGTCGTACTTCTCATTCGGCGAGTGGATGTTGTCGTCGTCGAGGCCGAAGCCGACCAGCAGCGAGTCGAGGCCAAGCGTGCGCTTGAAGTCGGCGACGATCGGGATCGAGGCGCCCGAGCCCATCAACACGGTCTCCTTGCCCCATTCCTCGGTCAGGGCTTGCCTCGCCGCGGCAAGCGGCTTCATGTTCCAGTCGAGCGCGACCGCGGGCGCCGCGGAATGGTCGCCGAACTCGACCTTGCAGTCGCCCGGGATGCGGGCCGACACGTAATCGCGAAAAGCCTTGCGGATCTTCTGGGGATCCTGACCCTGGACCAGGCGAAACGAGACCTTGGCCGAGGCATGCGACGGGATCACGGTCTTGGAGCCTTCGCCGATATAGCCGCCCCAGATGCCGTTGACGTCGCAGGTGGGGCGCGTGGAGGCCTGCTCGACCATCAGCCGCCCCTTCTCGCCGGCGGGGATCGACAGGCCGACCGGCTTAAGGAACGAGTCCGGCGTGAAGTCGAGCTTCTTCCACTGCGCCAAAATCTCCGGCGGCGTATCCTTCACGCCGTCATAGAAGCCGGGAATGGTGATGCGGTTGTCGTCGTCGAACAGGCCGCCGAGGATTTTGGTCAGCAGGCGGATCGGGTTCATCGCCGTGCCGCCGAACACGCCGGAATGCAGATCGCGATTGGCCGCCGTGATCTTCACCTCTTCATAGAGGAGGCCGCGCAGCGCCGTCGTGATCGCCGGCGTTTCCGGATCCCACATGCTGGTATCGCAGACCAGAACGTAGTCGGCCTTGAACTCCTCCTTGTTGGCCTCGACGAACGGCACGAAATTCTTCGAGCCGACCTCCTCCTCGCCCTCGATCAGGAAGGTGACGTCGATGGGCAGCGAGCCCGTCACCGTCTTCCAGGCGCGGCAGGCCTCGACGAAGGTCATCACCTGGCCCTTGTCGTCCTCGGCGCCGCGCGCGACGATGATCTTGCGGCCATCGGCATGATCGGTGACCACGGGCTCGAACGGCGGGCGGTGCCATAGGTCGATCGGATCGACCGGCTGCACGTCGTAATGGCCGTAGAAGATCACATGCGGCCGCCCGCCCGCTGCGGTCTTGCCGACGACGGCGGGATGGCCCGCGGTCGGCCTCACTTCGGCGGCGGCACCAAGGCTTGCGATGTCCCTGGCGAGATGCTCGGCCGCGGCCTTGCAGTCGCCGACAAAGGCCGGATCCGCCGAGATCGACTTGATCCGCAACAGCGCGAACAGACGCTCCAGGCTGTTGTCAAAATCCTTGTCGATGTGGTCGAGCACGGATTGAAGCTGCGCATTGGCCATGGTCGTGTTCCCTGCTTTCGAGTCTCAAGGCATCGGGGCTCAGATGTCTGGGGCTTTTAGCGCTGCCGCAGTCTCGGAGCCAGCCGCAACCGGCGGATGGCGAATGTGCCATGCGAGCGCAGCGGCGAGAACGGCGGTGGCGAGAAGGTTGTTGCCCCAGGCCTGGATGACGTTGGGAAACCACGGCAGCGCCAGCAGCATGAGGATGCCGGCGGCAGCCAGTGCAAGCCAGGTTCCCAGCCGCACATTCGCCCGCGCGTCGAAGGCGGCGCGATGCATCAGCACCGTCATCGGGAAGAACAGCCACATGAAGTAATATTGCCGCGCCAACGGCGAAGCCACCGTCATCAGGCAGAACAGGATGCCGAGCTCCTCGGCATCCGAGCGCGCCGTCCGTTGCGACTGCCGCGGCATCACCGCGAGGAAGCCGAGCCCGAGCAGAGCCGACACCGCCAGCACCATCCAGTTCGCCGTCCTGTAATCGACGTCGATGATATTCATCGTGCGCGGCGGCTTGTTGGGATCCTCCTGATTGTAGTTGATCGGCCGGACCAGCCGATGCGTCACCGCAATGATGGACTGGTTGACCCACGACCAGTTCTGCTCGTCGCGCTGGCCAAAGCCCTTTTCCGAGCTGGAGCCGACCATGCCCTGATACCAGGTCGTAATCTCGGCCGCGTTGCGCTCGAAGCCACGGATCGGCGCCGGCACGATATAGAGCAGGATACCGGTGAATGCGATCGTGCCGATGACGGCCGCCCACTTCCGCCGCCAGACCAGATAGGGCAGGACCGCGATCGGAAACACCTTGATGGCAGTGGCGAGCGCGAACATGAAGCCGGCGAGCCAGGGACGCTGATGCTGCAAGTTCCAGAAGCCCCATAGCATCATCGCCAGCAGGACGAGGTTCGGCTGGCCGAGGTCGAACATGTCGAACGTGAAGGTCACGGTGGCGACGACCGGAAGCGCCTCCAGCCAGGGGCTGGCCTTGCGGCCCGATCCGGTCATGGCGTTGGAGAGGGTCCCGGTGTACCACCACGCCACCGCGTTCAGGATGGACAGCACGGTGTAAAGCGCGATCTTGCCGAACCAGCTCGGGATCGCCAGCAAGATCGCGGACAGCGGCGGATAGATGAATTCGAACTGGTGATGGATGTCGCTGGGATAGAGCGGGCCGCCGTGCAGCACCTGCTGCCCGGCCCAGTACCAGAGCGGATAATCCTTGGTCTTGCCGTGGCCGAAGATCTCGGGACCGAGGACGTCGGCCGTCAGGATGAAGCAGCAGAACAGAAACAGCAGGTCCAGCGGCGCACGCAGCGACAGGCGCCTCGGCGCATCAGGCTTGAGTAAGGGGTCGGTTGAGATCACGGTGCGGTCCAGTCCGGCAAAAGGATAGGACCTAGCAGACCGGGACGGGCTTGGAGAACCCCCTCACCTGAAATTGTGGTGTTAGACCTCCCGTTGAACACTCACGAGATTTCATCATCATACCCGGCTTGTCCCGGGCATCCGCGTTGTTTGAGCTGCAAGCAACGCGTGAATGGCCGGACAAGCCGGGCCATGACGCTGTTGGAAGCTCTAGGGCTCCAAACCGCAGTGTTTCTGCTTACCGGCGCAGCAGCCCGCCGAGCGCACCGCGGACCAGCGTGCGGCCGATCGAGCCGCCGAGCTGGCCGGCGACCGACTTGCCGATATTGGCGGCCATCCCCCCGATCACCTGGTTGGTCACCGATCGCGTCACGTCGCGCGCGATGACCTGGCCGGTCGACAGGCGGCCATGCCTGACGTTGGTGCCGAAGACGGTGCCGACGATCGCGCCGATCTGGCCGAGGATGCCGCCGCCTCCGTCGGCCGGACCATCCACTGTCGCCGCGGTGCCGGCGATGCGCTTCTGGATCATCTCGTAGGCGGACTCGGCATCGACCGCAGTGTCGTATTTGCCCTTTACCGGGCTCGCATCCATGATCGCCTTGCGCTCGTCCGGCGTGATCGGCCCGATGCGGGCCGAGGGCGGGCGGATCATCACCCGCTCGACCATGGCCGGCGTGCCGTTGCCTTCGAGGAAGGACACCAGCGCCTCGCCCTTGCCGAGTTCCATGATCACCTTGGCGGTGTCGAGCTTCGGGTTGGGCCGGAAGGTCTGGGCCGCGGCGGCGACCGCCTTCTGGTCACGCGGCGTGAAGGCGCGTAGCGCGTGCTGCACCCGGTTGCCCAATTGCCCGAGCACGCGATCAGGCACGTCGATCGGATTCTGCGTCACGAAGTAGACGCCGACGCCCTTGGAGCGGATCAGGCGCACCACCTGCTCGATCTTGTCCAGCAGCGCCTTCGGCGCGTCGTTGAAGAGCAGATGCGCCTCGTCGAAGAAGAACACCAGCTTGGGCTTCGGCAGGTCGCCGGCCTCGGGCAGCTCCTCGAACAGCTCCGACAGCATCCACAGCAGGAACGTCGCGTAAAGCCGCGGGCTCTGCATCAGCTTGTCGGCAACGAGGATGTTGACCACGCCGCGACCGTCGCGGTCGGTCTTCATGAAATCCTTCAGCGTCAACGCCGGCTCGCCGAAGAATTTGGTGCCGCCCTGGTTCTCCAGCACCAGCAGCTGGCGCTGAATGGTGCCGACCGTAGCCTTGGTGACGTTGCCGAAGCCCTGAGCCGCCTTCTTGATGTCCGCGAGCGGGCTTTCCTCGGCATCCGCGCTTTTCCTGCCAGCATCCGGCACGATGGCGTCGAGCAGTGCGCGCAGATCCTTCATGTCGATGAGGGTCAGGCCAGCATCGTCGGCAACGCGGAAGGCGACGTTGAGGACGCCTTCCTGCACATCGTTGAGATCCAGCATGCGCGCCAGCAAAAGGGGCCCCATTTCCGTGACGGTCGCCCGCACCGGATGGCCCTGCTCGCCGAACACGTCCCAAAACACCGTCGAGAACTGATCGGGCTGAAAGGTCAGTCCCATCTCGGCGGCGCGCTTGACGATGAAATCCTTGGGCTCGCCGACCTCGGAGATGCCGGAGAGGTCGCCCTTGATGTCGGCCGCGAACACAGGAACACCGGCGCGCGCAAATCCTTCCGCCATGACTTGCAGCGAAACGGTCTTGCCGGTTCCGGTTGCGCCGGTGACGAGGCCGTGGCGATTGGCGAGCGCCAGCGTCAGCCATGCCTGCTCGTCTCCCTTGCCGACGAAGATCTTGTCGGTGTCGCCGAGCTTGCTGTCCTGTGCCGTCATTATTTTCTCTGATCTCTTGCCGGGTTTCGCCTATTGAAACCGAGCGAACCTGTTTCGCAGCTTACCGCATCTCGCGCGCCGATTGAAACCATTCGACGCACCTGCGCATGCGACATTGTCGGAAATATACCGGCGGCATCAGCCGAAAGTACGAATCTTGCGTTCGCACCGCGGCAATTTTTCGCTGTTTCCATCTCCGCTCTTGCAACGCTGCAACACTCTTTGCGCCTTCGAGAATGAATCGGAACGTCGCACGCGTTCATCGCTTGTAATTCACATCACACCGGCTCAAGATCGTTTTTCGAACGTGGACGCTGAGGGGCGGGGCTTATGGATGAGCTGATCGGGCGGCTGGCGACAAACGCCAGCGTAGATGGTGCTGTCGCTGAAAAGACCGTCGGCATTATCCTGGGCTTCCTCCGTAACGAGGGCCCTTCCGACAGCGTGCAGGCCCTGATCGATCAGATTCCCGGTGCGGAAGCCGCAATCGAGGCGTCCAGCAGCGGCAGCGGACTGTCGCGGCTGATGGGCGGCGGCCTGATGGCCGTCGGCACCCGCCTGATGGGCCTCGGACTTGGCATGTCCGAAATTCAAAATATCGCCCGTGAACTTTTCCGCTTCGGCCGAGACAAAATCGGAGCGGATCAGATGGGCAAGATCATCGCGGGGACGCCGGGCCTCAGCCAGTTCGCCTGAAGCCGTCGCATTTCATATCGAGCATCATGACATATCCGATCTCCGAGATTGAGGGCCTGTCGGTCTTTGCCGCCAACAAGTTGAAGGCACAGGGTATCCGCACCACCGATGCACTGCTTGAGGCAGCCGGCACCGTGAAGGGTCGCAAGGCGCTCTCCGCCAAGACCGGCATCAGCGAACAGCTCCTGCTGGAATGGGCCAATGTGTCCGATTATATGCGCATCCCTGGCATGGGTCGGGCCAAGGTCGGCCTGGTCCGCGCCGCCGGCGTCACCACCGTGCGCGAGCTCGCCTATCGCAATCCGGCAAGGCTCGCCCAGAGCATGCGGGACGCCAACGCGAAGAAGAAGCTGGTCCGCATTCTTCCTTCCGAGAAGTCGGTCGGCGACATCATCGCCAAGGCCAAGAAGCTGCCGCCGAAGATTACGTATTAGGGCGAGCGTCTCTCAACACGCGGATTGCCGCGTTAGCTCTCGGTGTCATACCCCGCGAAAGCGGGGGATGGATTCACGTTTGAAGTGCAACGGTTGATCTAAGGTCGGAGAATGCCTCGGCGGGTGTCTTGAAGTCCAGGCATTTGCGTGGGGTGTTGTTGAGGCGCTGAACATATCGTCTGAGATCGGCAGCCGTGAGGAGATCGAGATCCGTCTTGCGAGGCAGCGAGCGTCGCAAGCGGCCGATCGAGTTTTCAACGCCGCCTTTTTGCCAAGGGCTGTGAGGATCACAGAAGAAAGTCTGAACGCCGAGGATATCGTGAAGCCGATGGTGCTCGGCAAACTCGTTGCCATTGTCGAAGCTGATGGTTTGGCGCATCGCTGGTGGCAGTTTGCCGAGCTGGCGGGCGATGGCTCGAGCGGTGGGAATAGCTTTTCGGTCAACGGGGCGGTGAACCAGGTTGAAGCGGCTGTGTCGTTCATGGAGAACCATCAGCCCCTGACCGGATCGGGAGAACATCATGAAGTCGGCCTCCCAATGGCCCGGCACCTGGCGGCCTTCGACCTCAATGGGCCGTTCTGTGATCGAGCGCCGCTGTTTTATGAGGCTGGCGGAGCTGCCGCCCCGTCGCCGGCGCCCTCGCATTTTCTTGTGACGGGGCAGCAGACGATACCAGTAATCCTTCTGGGCCGTCCGATGATAGATGAAACGATAGATTGACTCATGGCTAATGATGACGCGACCATGCTTCAGCGCCAGTCGGCCGGCGATCTGCTCCGGCGAATGTCCCATCGCAAGGCTTTTGCCGACGCATCTTCGCAGGTCTGACTGGCGCGCCAGCTTGAAGCGACAATCCCATCGCCTCCGTCGCTCGGCCAATTGCTGGGCGCGGACCGGCTCATACCCGCCGGCCCAAGCCTTCGTCCGCTTGGAATTGCGCCTAAGTTCCCGATTGATCGTGGAAGGCGACCGGCCCAGGGCCGCCGCAATTTGGTTTTGAGATATACCGCCTGCATGCAGGCGGTATATCTCAACGCGCTCCTCAAGGCTGAGCTGGCCATAACATCGTCCCATCGCAACAACACCTTAGCAGGTGTTGCACTTGTTTCGTGAACCGAAGGGGTATCCAGTACGCCGCGGCTTTTCGGTTCTAGCCTTAGCGGCCTCTGGAATACTGGATTGCCCGCCGTCGCGGGCAATGACGGCGAGAGGATGGGCCCTCCCGTCTTGACTCCCCCTTCCCGACCGCGCAAAGCCACGCGCATGAACGCCTCGTCCTCCCCATCCGTCCAGCCGGCCGGCTCGGCCGGGCCTGACGTGCTGCGAGCGCCGCTGGGACGCCCGATCCCGGCGGTGATGGGCGTGCTCAACGTGACCCCGGATTCCTTCTCCGACGGCGGCGAGTTCATCGCGCCCGAGCTGGCGCTGGAGCGGGCGCGGGCGATGATCGCCGACGGCGCCGACATCATCGATATCGGCGCCGAATCCACCCGGCCCTACAAGGGCGCGAAGGCCGTCACGGCCGAGGACGAGCTGGCCCGGCTGAAGCCGGTGCTGGCTGATGTCGTCGCGCTCGGCGTGCCCGTGTCGATCGACAGCATGAAGGCGGAGGTGGTGGCCTTCGCCCTCGACCAGGGCGCCACGATCGCCAACGACGTCTGGGGCCTGCAACGCGATGCCGACATGGCGCCGCTGGTCGCCGCGAAAGGCGTCCCCGTCATCGTCATGCACAACCGCGACAGCGTCGATCCCGCCATCGACATCGTGGTGGACATGAAGGCATTCTTCCTGCGCTCGCTCGATATCGCCGCGAAAGCCGGCATCGCGCGCGAGAAAATCGTGCTCGATCCCGGCATCGGCTTCGGCAAGACCGCGGAGCAGAGCATGATCGCGCTGGCGCGCTTGCGCGAGCTCGACATGTTCGGCTTGCCGATCCTGGTCGGTGCCTCGCGCAAACGCTTCATCGCCTCGGTGTCGCCGTCGGAGCCATCGGGGCGGCTCGGCGGCTCGATCGCCGCGCATCTGATCGCAGCCCAGAAGGGCGCAAAAATCATCCGGACCCATGACGTCGCCGCGACCTTGCAGGCCCTGCGGGTGGCGCACGCAATCGAGAGCAAGCCAGAGAGCACGCCAGGGAGCACGTCATGACCGATACGATCTTCGTCACCGGCCTGTCGATCCATGCCCGCCATGGCGTGATGGATCACGAGACCGAGGTCGGCCAGCGTTTCGTCATCGATCTCGAACTCTACACCGACCTGTCGGAGCCCTCGCGCAGCGACCGCCTCGCCGACACCGTGTCCTACGCCGACGTCGTGGCGACCACGACGGCGGCGTTCAAGAACACCAACTACAAGCTTTTGGAGCGCGCGGCCGGCGCAGTCGCCGACGCCATCCTGTCGCACTTCCCGCGGATCCGCGCCGTGAAGATCACCGTGCACAAGCCGCATGCGCCGATCGCGGCGATCTTCGACGACGTCGGCATCATGCTGACCCGCTCGCGGCATCCCTGATGGCAAGCGTGCTGATCGCCCTCGGCGGCAATGTCGGCGATGTCCGAGCGACATTCAAAAAGGCGATCACCAATATTTGCGGCATGGCGCAAGCCGCAATTGTGGCGCGCTCCTCGGACTATGCGACGCCGCCTTGGGGCGACGAGGACCAGGCGCCCTTCATCAATGCCTGCGTCGAGATCGAGACCGATCTCGATCCGCACGCGCTCTTGTTCGTCATGCAGAAGGTCGAGCAGAAATTCGGCCGTATCAGGGACAAGCAGCGGCGCTGGGGCCCGCGCACGCTCGATCTCGACATGATCGCCTATGACGACGTCTCCTTGCACAAGCCCGACCTGACCCTGCCGCATCCGCGCCTGTTCGAGCGCGCTTTCGTGCTGGTGCCGCTCGCCGAAATCGCGCCCGACCGAGTGATCTCCGGCATTCGTGTGCGTGACGGGCTTGCCAGCGTCTCGACGCAAGGCATTGAGCGGCTTCCGGATACCGGTTAACCAAAAACAACCGTTTGCAGGGACCGCCCGCCGTGGCAATTTCGCCTGCGAATGAGAAGACTTTGGGAGCCCTTGGCTGCATGACCTCCGTGACTGACGATCTGCCGCTGGCGGCCGATTTTCCCAAGGCGACCGTCGAAGACTGGCGCAAGCTGGTCGACGGCGTGCTGAACGGCGCGCCGTTCGAGAAGCTGGTCGGCAAGACCTATGACGGCATCAAGATCGACCCGCTCTATCCGCGCGCCAGCGGCGTTACGCCCGTGGTGGGACGGGCCGCTTCTGCGCCGTGGCAAATCATGCAGCGGATCGACCATCCCGATCCGGCGCTCGCGAACGCGCAGGCGCTCACCGACCTCGAGAACGGCGCGACGGGGCTTGTGCTGGTGTTCGCCGGCGCCAATGGCGCTCGCGGCTTCGGCCTGGAACCTTCGGCCGATGCCATCGCAACAGTGTTGAAGGACATTCATCTCGATGCCGGCATTGGCCTCGAGCTCGAGATCGGTCCGCAATCGCGGATGGCCGCGATCCATGTCGCGGAATATGTGAAGAGCAAGGGCCTCGATCCCGCGGCTTGCAACATCCGCTTCGGCCTCGATCCGCTCGCCGCCTGTGCGGTGTGGGGCCACAGCCCTTATAGCTGGGACGAGATCGTTCCCGCTATCACGGGCGGCATCAAGGGTCTCGCCGCACTCGGCTTCAGCGGGCCGTTTGCCTCCGCCGACGGACGCGTTATCCACGACGCCGGTGGCTCCGAGGTGCAGGAGCTCGCCTTCGCGCTCGCCTGCGGCGTTGCCTACTTGCGCGCGATCGAAGGTGGCGGCATTCCGCTCGAGCAGGCGCGGGATATGGTCTATGCGCGGCTTGCCGCCGATGCTGACCAGTTCCTGACCATGGCCAAATTCCGCGCACTGCGGCTGCTGTGGACGCGCATCGAGACGGCCTGCGGGCTGACGCCAAAACCGCTGTTCATCGCCGCCGACACCGCCTGGCGCATGCTGACGCAGCGCGACCCCTATGTGAACATGCTGCGCGCGACCGTCGCGACATTCGCAGCGGGGCTCGCCGGCGCCAACGCGATCACCGTGCTGCCGCATACGACGGCGCTGGGCCTGCCTGATCCGTTCGCGCGGCGCGTGGCGCGCAATACGCAGCTCCTGCTGCTGGACGAAAGCAATCTCGCCAAAGTCAGCGATCCCGCAGCGGGCGCCGGCGGCATCGAGACGCTGACCGCGCAGCTGTGCGAGGCGGCCTGGGCGCTGTTCCAGGAGAGCGAGAAAGCCGGCGGCGCCTTTGCCGCGCTTCAGCAGGGCCTGTTCCAGAGCAAGGTCGCGGCGACGCGAAAGGCGCGCGAGGCCAACATCGCCAAGCGCTGCGACGTGTTGACCGGCGCCAGCGAGTTTCCGAACCTGCATGAGAGCGAGACCGCGGTGCTCCAGGCAACGCCGGTCGCGCTCGCGCCTTACGGCGAGCAAAAATACAAGTTCGATCCGCTCCCCCCGATGCGGCTTGCGCAACCATTCGAGGCGCTTCGCGACAAATCCGATGCAGCACTGAAGGCGCGCGGCGCGCGGCCAAAAGTGTTTTTGGCCAATCTCGGCACGCCCGCCGATTTCACGCCGCGCGCGACCTTTGCGAGGAGCTTTTTCGAAGCCGGCGGGATCCAGGCGGTGGACAGCGAGGGCTTTAGCGATCCGGCCGAGCTGGCTGCCGCGTTCCGGGCCTCAGGCGCGGAGCTTGCCTGCCTTTGTTCCAGCGACAAGGTCTATGCGGAACACGCCGAAGCTACGGCAAAGGCCCTGCAAAGTGCAGGAAGCCGACATATCTACCTGGCAGGCCGCCCGGCTGAGGCCGAGGCGGACTTGCGGGCTGCCGGGGTCACCGGCTTCATCTTTGCCGGGGCCGACGCGCTTGCCACGCTACAGGAGGCCTACCTTCGGATGGAGCAGGCATGACCGAATCCGGCAAGACAGTCTTCACCGGCGGCTGCCAATGCGGCGCCGTGCGCTTCGCGGTCACGGCCACGCCGAACCGGGTCTCGATCTGCCATTGCCGGATGTGCCAGAAGGCCAGCGGTGCGCCGTTCGCCTCCTTTGCCGACATCAATCGGGCTGACTTCGCCTGGACCAAAGGCAAGCCTTCGTTCTTCCGCTCCTCCTCGATTGCCGATCGCGGCTATTGCGCCGCCTGCGGCACGCCGCTGAGCTTCGCCCGCATCGATGGCGACCGCATCGAGATCATGACCGGCGCCTTCGACCGCCCCGACCGGCTGGTGCCAACCCGGCAGTACGGAACCGAGTCCCGCCTCGGCTGGGTGGTCGGCATCTCCAACCTGCCGAGCCAAACCACGCAGCAGAATTACGGACCGGAGAAGATGGCGACCATCGTCAGCCATCAGCATCCGGATCATGATTGAGCGCCTATAGAATGGTTGAAGCCATGAGCCGCATCCCTGATTTCGCCGACGTCGCCTTCGAGCGTATCGCCACCGCAGCGCCGTCAGGCAGCGCCGAGCCGTGGCTGACGCCCGAGGGAATTCTGGTGAAGCCCGCTTATGGCGAGGCGGATCTCGCCGGGCTCGATTTCCTCGAGACCTATCCGGGCATCGCGCCTTACCTGCGCGGCCCCTACCCGACCATGTATGTCAACCAGCCCTGGACGGTCAGGCAATATGCCGGCTTCTCCACGGCGGAGGATTCCAACGCGTTCTACCGCCGCAATCTGGCGGCCGGACAGAAAGGCCTCTCGGTGGCCTTCGACCTCGCCACGCATCGCGGCTACGACTCGGATCATCCGCGCGTCGGCGGCGACGTCGGCATGGCTGGTGTCGCCATCGATTCCATCTACGACATGCGCACGCTGTTTGCGGGGATTCCGCTCGAGCAGATGAGCGTGTCCATGACCATGAACGGCGCGGTGCTGCCGATCCTCGCGCTCTACGTCGCGGCCGCCGAGGAACAGGGCGTACCGCCGGAAAAGCTCTCGGGCACCATTCAGAACGACATTCTGAAAGAGTTCATGGTGCGCAACACCTATATCTATCCGCCAGCGCCCTCGATGCGGATCATCTCCGACATCTTCGCTTACACCTCCACGAGGATGCCGAAATACAATTCGATCTCGATCTCCGGCTACCACATGCAGGAGGCCGGCGCGACGCAGGACCTCGAGCTCGCCTATACGCTCGCCGACGGCGTCGAATACTTACGCGCCGGCCTTGCCGCCGGCCTGGATGTCGACCGCTTCGCGCCGCGGCTGTCGTTCTTCTGGGCGATCGGCATGAACTTCTTCATGGAGGTCGCCAAGCTGCGCGCCGCGCGCCTGCTCTGGGCGAAGCTCTTGAAGCCGTTCAATCCGAAAGACCCCCGCTCTCTATCGCTGCGCACGCATAGCCAGACCTCGGGCTGGTCGCTGACCGCGCAGGACGTCTTCAACAACGTGATGCGCACGACGGTGGAGGCGATGGCGGCGACGCAAGGCCACACTCAGTCGCTGCACACCAACGCACTCGACGAGGCGCTCGCGCTGCCGACCGACTTCTCGGCCCGCATCGCCCGCAACACCCAGCTGTTCCTGCAGCAGGAGAGCGGCACCACCCGCATCATCGATCCCTGGGGCGGCTCATATTACGTCGAGCGCCTGACGCGCGATCTCGCCGCGAAAGCCTGGGGCCATATCCAGGAGGTCGAGGAGCTCGGCGGCATGGCGAAGGCCATCGAGGCCGGCGTACCGAAGCTGCGCATTGAGGAAGCCTCGGCCAAGACGCAAGCCCGCATCGATGCCGGCAAGCAGGCCGTGATCGGCGTCAACAAGTACAAGCCGACCGACGAGACGCCGATCGAAATCCTCAAGGTCGACAACACCAATGTTCGGCGCCTGCAGATCGACAAGCTGACGCGCCTCAAATCCGAGCGCAACCAGAAGGACGTCGACGCCGCGCTCGCCGCACTGACGCGCTCGGCCGGCGAAGGCAACGGCAATCTGCTCGCGCTCGCAATCGACGCGGCGCGCGCGAAAGCAACCGTCGGCGAAATCTCTGACGCGATGGAGAAAGTGTTCGGCCGGCACCGCGCCGAGATCAAATCCATCACCGGCGTCTACAAGCGAGAGGCGTCCAGCATGGGCAACCAGGTCGAGAAGGTTCAGGCGCTGATCGACGCCTTTGAAGAAGCGGAGGGCCGCCGCCCGCGCATCCTGGTCGCCAAAATCGGCCAGGACGGCCACGACCGCGGCCAGAAGGTGATTGCATCCGCCTTCGCCGATATCGGCTTCGACGTCGACATCGGGCCGCTGTTTGCGACCGCCGACGAAGCCGCGCGGCAGGCGATCGAGAACGACGTGCACATCCTCGGCGTCTCCTCGCTCGCCGCTGCCCATCTCACCGCCGTGCCGGAGCTCCAAGCCGCGCTGAAGAAGCAGGGCCGCGACGACATCATGATCATCGTCGGCGGCGTGGTGCCGCCGCAGGACTACGATGCGCTCTACGCGGCCGGCGCAGAAGCGATCTTCCCGCCGGGCACCGTGATCGCGGACGCGGCCGAGGAGCTGATCCGCAAGCTGAATGCCCGGCTCGGGCATAGTGAGGCGGCGGAGTAACGGTCACCGTCGATCTTCCGACAAGAAGGAATTTTTGCGTGATGTTTCTCGCGCCAACGCTCGTGCGCGCGCTGACTGCGGTCGCCGTTTGCGGCGCGCTGTTCGGTCTCGCGCACGCCGCCGGCCCCAAGCCCGACGCCGTCGTCAAGACCAAGAGCATCGACGCCCGCGTCTTCCTCGACGACAGAATCAAGGCAGATGCCGCGCTGGCGGCGGATTGCCTCGCCGAAGGCAAAAAGTGGCTCGACAAGAACGCGGCTGAAGCCGCCGCCTCGCGCGAGCAGGATCCGCAGTTCTTCAGGGACGGCGGCTGGGATTTCGAGCGCAAATATGCGATCCGCTCCGTCGTTGCCGACCGCTACGTCAGCGTCCTGCGCGACGACTACATGGATACCCACGGCGCGCATCCCAACTCGGACGTGAACACGATCCTGTGGGACAAGGCCGAGGGCAAGCGCATCTCGATCCGCCCGTTCTTCACCGAGACCGCCGACGGCGGGCCCACCATGACGGCGATGGTGAAGGCCGTGATCGCCTCGCTGAAAATCGAGAAGAAGAAGCGCGACACCAGCGAGACCGCGACCGACGAGTGGTTCAAGCACTTGGAGCCGAGCCTGCTCAAGATCGGCGCGGTGACGCTCGCGCCTTCAACCGAAGCGGGCAAGAGCTCCGGGCTCACCTTCCACTATCCACCCTACGCGGTCGGCCCCTACGCCGAAGGCGAGTATGTCGCCTTCGTGCCGTGGGAGAGACTGAAGCCGCATCTCACCGCGGAAGGCACGCGCATCTTCGGCGGCGCGCGGCCGAAGGGCGATGCGGACGAGCCGCAATGATCAGGATTTGGACAACGCCACCACGTTGCTCACAGCGCATTGGTAGCGCTACCTTGCGACGGCGCGGCAAAGCCGACTAGAATGCTTCCATTGACAAGAGCGCCCGACGTCACGGGCGCCGCTGGGAGGCATTGATGTCCAAGATGACGCGCCGCACCTTTGCGGCCTCAACCGCCGCGGTCGCGGCATCCGCCGCGTTCGGCCTCAAGCGGGCGCTTGCACAAGCCTATCCAGCGCGGCCGGTCACCGTGATCGTGCCCTGGGGCGCGGGCGGTGGCACCGATGCGACCGCGCGCATTGTCGCAGCGCTGCTGGAGAAGGACCTCGGCCAGCCCTTCAATGTCGTCAACCGCACCGGCGGCTCCGGCGTCGTCGGCCATAGCGCGATCGCGACGGCGCAGGCTGACGGCTACACCATCGGCATGCTCACCGTCGAAATCTCGATGATGCACTGGCAGGGCCTGACCGAGCTGACGCCGCGGAGCTACACGCCCCTTGCTTTGATGAATGAAGATCCGCCGGGCGTCCAGGTGTCCTCCTCCTCGCCCTATAAGTCCGTGAAGGAGCTCGCCGAGGCGATCAGGGCGGCACCGCCCGGCAAGTTCAAGGCGTCGGGCACCGGCCAGGGTGGCATCTGGCACCTGGCGCTGGTCGGCTGGATGCAGGCGATGGGCCTGCCCGCCAATCAGGTCGCCTGGGTGCCCTCGAACGGCGCGGCGCCGGCGATGCAGGACCTCGCCGCCGGCGGCCTCGACCTCACCACCTGCTCGGTGCCGGAGGCGCGCGCCATCATCGAGGCCGGCAAGGCCAGGAGCCTCGCCATCATGGCGCCCGCGCGCAACCCGATCTTCAAGGACGTGCCGACGCTGAAGGAGGCGATAGGCATCGATTACGCGACCGGCGCCTGGCGCGGCATCGGTGCGCCGAAGAACCTGCCGCCGGAGATCGCAACCAAGCTCACTGCGGCGCTGAAGAAGGTCTACGACTCCGCCGAGTTCAAGGACTTCATGAGCAATCGCGGCTTCGGCACGGTGTGGGGCGATGCCGGAGAGTTCGCTGGCTTCATGGACAAGGGCGACGCCCAGATGGGCGACGCGATGAAGGCCGCGGGCCTGAGCAAGGTGTGATCGTTCACCTTTCCCCGCGCTTGTCTCGCCTAAACTTTGGCGAAGGCGGATGGGGGGAGAGGGAGAAGGACACTGACAGGACCTCTCCCATGCGTCTTTCCGACTCCATCACGGGATCGTTTCTCATCGTACTCGGCGCGGCTTCCGCCTATGGCGGCTGGATCCTGCCGCCGGTGCCGGGGCAGCCGGTCGGCCCCAACGTGTTTCCGCTCGTGATCGGCATCGGGCTCGCGCTGTGCGGGCTCGCGATCGTGTTCGGCATCGGACATTCCTTCGAGGAGGAGGAAGAGCTGATCCCGCTCGAGCACGGCCAGATGGCGGCCGCTGCCCCGCCGCCACAGGGCAGGCTCTATAGCGTGCGCGCCCTGCTGCCGCCGGCGCTGCTGCTGTTCTATGTGTTCGCCGCCGACCGGCTCGGCTTCATCATCACCGCGGCGATCATGGTCTACGTCACCTCGACCGCGCTCGGGGCCAAGTGGAAGCTGGCACTGCCGCTCGCGGCGCTGTCGCCTTTCGCCATCCACCTCATCTTCGGCAAGCTGCTGCGCGTCCCGCTGCCCGCCGGCCTGTTGCCGACGCCCTGGTAATCCCATGCTGAAAACCCTGCTTGACGCCTTCGCCCTGATCTCCACCTGGGAGGTCATCATCGCGATGTTCGCAGCCTCGGTGTACGGGCTCGTGATCGGCTCGCTGCCCGGCCTGTCTGCGACCATGGCGACCGCCCTGCTCGTCCCCGTCACCTTCTACCTGTCGCCGATCGCGGCGATCGCGACCATCGTCGCGGCCTCCTCGATGGCGATCTTCTCCGGAGACATCCCCGGCGCGCTCTTGCGCATTCCCGGCACGCCCGCCTCCGCCGCCTATGCCGACGAGGCCTATGCGATGACCCGCAAGGGCCAGGCCGAGCTGGCATTAGGTGCGGGCGTCTGGTTCTCCGCGGTCGGCGGCATTGCCGGCGTGCTGTCGCTGATGATTTTGGCGCCACCGCTCGCCGAGATCGCGCTGTCGTTCTCGACTTTCGAATATTTCTGGCTGGCCCTGCTCGGCCTGATGTGCGCCACGTTGGTGGCGCGCTCCTCGCCGGTGAAGGCGATCGCCGGCATGTTCATCGGCTTGCTCGTCTCCTGCGTCGGCATCGAAAATCCCGGCGGCGTGCCGCGCTTCACGTTCGGCATTACCGATCTGTTCGGCGGCATCGAGCCGATCCCGGCGCTGGTCGGCGTGTTCGCGGTGGCACAGGTGATGCGCGCGATGCTGACGCCCGAGCCGCCGCCGCTGCCGCGGCGCAAATTCGGAAGCATCATGGCCGGCCAGTGGAAGCTGACCAAGAAATATCATTGGCAGATGACGCGCGGGAACATCGTCGGCATCATCATCGGCGTGCTGCCCGGCGCCGGCGCCGACATGGCCGCCTGGGTCTCCTATGCGATGTCGAAACGCTTCTCCAAAGAGCCGGAAAAATTCGGCACCGGCCATGTCGAGGGCCTGGTCGAAGCCGGCGCCAGCAACAATGCCAGCATCGCGTCGGGCTGGGTGCCCTCGCTGCTGTTCGGCATCCCCGGCGACACCATCGCCGCGATCGCGATCGGCGTGCTCTACATGAAGGGCCTCAATCCGGGCCCGACGCTGTTCACGGAAAAAGCGTCGAGCATGTACGCGATCTACCTGATGTTCATCATCGCGAACATCCTGATGATCCCGCTCGGCATCGCCATGATCCGGATCGCCGCCTACATCCTGCTGGCGCCGCGCTCCGCCATCATGCCGATCATCATGCTCTGCTGCGCGGTCGGCTCGTTCGCGATCGGCAACAACATGTTCGGCGTCGTCACCGTCGCAGCCTTCGGCGTGATCGGCTATGTCATGGAGGCGAACGGCTATCCCGTCGCCGCAATGGTGCTCGGCATCGTCATGGGCACCATGGTGGAGCAGGCTTTTGTGACGTCGCTCATCAAGTCGGATGGCAGCATTTTGCCTTTCTTCGAGCGCCCGGTCGCCGCGATCCTCGCCGCCATGGCGATCGGCGCCCTGCTCTGGCCGGTGATGGTGTGGGTGTGGCGGAAAGTGAAGCCGCCGGAGACGGGAGTGGCGGCGACCCGGTGATATCGGGCCGGCGGCCCTCGCCTGCTCCGCCAGGGCGTTGTAAAGCAAGGCATGACCGAGAAGAAGGCCTCGCTCGACATCAAATCCCTCGCCCGTGACCTCCGCGCCGGCAGCCGCGCGGCGCTGGCGCGGGCGATCACGCTGGTGGAGAGCCGGCGCGGCGACCATCAGGCGCTGGCGCGGGAGCTGGTGCAGATGCTGCTGCCCGACACCGGCAAGGCGTTTCGCGTCGGCATCACCGGCTCGCCTGGCGTCGGCAAATCCACCACCATCGACGCACTCGGGACCTACCTGATCGAGCAGGGCCACAAGGTCGCGGTGCTCGCGGTCGATCCGTCCTCGGCACGCAGCGGCGGCTCGATCCTCGGCGACAAGACGCGAATGGCGCGGCTCGCGGCCTCTAGCGATGCCTTCATCCGCCCCTCGCCGTCCTCCGGCACGCTCGGCGGCGTCGCAGCGAAAACGCGCGAGGCGATGCTGCTCTGCGAGGCCGCCGGCTTCGGCGTCGTGCTGGTCGAGACCGTCGGCATCGGCCAATCCGAGACCGCGGTCTGCGACATGACCGACTTTTTCCTCGCCCTGATGCTGCCGGGCGGCGGCGATGAGTTGCAGGGCATCAAGAAGGGCCTGGTCGAGCTCGCCGACATGATCGCGATCAACAAGGCCGACGGCGACAATCTCAAGCGCGCCAACATCACCGCCGCCGACTATCGCGGCGCGCTGCATATTTTGGCGGCGCGGTCCGAGCATTGGCATCCGCCCGTCGTCACCTATTCGGCGCTGGCCGGCACCGGCATCGCCGAGTTGTGGCAAAAAGTTCTGGATCACCGCAAGGCGATGAACGCATCCGGCGATTTCGCCGCGCGGCGGCGCGATCAGCAGGTGAAGTGGATGTGGTCGATGCTGGAGCAGCGCATGCTGTCGCGGCTGCGCAGCGAAGCGTCTGTGCGGACGAAAGTGCGGAAGATCGAGGCTGACGTGGCCGAAGGCCATCTCACGCCGGCGCTTGCCGCCGAGCAGATTCTGGAGTTGCTGCAATGAGCGACAAGCTGCGCATCCTCCTCACCGGCTTCGGTCCCTTCCCCGGCGCGCCCTATAATCCGACCCAGCCGCTGGTCGCACGGCTGACGCAACTGCGCCGGCCGGCGCTCGAGAATGTCGCGATCGCGAGCCACATCTTCCCGGTCACTTACGCCGCGGTCGACCGGCAATTGCCTGATGTGCTCGCAAAGGCGAAGCCGGACGCGCTGCTGATGTTCGGCCTTGCCGCGCGCACGCCTTTTTTGCGCATCGAGACCCGCGCGCGCAACGCCGTCACCATGCTCTGGCCCGATGCCGCCAACACCCGCGCCAGCAAGCGCGGCATCGCCGGCCACGCGGACGCGATGATGTTCGGCCCGCACACGGCAAGGCTGCTGCGCGCCGCACGCCGCACTGGCATCGACGCGCGCGCCTCGCGCGATGCCGGCGCCTATCTCTGCAACTACTTGAGCTGGCGGGCGATCGAGAATGTCAGGGCGGACGGACCAAAGCTTGCGGCGTTCATCCACGTACCCCTGCTGGCGCGCAGCGGCGTCATGCGGCGCAAGGGCGCGCCCAGGATCACGCTGGATGAGCTGGTGGATGCGGGGGAAGCGATGCTGATGGAGATGGTGCAGTTGGCCCGCAACAAACGCAGACCGGTTGCGTAAACATTTAACCCTACCGCGAACAATCCTCACGCCTCCCTGCGCCCTGCGCTACCTAGTTCGCGCAGACACCTCCCGCGGAGGACGCGTCATGGACCTCAACCGCCGTCACCTCATTGGAGCTTCCACCGCCGGCATCGCCGGCGCGCTCGCGATGCCGGCCGATGCCGCGCGCGCGGCGCCGCTGACCTCCCTGCTCGGCCGCGATGCCACCCAATATGGCGTGCGACCCAACAGCGGCGAGGATCAGACGCGTGCGCTTCAGCGTGCGATCGACGATGCCGCGCGGGTGCAGGTGCCGCTGGCGCTGCCGCCCGGGGTCTATCGCACCGGGCTGCTGCGGCTGCCGAACGGCTCGCAATTGATCGGCGTGCGCGGGGCCACCAAGCTCGTCTTCACCGGCGGCGCGTCGGCAATCCAGAGCGACGGCTCCGATGCGATCGGCCTCACCGGTATCACCTTCGACGGCGGCGGCATCCCGCTGCCGACGCGGCGTGGGCTGATCCACGTCCTCGGCGGCCGCGACGTCCGCATCACCGATTGCGAGATCACCGGATCCGGCGGCAGCGGCATCTGGCTCGAGCAGGTGTCGGGCGACGTCTCCGGCAACATCTTCACCAGCATCGCGGTGACGGCGGTGGTCTCGTTCGACGCGCGGGGTCTCAGCGTCTCCCGCAACACAATTCTCGGGACCAACGACAACGGCATCGAGATCCTGCGCAGCGCGATCGGCGACGACGGTACACTGGTCACCGACAACCGCATCGAGGACATCAAGGCCGGCCCCGGCGGCTCCGGCCAGTACGGCAACGCCATCAACGCCTTTCGTGCCGGCAATGTGATCGTGCGCGGCAACCGCATCAGGAACTGCGACTACTCCGCGGTGCGCGGCAATTCGGCGTCCAACATTCACATATCAGGCAACAGCGTCAGCGACGTGCGCGAGGTCGCGCTCTATTCGGAGTTTTCGTTCGAGGCCGCCGTGATCGCGAACAACATTGTGGACGGCGCGGCGGTCGGCGTCTCCGTCTGCAATTTCAACGAGGGCGGCCGCATTGCCGTGGTTCAGGGCAATATCATCCGCAATCTGATCCCGAAGCGGCCGATCGGCACCGCACCGGACGACGATGCCGGCGTCGGCATCTACATCGAGGCAGATTCGTCGGTGACCGGCAACGTCATCGAGAACGCGCCGTCCTACGGCATCGTCGCCGGCTGGGGCAAATATCTGCGCGATGTCGCGATATCAGGCAATGTGATCCGCAGGGCGCTCGCCGGCATAGGCGTTTCCGTGGTGCCCGGCGCCGGCACCGCGCTCGTCAACAACAACATGATCTCGGAAACCCCGCGCGGCGCCGTGGTCGGGCTCGACCACGCGCGTGCGGTGACGTCGGACCTGTCCGCCGAGGGTGCGCAACGGTTTGCGCAGGTGGTGATCGGCGGGAATGCAGTGCGGCGTTAGACTGACAGCGGGGGCCGTTCATCCTTCGAGGCTCCCCACGTGGCGCGCTGCGCCACGTGTTTCGCACCTCAGGATGACGGGATGAGAGATGGGGCGCTGTTTCCAGGAAGCACGATCTTCAACGGCACACTCAAAAGTTGCTCCATCAAGCATTGACAACAAGTACACGGCCGTCATCCTGAGGCGCGAGCCGCGCGGTGCGCAGCACCGGCGGGGAGCCTCGAAGGATGATGTTGTGGGCATCTATATCTACATGCTGAGATGCGCGGATGGCTCGTTCTATATCGGAAGCGCCACCGGTGAGGATACGTCCAAACGGGCGGACAAGCACAATGCTGGAGTCCATCAGGGCTATACTTATTCGAGGCGCCCGGTCGTTCTGGTGTGGTCCGAGTATTTCGATCGCATCACTGATGGAATTGCTGCCGAGCGACAGCTCAAGGGGTGGAGCCGCGCGAAGAAGGAAGCGCTCATTCGTTCGGATTGGAAATCGGTGAGCCAGCTTGCGCGCCGGCGCGCGGGAGCGCCGAGATCGAAGAAGTAAGCGTTGGTGCGGCGCCAGATGGGCCGCGCATCCTTCGAGGCTCTCAAAGCTTTGCGCAGCGCAGCTTTGCTCCCACTTCAGGAGGACGGATCGGAGAAGGCGCGGTTGCGCTCTCCAGGGTCCCCTAGAACACGTTCCGCAGCAGCGGGTATTTCGCTTCCAGGCCGTCGAGGCTGAAGGTGAATTCGACGACGCGCTCGGGGGCTGCGACGATCTCAGTGGCGGGCGGGGCGAACTGCGGCAGGAGCGTTGCCATCGCGGCGGGCGACCTCACGGCGGGCGCGGTGCGCGGCGCCATCGCAACAGGCGCTGCCGACGGCGGCCTCACGACAGGTGCGGTCAGCGGCGCCCTCGCCGCGGGAGCCTTGAGCGGCGGGACAGCAGCGGGCGCAGTGAACGATGCGACCGCAGCGGGCACCGCCAGCGGTGCGGTCGGAGCGAGCGGCGCTTCCGTCACTTCGGCGAGAACGTCCAGCTTCGGCTCGAGCCTGATCGGCACGGCGGTCTCAGGGGCGATGTGGACGGCCTTGGGTTGAAGAGTTTTGGGTTGCAGAGTTTTGGGCTGCACAGTCTGCGCTGCCTGCTCGCGCGGAAACACGCGGGGCATGATTGCCGGCGACCAGCCGAATGCCGGGGAGACACTGGCGGCCGCCGCGGCCACATCGCCACCGGTTGAGAGAGCCCGCCAGGTCTGGACCGCGAGTTTGGCTTCCTGGATGTTTTCGAGGAATGCGATCTCGGAGTGATAGCGGCGCCAGCGTCCGGTCTCGAACATTTCGGAGAGATGCTCGAGCCGCTGTTCGGCGAGTGCGCACCAGCGTGCCGCGATGTCTCGGCTGCAAACCGCGGTGCGGCCGGGCGCGTGAGCAGACCCTTGGCCGTAAGCAGACCCTTGGCGATGTGTCATGAACCAGCCCGTCATGAGAAAGATACGGACGCGACGCAACGCACACGAATCAATTTAGGCGCGACATGAATATTTTGTGGAAAAGTTTTGACTTGTCCAGCAACGACACGGCGTTCGCCATGAAAGACCGTAGTCGTGCGGAGATTTGCTGTGTTTTCGAGTCAAGCTTCGCACAAGCATGACCGGCTTGCGGCGGGCCGATGCACGATGGCGAGGAACACGGGCGCGAGGCTTCAACCGGAAGCTGAACGCGCGCGAGGCTTCGAAGGAACAGAGACCCCGAAAAGAAAAGACCCGTCCGGGGGGACAACCGGACGGGTCGAGCCATATGGGCGCTTGGGGTGGATGGGCGCTCGCGCCTGATATGACTGATGGGGAGGGATGACCGCTCCCACATATTTTGGTCGTGGCAGCCAGCTGAACGTTCAATGCGGCGTTCGATTTTTTAACCTTTGGCGAGCGCGCAAAGTTGTCGCAGCTGCTATCGCGCCGCCGGCCTATCAGCCTGAAAAACCGTAGCTTTATCATCCGCGCTCGACAGCGAAGGTTGTTCGATCGCGCGGATGCCGGGCTCATCGCGACGTGGCTGCGCATCTTCACGTTTTGTTGTACCGGACGCCGCCGCAACCGGCGCCGCGCTGTCGGCGGGAACAGCCATGACCGCGGCAAACGCATCGGCCTCGCCGGCGCCGAACAGATCGTCGCGGCCGGGCGAGCCGAGATCGCGCGCGGTCTTCGCCAGCGTCATGCGCAGCGCTTCCGGCTTGAGCGCGTAATTGCGCTCCAGCAGCAAAGCGGCGACGCCGGAGACATAGGCAGCCGAGAACGAGGTCCCCGACGTCATCTGGTATTTGCCATCCGGCGCCGGCAGGAAGATGTCGACGCCGGGCGCCGCCAGCGCGATGTGATTGCCACGGTTGGAGGCCGAGAACAGTCCGTCCTGCTGGTCGGTCGCGCTGACCGCGATCACGTTGGGGTTGGCGGCCGGATAGAGCGGCGGCGATTTCGCGCCGGCATTGCCGGCGGCAGCGATCAGCACCAGCCCGCGCGCAGCGGTTGCCGCAATGGCGCGCTCGATCACGGCGTCCTTCGGGCCGGCAAAGCTCATATTGACGATCTGCGCGCCGTGCTCGGCGGCGTAATTGAGCGAGCGCAGGATGATGTAGGACGAGCTCTCGGCGCCGCCGGCGGTGCCGCCGAAGGCACGGATCGCGATGATGCGCGCCTCCGGCGCGCTGCCCATCAGCCTGGCATGCGCCACGATGGCGCCGGCGATGCCGGTGCCGTGAATGTGCGCCCCCTCGATGCTGCCGAGCGCATCGAAATTGTCGGCGATGGAATCGGTGAGCTCGGGATGTCTGGCGTCGATGCCGGAATCGATCACGGCAATCGTCACGTTGGCGCCGTGCGCCAGCGTGTGCGCCTGCGGCAGGCGGAGCTTTGCCAGGGCATATTGCGCCGGATCGCCTTCGCTCGGCACCGGCGGTTTCTGGTCCTGGAGCACGTAGCGGAAGTTCGGCTGTACCGAGCGCACGCTGGCATCAGCGGCGAACTCGCGCCGCACCGTCTCGGAAGGCCGGCCATCGGTGATGCGGAACAGGCCGAACGTCGCCCCGATCAGCGGAAAATTCTCCGATGCAACGCGCGCAAGGCCGTGGCGGCGTGCCAGCTCGTCGGCTTCGGTCGCCGACAATGCGCCGTCGATCTCGGCGACGAATTCGCCTGCGAAGGCGCGCAAGGCCACGGCCGCCGGCGTGGTGTTGCCGCGGCCCTTGCCGGCGCTCTTCTTGCCCGATCTGCCGGTCCCCTCGCCGCCGACGTTCGGCTGCGCCAGGCATTCGCCGTCGGCGTCGCGATAGGGCGCGGTGCAGGCGGGGTAGAGGTTCGGGGAGTAGCGCGCATAGGGCAGCACCGGCGTCGGCCCCAGCCGGGCCGAAATCCGCGGCGTGGCAATCGGGCGCGGACCGCGGTCGACACTGACCGCCCGCGCAGTGACACCAGGGCTGACGCGCGGAGCGATGCTGGGAGAAATGGTCGGCATGCGCGAGGGGACGCTGATCGTCGGCGTGCGCATGATCGCCTGCGCCTGAGCAACCCCAATGCCGAGACTGGCGGCAAGCAGCAGCGCGGCACCGACCGATGAAGCGTAGGCCTCGGCGCGTATCCTGCTCTCGGATTTGCCTGCCATCGGTCGAAGGGTGCGCTTAAGGCGCCGCCACGGCGAGGTTGACGACCTTCTCGCGCGACATCCTGCCGAGCAGCGCGGCGAGTTCGTCCTGGCTCATCGCCTTGTCGAACTGGAGACGGAACATGCCGCCCTTGGCATCGCCGATGATCGAGGCCTGGTAGCTGTCGAGCAGCGCGGTGATGTCGGAAACGCGCGCCTCGGGCGTGAAGCGCACCAGCGCGCGGGCGGGCGCAGCCGCCGCTCCGAGTTCGCGGGTGATCGGGGCGCCGGTCGAAAGCGAAGCGGTCTGGAAGGTCGCGGTCTGGGTCTTCATCAGCACCGCGCCGATGATGCCGGCCTGCAGCAGCAGCGCGATGCCGGCAAGGCTCGCCGACCAAGCCAGCGTGCGCGGCGACAGGCTCCCGAAGAAGGTCGAGATGCGCGCCGACAGCGGCAGCGAACCGATGGGCCGCGCCGGCTCGGCGTCGATCGCAGCGAACAGCTTCTGCATCGCGCGGGCCGACGGAGCCCCCAAGCTCTCATTCAGATGGATGGTCTCTTCGTACTCGCCGCGGATCGCGGCATATTGCTTCGCGAGCTCGGGATCGCGCGCCAGCGCTTCCTCGACACGGCGCGCATCGCGCGCGTTCAACGTGCCGGCGGCGTGCCAGGGCAGCAGCAGTTCAATGTCACTGGGCTCTTGCTCCAGCATCTTCTTGCTCAAAGCCATCATGGCCAGCCTCGCTCAACGCCGGCTGCCTTCAGCAGTTCGGCCAGTTTCTTGCGCGCATAGAACAAGCGCGTCTTCACAGTGTTCTCCGGGATGCCGACGATTGCGGCGACCTCTTCTACGGACTTCTCGTGGTAGTAGACGAGATCGACGATCTCCCGGTGTTCCGGCGAGAGGCCCGTCAGACACTCCCGCAACGCTTCACTGGTATCCTTCTTCTGCACCACCGTTTCCGGATCGTCGGACTGGTCCTCGATCGCGTTCGCGGCGTCTTCGTCCAACTCAAAGTCCTTCCTGCGCCGGAGCGCCGAGAGGGCCTTGAATCGGGTGATTGCCAGCAGCCAGGTGGAAACGGCGGATCGGCCTTCGAACTTGCCGGCTTGACGCCAGACGTCGAGAAACACCTCGCTGATGAGGTCCTCCGCCGCCTGCTCGTCCCGCACGAGCCTCAGCCCGAACCTGTAGACCCTGACATGGTGCCGCCCGTACAGCACCTGCATGGCGAGCCGGTCGCCCTGAGCGATCCTGGCGATCAGGACCTCGTCCGAAGCCGCCTGTGTCACGCTCAAAGGCCGTCTCGCAAGGTTGGTCGGGCCGAGGCGGTGGACGGTTCGACGAAAGGGGTGAAATTCTTCAACTTACCGCAGTTGTACGGAGGCCTGTGTGATCTACCCCACATACGTGCATTTTTCTTGTCCCGCTCGCGGCGGTCAACCAGCTCGATCCAAATCGGTAACATAATACTCAAATATTTCCCTGCGGAGGGCTTGCCCGGCCGAGGCGACCGGGCCAGATCCGGTTCCATAGCAGCCCGGCACGACATCTGTCTCACGAAGCCCTGCTTTGGCTCGATCGCATCGCAAACGATGGCTAATCGCCGGCAAATTCTCCTGCCGGCCACCATCATCCCGTACTGCGCTACAAGGTTTGGATTCGGTTTCGAATGATACCAAACCTAAAGGCTTGCCACGTAGATTTTTGGGCTGAACTCCACCATTGGCGGGACCATGAGCACGGCCGCGACGTCCTTTCCGGAGAGGAATGCTGCTGAGACCGCGGATCTCGTCCTCGCACCGGAGGCGGCGGCGCCGGAAGTGCTGGCCCGCAGGGTCCGGCAGCGCCGCCAGATGTATATCGGCCAGGTGGTGAGCTATTCGCTCGGCGCCTCCGTCCTGCTGCTCTACGCCTATGATGGCGCGATCTCGGTCGACGTCGCTTCGCTGTTCTGGCTCGGCGGTCTCCTGATCATCGGCACGTTCGCCGTGCTGTCGGAAGCCGGCGTCGGCGACAGGTTCAGCGACCACTATCTCACCGTGTTCCAGATCTCGGCGCATATGGCGCTGCAATTCGTGTTCCTGCTGTCGGTGCCGACCATCGGCATCGCCTTCATCAGCGTCCTATTCCTGATCTTTGCCTTCGGCACGCTGCGCATGACCTCGGCTCAGGCGATGCTGACCTGGGCGATCGCGACGGGCGGCCTTGCCGCCGTCTTCCTCGCCTCCGACCTGCCGATTGGCATGCCCGTTGCGAGCCGGCTCCAGCGCACCGCCTCGATGCTGTGCTTCGTGCTGGTGATCGGCCAGTGCGCCTTCCTCGGCCTGTTCGGCGCCACGCTGCGCAAGATCCTGTACCGGCGCAGCATCGAGCTGAAGGCCGCCTACCAGCGCATCGAGGAGCTCGCCGAGCTCGACGAGCTCACCGGCTCCTACAATCGCCGCTGCATCATGCGCCTCTTGGATGTCGAGATCGGGAAGTCGCGGCAGGCGTCCACGCCTTGCGCGATCGCGCTGATCGATCTCGACTGGTTCAAGCGCATCAACGACGCCCACGGCCATCCCGTCGGCGACGAGGTGCTGCGCACCTTTGCCATCACCGTTTTCGCCAACATCCGCCCGTCCGACAGCTTCGGCCGCTACGGCGGCGAGGAGTTCCTGCTGCTGCTGCCGGACACCGCTGCCGAGGCAGCCTCGCGCATGATGGAGCGGCTCCGCGGCATCGTCGCCGATCTCGACTGGAGTGCATTCTCGCCGGGTATGCGGGTGACGATTTCCGCGGGCGTCGCGACGCTGCGCGACTCTGATACTGCCGACACGTTTCTCGCGCGCGCCGACAGCGCGCTTTATTCCGCCAAGGCGCAAGGGCGTAACCGAATTGCACCGAGCTGACCAATCCATTTTCTGCGGGCGCGCGCGAGGCCGCCGCCGGACCGAACGCTCCAGGACAGGGCAATGAGATCCAAATCCGCCAAACCATCCGAGAACCTGCTCGACGAATTGCAGGCTGCGCTCTCGCACGGCACCGTGGCGCGCCGTGTCGAGGCGCTGCGCCGCGTGACCGATCTCTTCCTGGGCAATGCCGTGGACTATTCCGACGCGCACATCCGCGTCTTCGACGACGTATTCCAGTGCCTGATCGCGCAGATCGAGACCTCGGCCAAGGCGCTGCTCGCCGAACGCCTGGCACCGATCGCGGCCGCGCCGCCGAAAATTATGCGCACGCTCGCGCTCGACGAAGTCATCGAGGTCGCCGGACCCGTGCTGACGAAATCGGAACGGCTGGACGAGGCCACCCTGATGGAAATCGCACGCACCAGGGGCGAGGCGCATCTCAAGGCGATCTCGCTGCGGCGGGTGCTGTCGGAAGCACTGACCGACGTGCTGGTCTCGCGGGGCAACGAGGACGTGGTGCAATCAACCGTCGGCAATCACGGCGCGAAGCTGTCGGAAGGCAGCCTCACCGACCTCGTCACCCGCGCCGAGCGCGACGACGACCTCGCCACCTGCATCGGCCTGCGGCCCGATTTGCCCCGCCATCACTATCTCAAGCTGGTCGCGAAGGCCTCCTTGAGCGTGCGCCGCAAGCTGGAGGCCGCCCATCCCGAGCTTGCGGACGAAGTCTCGAGCGTGGTCCAGGAAGCGGCGCAGCGGGTCCGCGCCGCCGCCATGACCAGGCAGACCGAGATGGCGCGCGCACTGGTGAAGTCACTGCACGCGGACGGCCGTCTCAACGAATTCCAGGTCATGACCTTCGCCGAGCAGGGCAAGTTCGACGAGACCAATGCAGGGCTCGCCGCGCTCGCGGGCGTCGCGGTCGAGACTGCCGAAAACATGATGATCGAGAGCCGCACCGAGGGCGTGATGATCCTCGCCAAGGTCGCGGGCATGTCCTGGTCGAGCGTGCGCGCCATCATCGCCATGCGCGAGAAACTCTCCGGCGGTTCGCGGACCGACATGCTGACGCTGCGCGACAGCTACGAGGCGCTGCGCTCATCGACCGCACAGCAGGTGCTGCGCTTCCACCGCATGCAGAGCACGACGCCGGCGTCCTGACGCCGCGGCTAGTAGCGCAAGACTTTTGAACCGGCGAACGCGCCGATCGCCGTCACCACCGCGGTCGCGATCGTGTACCAGGTCGCGACGAACAGTGGCGAATCGTCGGTGCAGTGCGAGGCATAGAGCGTCGCGGCAAGGCCGGCCGACACCAGGCCGGCGAGCGCGCCGGCGAGCGCGGGACGCGACGGCGCGCCGTGGCGCAGGCCGAACAGGGCGCCGGCGAGCAGCGGCAGCGACATGGCGGGGATTGCGGACAGGCAGACGCGCGAATTCTTGCCCACCAGGCGCATTGTCATCGGCATCGCCGGCGCCATCATCGCCTCACTGCCGATCGCGACCGCGAGCAGGCCCACGGGCAGCAGCAACAGCCAGCCCCAACCGCGCATCAATGCTTCGGGCCGCGACAGATGCAAGCTGACGATGATCGCGGGGATCGCAAGCGACAGCGTCACCGCGAACTTGGTGTCGAAGAACGGATTGTGCATGGCCGTCATCACGTCGGGACGCACGCCGAGGAACGTGGCGAAGATCAGGATCGAGAACGGCGCCGCCACCAGCAGCGCCATGGTCAGCACGGCGCCGACGCGTGGAGCGCGATGGGCGTTGTCGGCCGCAAGCGTGCGAATGAGTTGATCGGTGTCCATGACTAATGGTCTCGCAGTTTGGCAGTCAGCGCCGCAAGTCCGCGATGCAGCGCGACCCGCACCGCACCTTCGCTCATCGCAAATCTCGCCGCCGTGTCCTTGATCGAGACGGCCTCGACCGCAATCGACTGCAGCACGTCGCGCTGGCGCTGCGGCAGCGTGCCGAGCTGCGCGGCGACCTCGCCCGCCGAGGCGGTTTCCTGAGGGGCCTCACCCGGCAGGGTCTCGGCGAAATCGTCGATGTTGACGAAGACGCGCTTGCCGCGCCGGCGCAGCACGTCGATCAGCTTGTTGCGCCCGATCGCGAACAACCAGGGCGCGAAGGGCGCTTCGCTGTCCCAGGTGTGCCGCTTCAGGTGCACCGCCAACAGAATCTCCTGCACGATATCCTCGGCCTGGTCGGGAGGCTGCCCGGCCCGCGCCAGGCCCCGCCTCGCCGCGGCGCGCAGCACCGGCGTGACCGCCTTCAACAGGCGATGATACGCCGCATCATCGCCAGCCATGGCCGACCGCATCAGGCCGGTCCATTCGTCCTCACGTCCGCGCACGTGCGCCCTCACCATGCAATTCGGCCGCTCTTTCAATTTGTTACGCGGTGGTCCGCATTATCACAAATTCGTGATCAACACCGGACACGCGCCACCGAGACCGCCGAAAAAGTCTGCGACGGCTCTTAACACCGATCCGCCCGTCCCGCATCCGGCCGGCCGTTTCCAGGAGCCGGCTTGCCCCGTTTTCGCCCGGTGTAGCCCGAAGATTCCCACTTTCTGCCCTGCTGCCGTCATGCCCCGGGGTCTCTGTTTCGTCCGGGACGGGCGGAATTGGGGAGATCGTCAACATGATGAAAGCCAGCGGACACGCGGCATTGATCCTTCTTGCCGGGCTTTTCTTGCTGTTTGGAGGCGCCGTGCAGGCGGCACCGAGCTCCGCCAGCAAATCCGACAGCGCGGGCAACCAGGCCGATACGGTCAAGCCGGGCAAGCAGCGGCGCCACGCCTCGCGCCACCGCGACAGCGATAAGACGGCACAGAAATCCAGCGACAAGGCCGACAAGAAGGATGCCGCGCCACAGGCCGACGACGCCAAGGTCGACGTGAAGGCCGAGAACGACGCGCCGGCCTCGAGCCAGATGCCGCCCACCGTCGCCAACGCCAATGCGCAGCTCGCCGCCGCCGTCGCGCCGACGGCTGCCGCGGCGTCCGCGATGACGGGCCGCGCCAACGACAACGTGCAGGCTGCCGCCGATAATACCGCCGCGCCGACTGCCGAGAACCAGGTCGTTGAACCCGACCAGCTCAATGATATCGACCGCACCCTGCAACAGGATACTCCGCCGGCGCAGAAAGCGGTGATTGCCGCAACCGACGCGCAGCCGCGGCCGGCACCGGTGATGGCCAGCAGCCAGAGCTCGGCCTGGGACCAGAGCTCGCTGATCGGCAAGATCTTCATCGGGGTCGGCACGCTGCTGACACTGGCCTCCGCCGCGCGCATGTTCATGGCCTGACTTTCTGGCCTGATTGAATCCCGCCCGGGACACGCGCCTTGCCGCGTGTTCCGGCCAGTGTTCGCTCTTGAAGCCATTCGCGCCAGCGGGCACATTGCCCAACCAATCAAACGCGTGGGTGGAGCATGAGCACGTTCGAACACATCATCGTCGAGAGCCAGGGTGCGGTCGGCATCGTCAAGCTGAACCGGCCGAAGATGCTCAACGCGCTCTCGTTCGGCGTCTTTCGCGAGATCGCCGCCGCCGTCGACGATCTCGAGGCTGATGACGCTATCGGCTGCATCGTCGTGACCGGCAGCGAAAAGGCCTTCGCCGCCGGCGCCGACATCAAGGAGATGCAGCCGAAGGGCTTCATCGACATGTTCTCGGAAGACTTCGCCGCGATCGGTGGCGACCGGATCGCGCGATGCCGCAAGCCGACCATCGCCGCGGTCGCGGGCTATGCGCTCGGCGGCGGCTGCGAGCTCGCCATGATGTGCGACTTCATCATCGCCGCCGACACGGCAAAGTTCGGCCAGCCCGAGATCACGCTCGGCACCATTCCCGGCATCGGCGGGACCCAGCGCCTGACCCGCGCGATCGGCAAGGCGAAGGCGATGGACCTATGCCTCACTGGCCGCATGATGGATGCAGCGGAGGCGGAGCGCGCAGGCCTCGTCAGCCGGATCGTGCCAGCCGACAAGCTGATGGACGAAGTCATCGCCGCCGCCGAGAAGATCGCCGCGATGTCGCGACCGGCGGCGGCAATGGCCAAGGAAGCCGTGAACCGCGCCTTCGAGACCACCCTCGCCGAGGGCATGAGCGTCGAGCGCAACCTGTTCCACGCGACCTTCGCGCTGGAAGACCGCTCCGAGGGCATGGCGGCGTTCATCGAGAAGCGCAAGCCGGTGAACAAGAACCGGTAGCGCCCGCGAACGGTCAGGCTGGTGTAAGGCTCTGATGCTGATCCGCAAAAATGCTGTGACGCGCCTGCAACAAGCACGGAATAGATGGGGGTTTTCCCCGCGGCAGTTTGCCTGCGCGACCCCGGCTGGTTAAACAGTTAAGAGGGCCACCGTCGGCGGGGGCGGACAGCCGGGGTTTAGCGGGATTACATGATTGGGCGTGCCGCCAGAGCTGGTCGCATATTGACGCGGCATCGATCCGGCGTGGGTCCTGTGCTTGCGACGTGGACCGCGCTGGCGCTCTGTTGCGCCCTGCCGGCTGCCGCATCGGCGGAAGCCCTGCCGGAGGCGCTGGCAAAGGCTTACCAGACCAATCCGCAGCTTAACGCCGAGCGGGCGCGGCAACGCGCCACGGACGAGAACGTGCCGCAGGCGCTCGCCGGCTATCGGCCGCAGATCGTGGCGAGCCTCAGCGCCGGCCTGCAATCGGTGCGCAATCTCTTGCCCGACAACACCGTCCAGACCGCCAACCTGAAGCCATGGATCATCGGCGTTACCGTGACGCAGACCCTATTCAACGGGTTCCGCACCGCCAACGGCGTGCGCGCGGCCGAACTCCAGGTGCAGTCCGGCCGCGAGGCGCTGCGCAATGTCGGCCAGGGCGTGCTGCTCGACGCCGTCACCGCCTATACCAACGTGCTCGCCAACCAGTCGCTGGTCGAGGCGCAGCGCTCCAACGTCGCGTTCCTGCGCGAGACGCTGGCCGTGACCCAGCGCCGCCTCAACGCCGGCGACGTCACGCCGACTGACAGCGCCCAGGCCGAAGCCCGCCTCAACCGCGGCCTTGCCGATCTCAACGCCGCCGAAGTCGCGCTCGCCGTCAGCCAGGCCACTTATGCGCAGGTGATCGGCAACGCGCCGTCACAGCTCCGGCCCGCCGAGGTTGTCGATCGCTATCTGCCGAAGAGCCGCGAGGACGCCCTGACGATGGCGATCCGCCAACATCCGGCGGTGATGGCGGCCAGCTTCGACGTCGACGTCGCCTCGACCAATATCCGCATCGCCGAAGGCACGCTGCTGCCGAGCGCCAGCATCCAGGGCAGCGCCAGCAAAAGCCGCAACAACGACCCGACGCTCGGCACCTTCGCCGAGGACCAGGCCTCGATCGTCGCCAATGTCACTGCGCCGATCTATGACGGCGGTCAGGCCGCCTCGCAGACCCGGCAGGCCAAGGAGATCACGGCGCAGAGCCGGCTCGTGCTCGACCAGGTCCGCAACCAGGCCCGCACCGCGGCGGTCAGCGCCTGGGTTGCCAATGAAGGCGCCAAGATTGCGGTCTCGGCCTCGGAATCCGAGGTGAAGGCGGCAACCGTCGCGCTCCAGGGCGTGCAGCGCGAAGCCGCCGGCGGACAGCGCACGACGGTGGACGTCTTGAACTCGCAGGCCGACCTGATCCAGGCCAAGGCCCGCCTGATCGGCGCGCTACGCGACCGCGTCATCGCCTCCTACACCCTGCTCAGCGCCGTCGGCCATCTCGACGTCAAGACCCTGAACCTCAACACGCCGGACTATCTGCCCGAGGTGCACTACCAGCAGGTCCGCGACGCCTGGCACGGCCTGCGCACGCCGTCGGGGCAGTAGTTTCAGTTTCGGCTCGGTGCTGATGAAAAGCCGCCGCATCCATCTGATGGGAGCTTCGGGCTCCGGCGTGACCACGCTGGGTCGCGCGCTCGCCGGCCGGCTCGCGCTGCCGCATCACGACACCGACGACTATTTCTGGCTCCCGACTGCGCCGCCTTACCGGACGACGCGCCCTGCCGCAGATCGTCTGCGCCTGATGCGCGAGATGTTCCTGTCGCGTCTCGATTGGGTGCTGAGCGGATCCGTCACCGGCTGGGGCGAGGAGCTGGTTTCGTTCTTCGACCTCGTCGTCTTCGTGACCACGCCGCGCGATATCCGGCTGGAGCGATTGCGCGCCTGCGAGGCCGCGCATTTCGGCGCTGATGCCGTCGCACGGGGTGGCTGGCGTCATGACGAAACTGAGTCTTTCATCGAATGGGCTTCGCACTACGAAGCCGGCGATCGCGAAGGCCGCAGTCTCGCAAAAGATGAGGCGTGGCTCTCCGCCCTGCCCTGCCCTGTCGTGCGCATTGATGGCTCACGCCTGCTTGCGGACCTCGTCGAGCAGCTATGCAGCGAAACGGAGCGGTTGCCGGGCTGATGTGATAGTCTCTCCGAGCTTGCCTCCAAAAAAGCAAAACAGGGAGAGAAACCGTGCTCAACCGACGCAGTGTCCTGCTTGCCTCCCTCGTCGCCGGAGTAGCCATGACCAACAGAGCCCACGCCCGGGCGGCGCAGCCCGCGACGCCGATCAATTTCGACGTCCCGCCGCATGCCTGCGACTGCCACACCCATATCCACGGCGATGTCGAAAAGTTTCCGTTCTTCGCCGGGCGCGTCTACACGCCCGAGCCGGCCTCGCCGGACGAGATGGCCGCACTGCACAAGGCGCTGCATATCGAGCGCGTGGTGATCGTCACGCCGAGCGTCTACGGCACCGACAATTCGTCGACCTTGTTCGGCATGAAAGCGCGCGGCGCGAACGCGCGCGGGGTCGCCGTGATTGACGACAAGACGCCGGAGAGCGCGCTCGACACGATGCATCAGGACGGCTTCCGCGGCATCCGCCTTAATCTCGCGACCGGCGGCGTCAATGACCCCAATGTCGGCCGTCCGCGCTTCACCGCCGCCGTCGAGCGCATGAAGGCGCGCGGCTGGCATGTGCAGCTCTACACCACGCTTGCCATGATCTCGGCGATCAAGGACCTGGTCGAGACGGCGCCGGTGCCGGTCGTGTTCGACCATTTCGGCGGCCTCGATGCATCGAAAGGCCTGGAGCAGCCGGGCTTCTCCGATCTTGTCGCGCTGGTGAAGTCCGGCAAGGCTTATGTGAAGATCTCCGGCGCCTACCGATCGTCGAAGCTCGCGCCCGATTATCAGGACATGGTGCCGTTCGCACAGGCGCTGATCGCCGCGAACGCAGACCGCATCGTCTGGGGCACCGACTGGCCTCATCCGGATTCGAGCCGGGTCGAGGGACGCAAAGCCACCGACATCGCGCCGCTCTACCAGATCGACGATGGCGCCCTGCTCAACCAGTTGCCGGTGTGGGCGCCCGACGCGGATGTGCGCAAGAAGATCCTGGTCGACAATCCGGCGCGGCTCTACGGGTTCTGAGTCGCGACAAAGCGGATAAGGTTCAACGGAAGCTGATGCTGTTGCATGCTGCGCAGCGCAACCGTTGTCACGAGAGCACAGGCGCGTTCGATTCACACGAACGTGTTTGTGCCAGCATTGGATTCTCACCCGTTCGGTTGAGGCGGCGATTCAATTTCACCGATACGCACGCACAGATTTCATTTGTTCGTGCGGGTGCATGTCTTTATCGCATTATCTCGTCGCGCTTTTGTCCGGCATTGGAATCGGCTTCACCGTCGCCGCGCCGATCGAGCCCATGGGAATGCTGTGCATTCAGCGCACATTGGCATCGGGCATGGCGACAGGTCTCGCAACCGGCTTCGGTGCGGCGACCGTGCATCTCACCTACAGCTCTCTCGCGGTTCTTGGATTGGGTGCGCTGGCGCAGCCCTGGATCGAGGCGAACGCCGCGGTCTTCGGCATCGTCTCCGCACTCACATTGCTGTGGTTCGCGGTCCGCACGCATCGGAGCGCCCATCGTGCTTCAAGACGCTGGTGCGATCGACAGCGTGCGTCTCGCACGCGCCTATCTCAGCGCCATCGCGCTCGGGCTGACCAATCCGCTCACGGTCATCCTGTTTCTGGCCGCACTGCATGCGTTCTCCACGCAGGCGGCGGCCGCACCGCTGATTGCCGGCGTCTTCGTCGGCTCCGCGGTCTGGTGGACGATGCTCAGCACGATCGTCGCAACCATGCGGTCGCGGCTGACGCCGCGGATGCTGTCATTGAGCAGCAGGTTCGCCAGTTTGATGCTGCTTGGGCTTGGTACCACCATGCTGCTGCGGATCGCGCAGCGCGCATTCGGGTAGCTGCGCGTCAGCGCGCGCGGCGCGAGAAGAAGGAGATCAGGACCGGCAGCGTCACCAGGATCACGACCGGCGCCAGCATCATGCCGGTGACGACGACCACCGCGAGCGGCTTCTGCACCTGCGAGCCGATGCCCTCCGACAGCGCCGCCGGCAGCAGGCCGACGCCCGCGACGACGCAGGTCATCAGCACTGGCCGGAGCTGAAGTTCGCCGGTGCGGATCACCGCGCTCACGCGGTCCATGCCTTCATCGATCAGCTGATTGAACTGCGACAGGATGATGATGCCATCCATCACGGCGATGCCGAACAGCGCGATGAAGCCGATCGCCGCGGAGACGCTGAACGCCGTGCCGGTGATCAACAGGCCCAGCACGCCGCCGAAGATCGCCATCGGGATCACGCTCATCGCCAGCAGCGTGTCGGCCATCGAGCCGAAATTGAACCAGAGCAGCACGCCGATCAGCGCCAGCGAGATCGGCACCACGATCGACAGCCGCCGGATCGCGTCCTGGAGATTGCCGAACTCGCCGACCCATTCCATGCGCGAGCCGGGCGGCAGTTGCACCTGCTCGGCGATCTTCTGCTGCGCCTCGCGGATCGCGCTGCCGAGGTCGCGCTCCCGCACCGAGAACTTGATCGGCAGATAGCGTTCCTGCTGCTCGCGATAGATGTAGGCCGCACCGGAGACGAGGCTGATGGTGGCGACCTCGCTCAAGGGGATCTGCGTCACGGTGCCGTTCGGCCCGGGCGCGCCGATGCGCAAGTTCTGGATCGCCTCGGCGCTCCTACGATATTCCGGCGCCAGCCGCACGATGATCGGGAAGTGGCGGTCGGAGCCGGGCTCGTAGAGATCGCCCGCGGTATCGCCGCCGATCGCGACCTTGATGGTGGCGTTGATGTCGCCGGGCGCGAGGCCGTAGCGCGCGGCCTTGGCCCGGTCGATGTCGATCTGGACGGTCGGCTGACCGAGCGAGGTGAACACCGCCAGGTCGGTGACGCCCTGCACGGTCGACAGCACCTGCTTGATCTTGTTGGCAGTGTCGGTGAGCGCCTGGAGGTCGCTTCCGAACAGCTTGATCGAGTTCTCGCCCTTCACGCCGGAAACGGCTTCGGAAACGTTGTCCTGGAGATATTGCGAGAAGTTGAATTCGACCCCGGGAAAGCGGTCATCGAGCTGCTTGAGCAACTCGGCCGTCAACTCTTCCTTGTCGTGCGTGCCGGGCCACTGGCTCGCGGGCTTCAGCGGCGCGAAGAACTCGGCGTTGAAGAAGCCGGCGGCGTCAGTGCCGTCGTCGGGGCGGCCGTGCTGCGACACGACGGACTCGACCTCGGGCCGCGCGCGGATCACCTTGCGCATCTCGTTGACGTAGGTGTTGCCTTCCTGCAGCGAGATGGTCGGCGGCAGCGTCGCGCGGATCCAGAGATTGCCCTCTTCCAGCTTGGGCAGGAACTCGAGACCGAGCAGCCGGCTGAACGCGACCGTCATCAGCACAAGGCCGACCGCGGCGCCGAGCACAATGGCGCGATTGGCGACCGCCCAATTCAGCACGGGCATATAGAGCCGGTGCAGGATCAGCATGATCCTCGTCTCGGTCTCCTCGACATGCGCGGGCAGGATGATCGCTGATAGCGCCGGGGTGACGGTAAAGGTCGCGAGCAGGCCGCCGGCGAGCGCGTAGGCATAGGTGCGCGCCATCGGCCCGAAGATATTGCCCTCGACGCCGGAGAGCGTGAACAGCGGCAGGAAGGCCGCGATGATGATCGCGGCGGCAAAGAAGATCGAGCGCGAGACGTCGGCGGCCGCGCTGAGGATGGCGTGGCTCTTCATGCCGAACAGCGTCTCGGACGACATATGCTCGGATTCCGACATCGGCGTCGTCTGCGTCAGCCGGCGGAAGATCGCCTCCACCATGATGACGGTGGCGTCGACGATCAGGCCGAAATCGATGGCGCCGACCGACAAGAGGTTCGCCGATTCCCCGCGCAGCACCAGGATGATCACCGCGAAGAACAGCGCGAACGGAATCGTGGCGCCCACGATCAATGCGCTGCGCAAATCACCGAGGAAGATCCATTGCAGCAGCACGATCAAGAGAATGCCGACCACCATGTTGTGCAGCACGGTGTGGGTGGTGAGCTCGATCAGGTCGCCGCGGTCGTAGATGCGCTCGATGCGCACGCCCGGCGGCAGGATGCTGGAGTCGTTGAGGGTTTGAACCAGCTGGTGGACCCGCTTGATGGTCGGCGAGCTCTGCTCGCCGCGGCGCATCAGCACGATGCCCTGCACGATGTCGTCGGAATCGTCGATGCCGGCGATACCGAGCCGGGGCTTCTGCCCGACGGTGACGGTGGCGACATCCCGAACCAGCACCGGATTGCCGTTGGTCTGGGCGATCATGGTGTTGGCGAGATCGTCGATGGAGCGGATCAGGCCGACACCGCGCACCACGGCCGATTGCTGGCCGATATTGACGGTGTTGCCGCCGACGTTGACGTTCGCATTGCCGACGGCCTGCAGCACTTGCGGCAGCGTCAGGCCGTTGGCGACCAGCTTGTTGAAATCGACCTGGAGCTCGTAGGTCTTGCTCTTGCCGCCCCACCCCGTGACGTCGATCACGCCGGGCACGGCGCGGAAGCGGCGCTGGAGCACCCAGTCCTGGATGGTCTTGAGGTCGAGCACGCTGTAGTTCGGCGGGCCGACCAGGCGGTAGCGGAAGATCTCGCCGATCGGACTGAGTGGCGAGATCTGCGGCTGCACGTTGCCCGGCAGCGGCGCGAGCTGCGCCAGGCGGTTCAGCACCTGCTGCAACGCCTCTTCATAAGTATAGGCGAAGGAGAACTGGATTTTGACGTCGGAGAGGCCATAGAGCGAGATGGTGCGGATGGTCGTGATGTTCTTCAGACCTGCGACCTGAGTCTCGATCGGGATGGTGATGTAGCGTTCGATCTCCTCCGCCGACAGGCCCGGACTTTGCGTCACGATGTCGACCATCGGCGGGGTCGGATCGGGATAGGCCTCGATGTTGAGCTGGTTGAACGCGATCAGGCCGCCGATCATCACGGCGACGAACATGCCGACCATCAGGAAGCGCCGGTTGACGGCAAGGGCGACGAGGCGATCCATTCAGGTCAGCGGTCTTCTCCCTCTCCCCGCCTGCGGGGAGAGGATTGGGGTGAGGGGGAGTCCCCGCGAGGACGGTGAGAGTTGGAATCAGGGAGAGTCCCCCTCATCCGGATTGCATCTGCGATGCAATCCGACCTCTCCCCGCGAGCGGGGCGAGGTGAAATCAAGCGCGGAACAATTGATACAATAAAAGCCATCCTGCCCTAGCTGCCGGACGCCGCGCGGTCGATGAACAGGCTGCCCTTGACGACGATCTGCTCGCCGGGCTTCAGATTGCTGGTGACCTCGACGAGGTTGCCATTGATCAGTCCGGTCTTGATCTCACGCAGCTCGACCGACTTGTCCTCGCGTGCGACCCAGAGGCGGACCTTGTCGGCCTCGTAGATCAACGCCTGCTTCGGCACGGCGGGCGCGGCGCGATCGCCGGCCGAATAGATCGTGACATTGGCGAACATTTCCGGCTTGAGCAGGCCGTCCTTGTTGTCGATGGTGGCGCGGACCAAGAGGCGGCGGGTGCTCGGATCGATCGCGGCGGCGACGTAGTTGATCTTGGCGGTCAGCGGCCGGCCCGGCAGCGCCATCACGTTCACGGCGATGTCCTGTCCGACGCTGACTTGCGCAGCATCGCTCTCGCGCACGAAGGCGGTAAGCCAGACCGTGGAGAGATCGCCGATCACGAAGACCGGATCGCTGGCACCAGCGCTGACATATTGCCCGGGCCCGATCTTGCGCTGCACGACCGTACCCGAGAGCGGCGCATAGATCGTGATTTCAGGGTTGATGGTGCCTTTGTTCTGGAACGCCTTGATCGTCTCGTCGGTGAAGCCGAGGATGCGCAGCTTGTTGTTTGCGGCCTCCAGCGCCGTCACTGCGGAGCGCATATCGTTCTGCGCCTGAACCTGGGTCGCTTCCGCCTGCTGATAATCCTTGAGCGGAATGGCGCGGCCTTCGTAGAGATCCTTGGCGCGCCGGTACTGGATGTCGGCAAGCTCGAGCGCCGACTTTGCCTTGTTCTGCGACGTCATCGCCGCGATGAAATCGTTCTGGGCCTGCACGGTATCGGCGGCCTCGATCGTGAACAGCGGTTGCCCCTGGGTCACGCTCTCGCCCGGCTTCGCCAGCAGCTTGGTCACCCGGCCCGCATAGGGCGAGAACACCGGCGTCGAGTGGTCCTCGTCGACGGCGACCTTGCCCTCGGTGACGTACTCGGCGCGGAAGGTCCGGGCCTTGACCGGCTGGATCGTCAGCGTGGCCCATTCGGATGGCGTCGGCGTGAAGTTCTGCGCATTCCTGCGCGACTGGCTGGAAATCTCGGAGTGGCTCTTCTCCTTGGCGCCCGCACGGAGGAAGCCATAGGCGCCGGCGCCGGCAAGAGCTAGTAAAACTACGGATGTGATCACCCGTTGTTTTGTAAGCACCTGCATTCGCTTGGTATTTTCAACTACCATGGGGCCCGGTCGTGTCTGCGACGATCTCGGCAGATGGCTGCCTCATCGGTCGCGCTAATAGTGCCGAATTGGAATTTCAAACAACCTAAAAAGCGCGGATCGCGTTTCGGTTTGCGTTAAAATTTTGCATCGCGTCAGTTTCACGTCAGGTTCGCGCCGGCCACTGTGCCGGATGGCTGCCGAGCGGCATTGCCGGACGGCTCCATTGTGCCGGCGTCCTCGACAGCAGCGCCGAATGGCGCACCGCCTTCAACGTGCCGAAGCCAGATGGCACGGCTTCAATGAACGCAAGATGTACGGCATCACCCGTAAGATCCGGGGTGTCCAGGCCGCCGTCCAGCCGGCCGAGATTCCACAGCCAGCGCCCGGTCTGGGCCAGCGACACCCGCACGTGCCAGCTGCCGCCTTCACGGGCCTGGCGCGCCTTGGCCATCATCGCGCCGAACGCCATCAGATAACCGGTGGCGTGGTCGAGCATCTGCGCCGGCAATTCCTTGGGGCCGTCGATGCCGGCGGCCTGCCCTTCGGCATGGTTGAAGCCGGTCGTGGTCTGCACCAGCGAATCGAAGCCGCGCCGCTCGGCCCAGGGGCCGGCATGACCGTAGGCCGACAGCGTGACATAGACGATGCCGGGATTGATGTGTGCGGCAGCTTCCGGCGAAAAGCCGATTCTAGCGAGCGCGCGCGGGCGATAGCCTTGCGAGAAGATGTCGGCGTCTTTCAGGAGTTCGCGCAGTTGCGCCCTGCCCGCCTCGGTCTTCAGCTCGATGAAAGTGGTGAGCTTGCCGCGGCCGGTATCGATGGTGAGCCAGGGAATGGCCGGCAGCTCCGGCCCCGACACCAGCAGCACGTCGGCACCATGCGCGGCGAGGGTACGGCCGGCGATGGGCCCTGCAATGACGCGGGAGAGATCGAGCACGCGCAAGCCCGCGAGCGGACGATCGTTATTCGATGATCCTTGCGGCCACGGCTTCGGCGCGGCCTCGCCGATCTTCTCGATCGAGATCAGCGGCAATTGCGCGAGCGCTTGCGCCTGCGGCAGCGCGGACCATTCGTCGTGGCTCCGCATCAAGGCAACGACGCCGCCCGCGGCGTAAGCCGCCGTTTCGAAGTCCTCGCCCTTCCAGTGCATCAAGGCGGCCTGCACCTTGTCGCGCTCAGGCGCGCAGCCGAGCACCTTGCAGACGGCGTCGCGATGGTGCGGAAAATTGGTGTGGCAGCGGACGAAGCGGCCATCGCCGGTGCTGTAGACGCCAGCGATGGCGTCCCAGGCCGGGGGCGGCGGCTTGTCGTCGACGCGCAAGTAGCGCTCGGAGCGGCATTCGACGACGGCGTGGCGAATGTCGACGGTGACGTCCTGCGCTTCTCCGCTGCGCAGCCTCCATATCTCCGCGGCGGCCAGCCCGGCGGCCGCGATCGTCGTTTGTCCGGCAACAGCGACACGAAACGAGGACGGGATTTGCGGCTCCTCGCCGGTCAGCCGGACACGCGCGAGCGCGGCTGCATCGCCGCCGGCCGAGGTCCAGATACTCTTGAGAATGTCGGCGGGGCTTTGCATGTCCGCTTCTCTCCCCTAGTTTTTGTCGACCATTCATTAGCACAAGAAGGAATGCAATGGCCGCCATCGATCCCCTTACCGCGGGCGCCGTGTTCGTCGCAACGGCGGCCACCGACGCGGTCTATGTGATGTTCACATCAGCCGTGGTCGCGCGCAAGCGCGTGCCGGCGGCGAGTTGGAGCGCTATCTGGTACCTGCTCTCGTCCTACGCTGTGATCAGCTACACCGAGAACGCCCTCTATGTCGCCTTCGCCGCGATCGGCTCCTGGGTCGGCGCCTACGCCTCGCTGACTTTTCTGCAGCGCCCGCCCGGGGGCCCGCCGGTGGGGGCTGCGCCGGAATGAAGGGGCGCGTCCCTGACGACGTTATGCGCGGTGTCATCATCCGCGAAGGTGGATGATCCAGTATTCCAGAGACGCCGGAGATAGAACCGAGACGTTGCGGCGTACTGGATACCCCGCCTGCGCGGGGTATGACACCGAGAACGAATTCGATATCTTCGCTCAAACAACCAAGCTCCGCACGACCAGCAAGAAGGAAAACCAAACAATGGATCTCGGTCTCAAGGGAAAGAACGCCGTCGTCCTGGGCGGCACCCGCGGTATCGGGCGGGCGATTGCCGACACGCTGGCCGGTGAAGGCGCCAATGTCGCGGTGTGCGCGCGCAACGCCGACCAGGTTGCGGCGACCGTTAGCGAGCTGAAGGCGAGTGGAATCCGCGCCACCGGCGGCACGGTCGACGTCACCGACGGCGCGGCGCTGAAGTCCTGGATCGAGACTGCAGCGACAGAACTCGGCGGCGTCGACATGCTGTTCTCCAATGCCGGCGCGATGGCGCAAGGCCAGGACGCCGCGTCGTGGGAGCAGAATTTCCGGCTGGACGTGCTCGGTGCCGTGCACGCTTTCGACGCGGCGCGGCCGTTGCTCGAAGCCAGCGGCGCGAGCCGCGGCGATGCCGCCTTCGTCATCATCTCCTCGGTCGCGGCGGCGCAGGCGGATGCGGCGAGCTCCTACGGCCCGATCAAGGCGGCGCTGATCCACATGGCCAAGGGGCTGGCGCGGCAATACGCCAAGAAGAAAATCCGCGTGAATGTCGTGTCGCCCGGCACGGTTTATTTCAAGGGCGGCGTCTGGAACACGATCGAGCAGAACATGCCCGAGCGCTACAATGACGCGATGAAGCGCAACCCGACCGGGCGCATGGCAACGCCGCAGGAGATCGCGAGCGCAGCGGTGTTTCTGGCGAGCCCGGTGTCGTCGTTCACGACGGGATCCAATCTCGTCGTGGACGGGGCGATCTCGAACCGGGTAAATTTTTAGTGAGCGTAACGACCGAGAGTTTAGCACCCGGTCGTTTCCGCAAGCTCGTCATTGCGAGCGCAGCGAAGCAATCCAGAATCTTTCCGCGGCGACAGTCTGGATTGCTTCGTCGCAAGAGCTCCTCGCAATGACGGCGAGGCGCCGGCCGGCGTCCTATCCTCAATGGAAATCCCGCGACGGCGGCAGGATGCGGACGTTGCGGGGGTGGCGGATTTTTTGTGCGGGCATGTCCGCGAGGGCGCGGGGGTCTTCGTTGAGCGGCTCGACCACGGTCGCACCTGCCGGCGCCGGATGCTTGCGGCTCAGAGCATCGTTGGCAAGGCCGACCAGATCGTGCGAGCGGTCGATCATGCGCTGGGCGATCAGATGCGTCACCTTCTCGGGGCTGCTCTGGATATACCCCTCGACCAGGACGAGGCGCGCGCCCATCACTTCTTTCCGGTACTGCTCCATGATTTTAGGCCACACCACGACATTGGCGATGCCGGTCTCGTCCTCCAGCGTCATGAACACGACGCCGCTGGCGCTGCCCGGCCGCTGCCGCACCAGGACCACACCGGCGCAGCGGACGCGGCGCCGCTCGTTCTCATGGCTGATCTCCTTGCAGGCGACGACGCGCTCGCGCGAAAACATCTCGCGCAGAAATTCCATCGGATGGCCTTTTAGCGACAGACGGATGGTCTGGTAGTCCGCGACCACCTGCTCGGCGCGCGGCATCACCGGCAGCGGCTTTGCATGCTCGTCCGGCTGCTCGCGCGCGGTGGCCGCCTCGAACAGCGGCAGCGGCACGTCGTCGGGCAGCCGCCGCACCTGCCACAGCGCCTCGCGGCGGTCGAGCCCGAGCGAGCGGAACGCATCGGCATCGGCCAGCAGGATCAGCGCGCGCTTGGGCAGGCCGGTGTCGCGGGCGAAGTCTTCCAGCGAGGTGAAGGGCCGGCGGCTGCGCGCGGCGACGATGCGGTCGGTCCAGTCTTCCTGAGTGACATGGATCTTGCCTTGCCGCTTCGCCTGCTCCGCCTTGAGAAACTCCTCATCGGGATCGAGCCAGTGGAAACCGTCGATCTGGCGGAAGCCGAGGCGTACGGCGCAATACTTGTCCGTCGTGTTCTCCAGCGTGCTTTGCGCAAAGCTATAAGAGACATCGATGTCGCGCACCTCGACGCCGTTCTTGCGGGCGTCGCCGACGATCTGCGCCGGAGCATAAAAGCCCATGGGTTGCGAGTTCAGCAGACCGCAGCAGAAGGCATCGGGATGATGATACTTCAGCCATGACGAGATGTAGACGAGTTGCGCGAAGCTCGCCGCATGGCTCTCAGGAAAACCATAGGAGCCGAATCCCTTGATCTGGTCAAAACAGCTTCTGGCGAAATTGGCATCGTAGCCGCGCGCCACCATGTTGCCGATCAGCTTCTCCTCATATTGGCCGATGGTGCCGACATTGCGGAAAGTCGCCATCGAGCGGCGCAGGCCGTTGGCCTCCTCGGAGGTGAACTTTGCCGCCTCGATCGCGATGCGCATCGCCTGCTCCTGGAATAGGGGCACGCCCTTGGTCTTATGCAGCACCTTGTAAAGCTCGTCTGCGGGACCATGCTCGGGCGATGGCGAGGGATAATTCACCTTCTCCTGGCCGTTTCGCCGCCGCAGATAAGGATGCACCATATCGCCCTGAATCGGGCCCGGACGCACGATCGCGACCTCGATGACGAGGTCGTAGAACTCCCGCGGCTTCAGGCGTGGCAGCATGTTCATCTGGGCGCGGCTCTCAACCTGGAATACGCCGAGCGATTCCCCCCGGCACAGCATGTCGTAGACCTCAGGATCGTCCTGCGGGACGCTTGCCAGTACCCAGCGCTTGCCCTTGTGATCCGCGATCAGGTCAAAACATTTCCTGATGCAAGTAAGCATGCCCAGCGCGAGCACGTCGACCTTCATCATGCTGAGCGCGTCGACGTCGTCCTTGTCCCATTCGATGAAGGTGCGGTCGTCCATCGCGGCATTGCCGATCGGCACATAGGTGTCGAGCCGGTCCTGCGTCAGCACATAGCCGCCGACATGCTGGGAGAGATGGCGCGGGAATTCGATCAGCTCGGCCGCAAGCTCGACCGCGAGGTTGATCATGGGATTGTGCGGATCGAGCCCGGCCTGCCGGACCTGCATGTCATTGAGGCCCTTGCCCCAGCTGCCCCAGACGGTGTCGGCCAGCGCGGCAGTGACGTCCTCGGTCAGGCCCAGCGCCTTGCCGACGTCGCGGATGGCGCTGCGCGGACGATAATGGATGACGGTGGCGATGATCGCAGCGCGGTGGCGGCCGTAGCGGCGGTAGACATATTGCATCACCTCCTCGCGGCGCGAATGCTCGAAATCGACGTCGATGTCGGGCGGCTCCAGCCGCTCCTTGGAGATGAAGCGCTCGAACAACAGATCGACCTTGGTCGGGTCGACCGAAGTGATGCCGAGCACGTAGCAGACGGCCGAATTCGCCGCCGAGCCGCGGCCCTGGCATAGAATGTTTTGGCTGCGCGCGTAATGCACGATGTCGTGCACGGTGAGGAAGTAGTGTGCGTATTTCAACTCGGCGATCAGCGCGAGCTCCTTCTTCAGGGTCGCGTGAAGCTTCTCGCCGATATTGGAAACACCGCCGAAATATTTGTCGACGCCCGCCCAGGTCAGATCCTCCAGATGCCCCTGCGCGGTCTTGCCCGGGGGCACCGGCTCGTCCGGATACTGGTATTTGAGCTGGTCGAGCGAGAACTCGATCCTGTCCGCAAAGCGCATGGTCTCGGCGACTGCATCGGGGAAGTCGCGGAACAGCCGCGCCATTTCACGGGGCGTCTTCAGAAAGCGCTCGGCATTGGCCTCCAGCCTGCGCCCGACCGCCTCGATCGTGGTCTTTTCCCGGATGCAGGTCAGCACGTCCTGAAGCGGACGGCGGGCGGGATGGTGATAGAGCACTTCGTTGGTCGCGAGCAGCGGCACTTTGGCTGTTGCGGCGAGATCGTCAAGCCGCGCCAGGCGGCGCCGGTCGTCGCCGCGATAGAGCAGGCTCGCCGCCAGCCACACGCCCTGGGCACGGCTTGCTTTGAGCTTTGCGAGAACATCCGACGCCTGCGCCGGCTCGAAGCGATGCGGCAGCGTCAGGACCAGGAGCTGGCCTTCCGAAAACTCGAGCAGGTCAGCAAACCTGAGATGGCATTCGCCCTTCTCGATCCGCGTGATGTCGTCGCCGCGCTTGCCCCTTGTAAGGAGCTGGCAGAGCCGGCCATAGGCGGCGCGGTCGCGCGGGTATACGAGAATATCGGTCGTGCCGTCGATGAAGACGATGCGCGCGCCGATCAGCAGCTTTGGCTTGTGCAGCACCTCCGAATTGTCGAGCTCCTTATAGGCGCGCACCACGCCAGCGAGCGTGTTGTGATCGGCAATGCCGATCGCGGGAATGCCGAGGAGGCTGGCCTGATGCACATAGGCGCGCGGATCCGAGCCGCCGCGCAGGAAGGAGAAGTTTGTGGTGATGCCGATCTCGGCGTATGCGGGCGTGCTCATGCGAAGAGACCGTGCACATACCAGTTGGGCGGAACGGGTTTGCCGTCGTCGTCGAAGCATTCCCCCTCGTAGAGACCGTCGCGAAAGATCCAGAAGCGCAGGCCCTCGGCATCCTCGATGCGGAAATAATCCCGGGTCAGCTGCTTGCCGGCCTGCCGCCACCATTCCATGGCGATGCGCTCGGGCCCTTCCACCCGCACCACGGCATGCAGCGCGCGGCGCCAGGTGAATTGATGCGGCGGGCCGTCAGGCACGGTCGCGAACGGCACCTTGATCGGCTCCGGTCTGTCGAACAGCCGCAACGGGCGCAGCGGCGGCTCGCTTCTCGCGCGTGCCGGCCATTCGGCCTGCATCGCCGCGGCCAGATGATGCTGCGCGGGCGTGGTCAGCACCGCGCATTCGGGAATATGCGTATCTTGCGGTAGATGGACGACGACGCGCTTGCCCCCGATGCGCGCAGCGATGCGGTCGATCAGCGCGGCGAGTTCGTCATTGTCGTGGACATGGGCGTCGAGATCGCGCTGCTCCTGCACCACGATCTCGGTGCGGCTCGCCGACAGGCGCACCATGTCGAAGCCGAAGCCGGGATCCAGCGGATCGGCGAGCGCATCGAGCCGCTCGCGGAACAGGCGGTCGATCACGGCACTTCGCGTCACCGGCCGCCCGGTCTCGACCGTGATCGCGCGCACCACGCCGTCGGTGCGGAAGAACGCGGCCTCCAGGCGCCGCGCGCCCTTGCCCTGTTTCTCCATGGACGCAATCAACGTGTCGGCCAGCCGCGACAGCGTCATCGCGATCATGGTGTCGGTCGCGATCGGCTCGGCGAAGCGCTTCTCGACGATGTAGTCGGGCAGCGGCTTGCGCGGATTGATCGGCGCGTCGCCCTGCCCCAGCGCATGCGCGAGCAAGGTCGAGAACCGTGCGCCGAAACGCGCCGTGATTTCACTCGGCGCGCGCGAGGCAACGTCGCCGATAGTCTTCAGGCCGGCGCGGCGCAGGCCGGTGGTGATAGCCTCGTCCGCACCGAGCGCGGACACCGGAAACCGGTCGATCGCCGCAACCTCACCGCCATTGGCGACGATCGTGCCCGTGGCCTGCCGCGTCAGCGTACGCGCGCAAACCGAGGTGCCGGCAATGGCCGCGCTGACGGCAAAGCCCTGACGTCCGAGCGCTCGGAGCAGCGTCTGCAACAGCGCAGCCTCGCCGCCGAACAGATGCGCACAGCCGGTGATGTCGAGGAACAGCCCGTGCGGCGCATCGAGCGCCACCAGCGGTGTGAAGCGGTCGCACCAGTCGGCGATGTCGCTCAGCGTCTTGGCATCGGCCACGACATCGGCGTCGAACACCTTTAAATCCGGACACATCGCCCGCGCATTGGCGAGCGGCTGGCCGATATGCAGGCCAAGGCGCTCGGCGGCCTCATCGAGTGCATGGATCACCAGCGCGTTGCTATCCTTGATGACAACAATACTCGGCTCACCCTGCGCGCCGTTGCTCGGCGGAAAAAACCGCTGAATCCGGTCGATGGGCAGGCGCGGCAGCCACAGGCTGAGGATACGCCGACGGTTCACTGAACTGGCACTCATCACATTTCCATTCCATGATCCAGCGGCCACACGGGCCATGACGATTGCGCAACAGCTCGGCATCAAAGCGCGGCGCGCCCCAGGCGCTCCAAGGCGCCGCAGGCACTGATGCCGAGCCAGGCGGCGAATGCGCGGCGCGCAACATCCATCGCGTCTCCGCGGTCGAAGGCAGCGGCTGCGCGGCCATGCGCAGCATCAGGCCGGTGACACCGGACGCTTGCGCGGCCAAGGTGAGCTTGCGGCTTGCGACGAGATCGAACTGCCTCATCTCGCCCCAGAGCTCGAGCACGACCGCGCCGAGCGCATCGCAGGCGAGCGCATCGGCCGAGGTGCGCAGCGCGCTCTCGACATCGGCGGCGCGCACCATCACCACACGGCGCGGATCGAGGCCGAGCTCGGCGAGCCCGCTCATCGACAGCGCGCCGGTTTCAATTTCAGAGAAGTCCTGCCGCACCCATAGCAGCGGCCGGCGCGCCGTCACGCGTCCCGCAAGCCCGGTGACAAAGCCCGTCGCAGCCGCGCCCTGCCGCCCTTCGCAAAACACCTCGTGGATCGCCGCGCGCGCGAGCCCGCCCTTCAAGGCGCGGTCGGCCTCGTCGTGGCCGAGCGCGACGCGGTCATACTGATGCACGACCTCCGCCGTCTCGATGCGCTCGATCTGGCCGCGCAAGGTCGCAAGCGCGCTTCCACGTGCGCCGCTCATGCTCGCCGCTCCTTCAGGGTGATTGCCGAGGTTCTCAAAAATAAGAACCTGCGGCTGGCTCATTTGTTCATGATATGTTCTAATATAAAGCTAACGAGGTCGGATGAGTCAATCGAATTGGTGCTCATTCGGATTCGTGAGCTGAATCAAAGGGATTCCACGATGGACGTGCAACGCAAGCTGGAAATTCTCGCA